>CAZDBE010000152.1:0-13034 GCA_964503675.1 uncultured Pirellulaceae bacterium | reverse complement strand
TCTGAAACTTCAATAGCTCGTCACCTTCATCGCTCAAGTACCAGCCGCCAACGTCAACCGCCGATCCCGTCGGATTGTACAACTCAATCGTGTCAGACTGGGGTAAGTCGGTGTGAGCAAGAATCTCATTGATCACCACACCTGTTGGATCGGCCGATGCCGCACCCGGAGTACCACCAAGCTCGGTACTAGCCCGCCAGCTGTAATACTTACCAAGCTCGTTCACTGGAGTGTTCACAGCATCTTCAAGCACCAAGCTGAACCCGTGTCCGTCGGTCGAGTTGTACCAAGGATCGTTATCCGCGTAATTGACTGACATGATTTCGTTCATATCGACATCAACTAATGTGACTTCTTCACCACCATTACTCAGACCGCCAGACCACTCACCAAGAATCGTAGCGCTGTTGCCATATCGAGTCATGAACGCATCAATGTCTTCAACTACAACGGCTCGCTGGCTAGGCAGCAAATCAGTATCGCCAAAGTCAAACGTCACTCCATCGGAAAGTTGCAAACCACTTAGATTAATCGTGCCAGTGGTGGAAGGATTGAACAATTCAAGGAACTCAAAATCATCATTGTCAGTGAATCCTGCCGAAATTTCCGCAGCCGATGGATCAGCAGGATTGAAATGAATCTCAGAGATCCGAAGATCTGATTGGGATACAGGGATGGCGAAGAGCGCATTATTGACCGCTGACCATTGACCACCGTTAAACGTTCTGGCTAGAACGTTCGTCGACGTGTTGAGAGTATCAGGCTGTGATGTGTTGGACGTCAGGCCAGTTACGGTCAGCTCGGCGTCGAAAGAGATGTCGCTGCTGCTGGGGCCTGCTTGGTGGATTTCGACGGCTAACGTGTTGCTGCCTGGTAGGAGCAAGCTTGGATCTATGGAGACAGTGATGAATCCATCCTCGGTGCCATTGGCGTAGTCGTCAAACGCAGCACCCAAATCTAAGTTGTTTAGAGCAACTAAGTTGCCATTGAGATACACTGCTGCTCCGTCATCTCTCTTCAGCAGAAGAGATGCCGAAACATAGCTGCCGGGCAACACATTGAAAGTTCTACGAAAGTAGGTTGTAGCGTTCTTCTGAACTCCCGATTGATTCGGATTCACGTCGATGAACCCAACCGTCGTGGTTTCATCACCTGGATTCGGGTCCGAAACATTACCGTCTCCGTAACCAAGTTCTCCGGCACCAGAGTCCCAGCTCGAATCGTCGAAGCCGACGGTTCGCCAAGCTGTACCTTGGTCACTACCATCGTCTAAGTAATTCCAAACCGAGCCCAACGTAAATACCGTTGTAGTGGTTTCTCCAGATGTGAAGAGGGTCGCGTTAGGATTGACCCCTCCGCCCACAAGCCTCGGATCAGTTCCGTCAGTCGTGTAATAGATCGGCTGGTCTGCACTGAAGGAAAGCGCAGCGCCGGCAGCGATCTCTCCACCGTTCTGGGTAATACCATCGACCTGGAACGAAGGAGCATCAACGCTTGGGTACAGGCCTCGAGCCCTTAGACGGTTAATCATGTCAACGGGGATTTGAGGCAAGATGTTTTCGATCGCGTTGTTAGCAGCGCTGGCGAAAGATTCTGGCGTGCGAGTCTCATTGGTGTCACTATAGCGCGCCGACTCCAAAACAAAACTAAGCTGCGTTTCATCAATTCGATTCTGGAGACGTTCGACGCTTCGATCTGCACTTAGTACACCACCTTCACCAAACATATTGTGAATCCGGTCGGCAAACAGCGTCATGAATTCTGGGTCTGCTTCGTCGACAAGCGTACCAAGAATGTTGCCGGGGCCTGCATTTCCAGTCCTGTCGCCAACACCTCGTATCCAACCGTCGGCGTCATTGAGATAAAAGGTGTACGGAACCGATCCGTCAATAGATCCACCACCTCGGTATTCATTCTCCGTGTTACCGGACATGTAGAGCAAAACGTAGTCTAGGTACTGCGGCAAGTTCACTACTTCTTTTAATTCTTGATAACCGCCAGTCGGATTGCCGCTACCATCGGTATCAGCCAAGGCTTGGATGGCTGCCCAAGCGGTTCCATCCCCATCGTAAACCTGTCCCGGGTCCCAGCCGTTGGGAGTCCCGTTTCCATTGTTCACGTTCCCATTAATGGCTTCATAGTCATCCTCGTCACCGCCGTAGTACTGAGCCAAGAAGTCAGCGTCCCAGCGTTCTCGCATGTGGAATTGGCCAAAATACTCACCGTTGCTGTAAATGTGAACAAATCGACCATGAGGGACAGCGTGGCCTAATTCCAAAAGTGTGTCGTCGACGAAACGGTTCGACAGTCCGAAGCCGCGCAGGATTCTGTCATGTGACCCACCACGAAATTCTATGCTTTCAAAAGAATCGGTCGCAGTGACACCGTACTCGAATCCTTCGAAGAGCGGAAACTCAAGTCGACCCTCATACTGGTTGCGGAATTCAACTCGATAGTTTTCCTTTTCAAAGCCTTGGGAACTAATGTGATTGCCGCCAAAGCCACTGATGCCCGCATTGATATGAAACCCTTCACTGCCGTCGGGGGCAAGCCACTCGATCGAGGCACGTTGTTCCGGTTGGTCACTGTCTACAATTACCGTTTCGTAGTTGAACGAAAGTGTCGGAATATCCAGTAATCCAGCCCGCAACTCAGCATTAGTGTATTGACTGGTAATCGCTGTATCCAACACGCTAGAGGTAATCACATCGTTCAAGAAAACATAGCTGTGCGTGGTTGTGCTGCGCGTGACAAATCCATCCCTTACCACAGCCGTCCGCAGCGGAGTGGTTTCTGAGATATTCAGCGTTAATGCTACTGTGGAGTTAGCATTCGTGGGGTCTACGCGCGTGCCGTTAGTCAAACTTGGCTCGGATCCATCGGTTGTGTAAACCACGCTCGCCCCAGGAGTCAGCGAAGCAATATCAACGTCAAAGGCCTGGTCATAAAATCCACGATCGACACTTACCGTGGGCAGAGAGTCGATGACACCATCGACGGGGTTGACGTTGGCAGAACCGGGCGTAGGCGTTGCAAAGTAGCTTGGCACACTATAGGTATCGTCAGCCTCAAAACCGTAGCTCACGTCGCTGAACTGAGCGGGATAGTCTGCTCCGCCGATTCCAAACTCAGTGACGAGATCGCCTAACGAATCATAGAAACCGAGATACTCGCCGCTACTGGCGAGTCCGAATCCGGTATAGAGGTCGCTTCCAGTTGTCGGATCTGCATCGTCACCGGCGAAGACAACGAGATATTGCCCCCCAACTAGAAACTGGTTTGGAAACACGTACTTGGATGTGTCGGTTGGGTCATCAGTCAATGAGTAGCCAGCCAAATTTACCGGATCCTGACCAGCGTTGAATATTTCAATCCAGTCGGTCGATTCTCCGTTGTCGTCGTCCAGCACGCCTGCGTTGGACGCCGAGAACTCATTGATCAACGGATGCGCACCCGGAAGAAGTTCAACTGGCTCTAGACTTCGCAACTGGATGGCATTGATTTGAATCCGGCCCGCACTAGCACTGCCGTCATTGAAGCCACTTAAGTCAATTGTTTGCGTGGAACTGTCAGCAGTAAATGTCCCGATGCCAAAGTCCCCAGGACGGCCTCCACTGGGTTGGTTATTCAGCTGAAGATCTACGCCAGTGCCTCCAACCCCGTTATCCAATCTTGTAACCCAGCCAGAGTCTCTACTCTCGCGTGCGTCACTGGAAAAGATTTGAATCTCGTAATCACTTCCAACCGCAAGCCCACTCAATGTAACGGTGGCTGAGTTACCAGAGTCGGAGCCCCACCATCCCCCTTCGATGAGTGTGCCAATGGCCCCGCCCGTTCCGCCATCAGTAAACGCGCCGTCATTGTCGTTTGCGATCGTCGTGGCCAGCGATTCATTGCCCGGAGATTGGACTTGAGATTGCGACGCAGAATTCGCTCCTGTGGAAGAAACGAAGTTGACGCCGTTAACGGTAGTTGTGACGCCAGTTTCCTCAGAACCATTAATGGCAAAAACTAAATTTCCATTAGTGGAGACATCGGAACTACCGGATATGTCTCCTGTCGACCAAGCAATCGTAGCCAGCAGTTTTCTGGCTTCTAAACTCTCGTAGGAAACTCTACTGCCATGCCTCTTGCGTCGGCTCAACTTGGCAAAACGACCACGAGAGTTTTTGACTTCCAACAGACTTGATAGATATGGCATGAGCACTCTCTAGAAAGGAGAAAGAGTCGAACTAGCAAAACTGGTTCAGAAACGACGGAATGTTTCGTGGAAGGAGACGACGTAAAGATTCAATTAATTGTCAATCAACTCGTCGCGTTCTTGGAAGGAGTCAAGTTAACAAAATCTTCAATGTAGTTTAATCCCCGTTCAACGATGGCAGCGGTGCCGAATAGGACATAAAGGAAAAAGAAGCCGCTACGGGAGATACTCCACCTCAAACCAAATTTTGCACCACTTCATAAGCGTTGCAGCGATTAGTAGCCTGATCCAGAAGCTGAAATCTGCTCGATCGGGTGCCACGTCGTCTTGAGTTCGCAAAACTTCTCGATCAGGTACGGCGACTGTGATTGTTCGACATCGTACCAATCGTGCGCCATACGAATGATGCGTTTGAGATTGCTCGCCGACTCAGCTTCAACGCTCGCACGCTGATCGTCGCTCAACCCGTCTACCGCGATGGAATTGATGTCCATGTGCGTCGCCGCGTGGGGCGCGAGTTCTTCAGCAGTTCCTGTCAGCAGATTGACGACGCCGCTAGGAACGTCGGATGTTTGTAGGACTTCGCCAAATGTAACCGCGGATAACGGTGACGCATGCGACGCAAGAATAATACAGGTATTCCCGGAGGCAATAATGGGAGCAATCATCGACACCAACCCCAACAGCGGGGAATCAGCTGCGGCAAACCCAAACACGACACCCACCGGTTCAAGAACAGAGAAATTGAAATGCGATGAAGCAACGGGATTGACCGTGCTGAACACCTGCTGGAATTTGTCGCACCAACCAGCGTAGTAGATCAATCGGTCGATGCTGGCCTGAACCTCTTTCTTAGCGGCAGCAGCAGTCAGCCACTGCAAAACCAGTTCTTCCACGAACTGGGCCGAACGGCCTTGGAGCATCTCAGCCACGCGGTACAAAATCTGCGAACGATTGTAGGCCGTACGACCCTGCCATCCAGCTTGGGCACTCCTAGCAGCGACCACTGCGTTACGAAGATCCTTGCGAGACGCCAAGCATACATTAGCGTTGGCTGCAGTATAGAAGCGGCCCGATTCAGTCCGCGGAAACTTTCCGCCTACGTACATTTTATACGTCTTCGCAACATCAAGCGCGGCGGACGTTTTTGATTCTCGTTTTTCTTTAGCCATTTCGCGTATTCAATAAGTGATGGATTCTTTGAAAGGAAGCGCTGACGCGTTTCGACGCTGCACGTTTCCACTTTTACATATCTAGATAAGCCGCCAAGCCCTGCAGTCCGCCTTCCCGACCGAATCCAGACTCCTTGAACCCTCCAAAGGGGGATGTGGGATCGAACTGGTTGTAAGTGTTGGCCCATACGATGCCCGCCTTCATCTGCGACGTCATGTTGAAGATTTTGGACCCCTTGTCCGTCCAGACACCTGCCGACAATCCATACGGCGTGTTGTTGGCTTTCTTGATCACCTCGGCGACGGTGCGAAAAGTTTGCACTGCCAACACTGGCCCAAAGATCTCCTCTTGCGCGATTCGACTAGACTGAGCAACGTCGGTGAAAACGCTTGGGCGACACCAGTATCCTTTGGATGGAAGCTGACATCCGGATTGGTAAAGCTCCGCTCCTTCCTCCTGTCCAATCTCAAGGTAGGACTCAATGCGCTTTAGTTGTTGCTTGCTGTTAATCGCACCTACATCGGTATTCTTGTCCAATGGATCTCCAACTCGCAGCGTCCCCATGCGATGCTTCAGTTTCTTAAGCACTTCATCGCGCACGGATTCTTGGACAAACAAGCGGCTGCCCGCACAACAAACGTGCCCTTGATTAAAGAAGATACCATTGATGATCCCTTCGACGGCCTGATCAATCGGCGCGTCCGCGAAAACAATATTCGCTGCTTTGCCACCCAATTCCAAAGTACATCGCTTCTCAGAACCGGCGATGCTGGTGCGGATCTTCTTGCCCACAGCAGTTGACCCAGTAAACGCAATCTTGTTAACGCCCGGATGGTTGACGATCGCTTCGCCGACCGCGCCGTGCCCTGTCACAATGTTAACGACCCCCGGAGGAAGATCTGCCTGTTGGATGATCTCGGCCAATTTCAATGCGGAGACGGAAGTCGTTTCTGCAGGCTTCAGGACGACCGTGTTACCGCACGCGAGGGCCGGCGCGATTTTCCAAGCTGCCATCAACAGTGGGAAGTTCCAAGGAATGATCTGACCGGCAACTCCCAGAGGACGAATTGCCCGGTTCGAGAATGCGTACTGAAGTTTATCGGCCCAGCCGGCGTAGTAGAAAAAGTGAGCAGCAACCAATGGGATGTCAACGTCACGTGATTCACGAATCGGCTTGCCTCCGTCCATCGATTCGATCACTGACAATTCACGCGCCCGTTCCTGAATCAAACGCGCGATCCGAAACAGATACTTCCCCCGTTCGGCCGGGCTGGTTCTTGACCAAACTTTGTTGTACGCATTGGTTGCCGATTTGACTGCCTTATCAACATCGTCGGAATTTGACTCGCTGATCGAAGCAAGCCGCTTCTCGGTTGCCGGATTGATCGAATCGAAGGTTTCTCCACCGGAGGATGGTTGAAACTTGCCATTGATGAACAGCCCATACCCATCTTCAATCTGAACGTGGTCGGTACTCTCTGGAGCTGCGTCCAGTTGCCATGTGCTGGATGGAAAATTGTTCATGTGGCACCGTCGTTGATCAGACTCGGAGGAATTGGCTTCTATCTGCGTTAAAGGGTTATACCCAAAATGGTCTTTAACAAGAAGATATGATAACGACCGGTGTCCCTCACTTAAAGCATCTGTCTGATACATGCCCTGCAAGATCGTAATTGTTTTTGAGTTTTTTCAGGGAAACAGGGCTATCAGAGCGACTCGCCAATGGGGCACAACTGGGCTCGGCGACGGCCAACGGGTTGAGCGAACTCCTTGAACCTCTATAGTTCGAGAAACTCGTTCATTGGGACTCTCCGCCAGTTGGATGGACAGCGTTAAACTGGATTGCTATTTGGTAACTTCGGGAACAACAATCCTTTGCGACAATGCCAGTAAAAGACTGAAGCATGCTTCGCAAGCCTCAAGATCTTGCGCCTTTGCAGCCAATTCCATTTCGTGACTCGGTTCGAAGAAATGATCGAAGCCAACGGTCCCACCAGCGCCTTTGAGCCAATGGCCGAGCTTCAACAGCGAAACAAAATCTTTCGTCTCAATGGCTTTAAGCATCTCCTCTAACTTTGACTCAATCTGTGGAATGAAGTCGGCAACGATTTCTCGAAAGTCTGCGTCGGAGGGTAGAGATGAGAATATTGGATCCGCAACCTTCGATGCGTCTGTCTGAACCTCCAGTCGAATCGCCTTCTTTGATTGACGATTCATAACGTCACTAACAATCGGCGGTTCCGCTGACCGCATGCGGACGCTGTTTGGCATCTGAATTGCTTGGAATCGCGAGCAGTCAATCACACCCGAGACAGTCATCTCAGACCGCACCACCTTCAGCAAAGGGGTCAGATGCTTGTTCAACTTTTTCAGATCGCGTTCTTCACAGCTCTCAATCAGTGGGTTGAGAGCCTCTCCGATAGTGGAGCGTCCCGACACAAACGACTCGCATTGTAGTTTCTTAAAGGCACTCTCCATTAAGCGGAAGTTCTTCAACTCCCAACCTTTCTGGATCGCAGAAACATGTCGACGAACTGAACTCTTGTAGTCAACGCAAACAGAGTCACCGGCCAAATTGTCTTCAAAGACAGTTGTCGCAACAGCTGTCAAATTCTTGACTTGCTGCAAGATGAAAATAACATCGACCTCTTCGGGTTGACATGCGTTAACAAGCGCGGCAGCAGCCTCTCCGATCTCGCTGCTGTTTTGGTTGAATGACTCGTGTTGAACGACCTTTGCAAGGCTCTCTAACTCTTCATACTTACCTGCCTCGATTGCAAGATCAATTGCTCCCATCTGCTCGTGGAAGAAATACTCAAACTGGCTCAACCGAACCATACTATTCTCATTGCCTAGTTCACCTTGGTCACCTGCCGCCATAGGACTAGTTGACTGCATCTGATTCCGGTTGTTCCCATGCTCTTCTGCATTTAGTGTCTCGGGGGCTGACACACCTAGAGTTGACGTTGTGTTTTTCACGTCGGTATTTGCTTGTTTGCTGATCAACTTCTCGACGGAATCTCCTACCACCTTTTTTGTAGACTGCCTCTTCGCAGGATAGAGGTCCTCTTTGTTGGAATACAGCGACGAAACCTCAACGGGGTCGGAGGCGTCTTGCGTGGTCGGCAGACTCTGTAGCTCAACCGCTTCCGGTGCGGCGTCTGCCTCCTCTGCCTCTATTCCGGCAATCAGTCGGTCGACAAAAAGACTGCTGTTGTTAGCAGCTTTTGTAGTTCCATCGTGCCCGGGTTCCACCGAGCCTTCTAGCTCCAATTCACCTGTTGCCAATATTTCGCTCGTTGGTGCACCTGCATCAGGGTGATCAGCGTTGGCGTTTGACTCCTCATCCACGACTACCGCGGCTTTGGCGTCGGCGCCGTTGCTGTGGTCGGCGACATCGGCAGACGAAGGAATGACGTGCTGACTAACCAGAACGATCAGTTCGTCGATGTCGACTGGTTTTGCCAAGAATCCAGAACAACCCGCGTCCATACATTTCTCACGATCACCAGCCATTGCGTTGGCGGTCAGCGCAATAATCGGGCCGGCGTAGTTCGCCTCCCGTAGCTCCCTCGTCGCTTGATATCCATCCATAACGGGCATCTGCATATCCATTAAGATTACATCAAACTCTGACGCAAGCGCAAGATCACGACCAATCTCTCCGTTTTCTGCTTCGGTCACGACGCAGCCTGCTTTCACCAGAATCAACTTAATCAGTTGCCGATTTGCCTTCCCATCGTCAACCACCAAGACCTTGCCACCGGCTAAGGCGGCGACCTGAGATAAGGCTTCTTTGGCCGGTTGGGCTTTCAAGCCTTCCAAGTAGTCTTGTTGCGACAGTCGGGGCTGAGCAGACGTATCGCCTACGGCAATCTCAAAACTAATCTCTGTTCCCTTGCCTACTTCGCTAGTGACTGTAATTTGGCCGCCAAGTGCCGTGACAATACGTTTACTGATCGAGAGTCCCAAGCCTGTGCCGCCAAATTTACGCGTCACGCTGGTATCGGCTTGAACGAACGGGTCGAAGATCTTCTTAAGCTGCCCTTCCTCCATACCAATTCCAGTATCGACAATGGTTAGTTTGAGTCGATCGTTTCCTTGGCCGCTCTCGATAAACTTCGAACGGATCGTAACACCACCTTCGGCAGTGAACTTAATCGCGTTACCGACAAGGTTCGTAATCACCTGGCGAAGTCGAACATCGTCTGTATTGATATGTGCAGGATGCGGATTCTCAAACTCCGTGTCCAACCTGATACCTTTGTCTTTGGCACGTACACTGAGAATATTTGCAACTTCGTGTACGAGGGCGTATGGAGAAGCGTCAACTTTATCGATTTCGAGTTTTCCAGCTTCAATCTTCGAGAGATCGAGAATGTCATTGATCAGGCTTAACAGGTGAGTCCCACTTGCATGAATCGTCGATAGGTATTCCTGCTGTTCTTCAGGGGTGGTCGCCATTCCGCGCTGTAGCCAGTCGGTAAATCCGAGAATCGCATTCATAGGCGTTCGAATTTCATGGCTCATATTCGCGAGGAATTCGGACTTTGCTTTGTTGGCATCTTCAGCCTCTGACTTACTGCGTTCGAGTTCTGTAACGTTCTCGAAGCTGACCAAAACGCCGTTTCCTGTTGCAGATTGCGATTGAACTGGCGCGCAATTGACTTTGAAAGTAACACCTTGGTCAAGAGCGTCCGTTCCCGCTTTCTGAATCCGAACCACTTCATCAAAAATTTGCTCGCCAGATCTGCCCGCACGCTCCCAAGGTGGATCGACCAGCGAATTTCCGGATTGGTCCCGCCAGTCAAAACACTCCGATGGAATCTTGCCAACCAGATCCTTCACATCACTGCCGCTACTTGAACCAAACGCCTCGTTCGCAACAACAATTTTCCCGGATCGATTGAGCACCAGCAGTCCACCACCGAGAATATCAAGTGTCGTACGAACCTGCTTGGGAACCGTGCGCCCCGGCTTCATTTTGCTCAACAGGCGCCCGATGAACAGATAGAACCCTAACGCCGAAGCAAGGATCAAGAATCCGCCTAAACGAAAACTGCCCGTTGAACTGCCCAGCAACCAAGAACTCTCGTCTCGGTGAAAGATGCACTCGATCTGTCCCCATTGTTTCTTACCACTGAACAGAGCGCTCTCACGTTTGTCTTTTGGCTCTACGGAAGATTCATCACTCCACTGCAATGCGTGACCTTTAGAAGCAACAAAGATCTTGCCGCTGCGGCGACGAATCCCAACAGACTGGAGCTGACTATTTCTCTCAACCATTTGATTGATAAAGACCTTCAGCGTTCTCTGTTTGTCGTTCTGAATCAACAACGACGACGTCACGGCCAATGAGTCACAAACGTCATTACGGTGATGCAGTTGAGCCCGTTGTTCGTCCGGAACAAATCCAAGAAAAAGTGCTGTTAAGAAAACGATCGTGACTACACCTAGCAATCCGATAGTTATTTGAGTTTTCGCGGTTAACCAACGCATGACATTGTGGGGAACAAGGAACTTTAAAGTAAAAAGGGGGGGCTTGCAGGCAAAAGGAACCTGCTCTCTTTAATTAGCCGTCAACAATTTCGTGAATGGACTCTTCGTCTTCATCAAAGGCGGAAATCAATGGAGAAATATCCAGTGATTTCCATGCTGGCAGCTGGGTCGCCAAAGTTGTAATTGCTATGGATCCGCCATAAACGGAAAACAGGAGTCCGGCCGAGAAGAGCCCAGCGGACGCAGCAACAATATTGGCATTATTGGCGGCAACGTTGCGCTGCAGATAATCTTCATTGGACGAGTCAAGTCCTTGCCAAAACAGTGCCGCCAATTGCGCATCGTCAGCACTCACATTTTCGATATTCCGCCTTGAACTATACGCGTCAGCCAACTGTTGGCTTACTAATTCAGTTTCCTGAATGAAGTCCATTCCTTGGTAGTACGATTCGTAGAACCCTAGATTGACAGCAGAGCCGTTTGCCACATTGACGAACCCGTCGTCCGAGTAGTTGAAATCGTCAGCGCCACTGTTCTTGCTGTCGGAAGTTGTGAAGACCTGAGGACCAACTCCGGGACCTTCGTTTTGGACTGACGGGGAAGACGCCGGTGGCAATGTATTCGAATCGATCGCTGCGAGTGCATCATCACTTGGCCCATCATTCTCGTTGGACGATTCATTGCCGACCGCAGACGTTACAGAAGGTTCCGTGAAATTGGAAATGCTGACAGTAATCGAACTAACAGGAAAGGCTCCGCCATTTCTGTCATCAGCTGCGACTTGAACGCTAAATGGGTTCCGGCCTCTGATCCCCAAGCTTTCAAAATTTGGCGACTCCCGAAACTGCAATACGCCCGTTAATGGATCAACCTCAAAAAATTCCTCATCAGAAGGGTCGACCAAACTGTAAACGATTTCGTCAAGATCTTGGTCCGTGGCAGACAGATCTGCGATAACCGTCTGATCTTCGGTTACAGAGACAGATCTGGGTACATCATCGAAGACTGGAGCGTCATCGACATTTTCAACCGTTAAAACAACAGTCTGCGGCGTCGATCGATGAAGAGCATCATTTGTGCCATCATTGGGATTGCTGCGATCATCTACCGCGACGACCACTTCTAAGTTTGTGTCCTGTCCAGCAGGGACGATGTAGCCTGCCACCATTTCCAATTCATTGGTCGTAGGATTGACGAAGAACCAATTTTGATTCGCTCCGCCTACGATAACAAGTTTTAGATCTCTTGTGGGCGTTTCGGAATCACTCGCCATGCCAACTTGGAGCACGTCTAGCGTGAACGAATCTCCCTCAGAAATCACTTGGGGAGGAATTGCGTTAAGAGTCGGCTGGTCGTTTACAGGAACAATGTCCAGCGTCGCAGTTCCCAAAACACTTTCAGTTCCGTCAGTGACGTTGTAGCGGAATCTCACACCAGTATCGTCGTCGAGCGAAGGCGAATAGGTCCACGTGCCATTGCCATTGTCAACGAGAGTTCCATTACCCGTATCAATCGCTACGCTGTTCACGCTCAGCGTGTCTCCGTTAACATCACTCGCATTGGCTAACAACTCCGCTTCGGTGATAACACGATCATTGTCTTCTTGCACATCCGCCAATGTCACCAGCGAAGTCGTTGGAGCCTCATTCAAGGGCAAAATATCCAGAGTCGCGCTACCAAGAGTACTGACAGTCCCATCAGTGACGTTGTAGCTGAAATTAACTCCCGTTTCGTCATCCAGCGCGGGCGTATAGGTCCACGTGCCGTCTCCATTGTCAGCGACACTTCCGTTACCCGATGAGATCGCTACGCTGTTCACGCTCAGCGTGTCACCGTCAACGTCGTTAGCGTTGGCCAGCAGCTCCGCCTCCGTAAAGGTGCGAGCGGTATTTATTTGGACATCCATTAATGCCACGGGAGAGGTCGTTGGAGCGTCGTTCAAGGGCAGAATATCTATTGTCGCAGTTCCCAGAACACTATCGGCCCCATCAGTAACGTTGTAGCTGAAGAAAGCAGCTGTGTCGTCATCGACCGCAGGTGTATAGGTCCAAGTACCGTCTCCGTTGTCAGCGACACTCCCATTACCTGAGGAAATCGCTACGTTGTTTACACTTAGCGTATCACCGTCAACGTCGTTGGCGTTGGCAAGCAGGTTCGCTTC
>CAZDBE010000151.1:0-13131 GCA_964503675.1 uncultured Pirellulaceae bacterium | reverse complement strand
CAGCGATAGACTGCCATTACTTCCTCGGTTGGCCATGACGGTCTGATTAAGTTGAACGACCGTTTTCCAAGTCTCGCCGCCGTCAGAAGTTCGCAGAATGGTGCCGTGATCGCCAGCGGCCCACCCGTGTTGACGATCAATAAAGCAAACATCATTGAGTGCTGCTTCAGACTGCCACGACGCGGGCAGGGCATCGTCTAAAAGACCGTCGGCATCGACCGTTTGCCAACTGCCGCAAAACGTTCCCAGCAATCCCACAAGAATCGCCATCGTTTTACAAAACCGAAAGCCAAGCAAGGCTATTTTGCAGGTTGTTCCACTGTTTAGAATCATGGTCAGACACTACCAGATCGAGTTTGGAGCAACCATAGATTCTGATGCTAGCGAGACTTATCGCTCCGGCGTTATAATCGACACAAATCGGCAAGTGCGCGGCGGGGCCGATTTGGTGTATTCTGGTCGCAGTGGTTGACGAAACTTGCTGAAACGGTGCTTCTGGCGCTGTATTAATTGAACCTCCCTGAGACAACTCCATGGCTGAACACTCCCGATATCAACAAAATGTCATCAAGAACTACTATGAGAATCGCGAGAACATCGCGCTTCAGCGCGCCCAAGAACTGGTGACTGAGCTGTACCTGACTGAAGGTAAGAAACGTGAAAAGAACTGGGAACGCCTCGTCGGCCATCTGCAAAAATTGGAAGTCAAACAACAAACAATCGACCACCTAAAATCCCAAGACGATCCACAACTGGTCGCCAAATTGCTTGAACGCATTTCCAAAGAAGAGTAGCCGTATGCTTCACGTACCCTCAGACATGATCACGCGCATCCAGCCATCGGTCAGAACGATGCAAGTGATTACGATGGCATTGGTAATGGGTCCGATCCTGTTTATCGCAGTCATCCTTGCCGCGATAAACACCGAGAGCCTGCACTCAGAACCTGAGATGTTGATTCTTTTGGCCGCTGCCACCGGCGTGGTCAGTTATCTACTTTCTTTCTTTTTGGGACCTGCATTTCGAAAATCTGTCAACGCCTCCGAACCCGTTGAATACTCTGATGTTAAAACCTTACTGGCAGGATTACATACTTCGCACGTGATCCAATGTGCGATGATAGAAGCCGGCATCTATTTGAATCTCGTGGTTTTGCTACTGGACCATGGTTGGGTCAATTTGTATGTGGCTGGATTGGGTATGGTGTTACTGATGCTTCTTTTCCCTACCAATGGCCGAACGGTGCGCAAAGTCGAAAAAGGACTTAATGAGTAAGGAGCGAGGCGACTGACGATGAAGATTTTTCGTTTTCACAAGTCGTTCAATTCGGTAGTGATCGGGTTGGTCGAATCGGGCAACTTTATTCCGCCCGAGATTGCTAAGTCTATGACGAAGCCAGCCATCGATTATCGTTCGGCCGGCCAACATCTGATTTCACTTTGCGAGTGCTCGCAACTGCGTGACTCTGGAATGATCGCGACAAACGTCTCACCTCTGGTGGTCGACCTGACCGAACCTCTTCCGGAATCTCCATTAGATTCGAGTTTCGCATCGCTTTATCATCAGACGACGCCCGATGGGCAAGTGGTGTACAAAGACGCGGAGCATCAAGTACAGGCGTCTGATCATCGACTGCGACGGGACACGTTCTACCTGCCGTTTTTCCAGAAGATGAATGCTGAATTCGATCGTTTGGTGGAAAAGTATGGATCAGCAACGCTGCTGATCTTGAGCCTCGATCCAAATCTAACTGGTGGCAAGATTTGTATCGCCGGCGACATCGCTGAAAATTCTGGGCTTGCCGAGATCGGCATCGAACCTAAAAAGCCGATCGATCAGCCGTTCATCGGCCAACGGCCAACGTCCGAATTAGTAAAGACATATATGCTGACGTTGTCCTCTGACTGCTTCCTTAATGATGATGGCGTTTGGTCAGAAAGCAAAGCGGACGGGGTCCGCGAAGTGTTGGCTAGTGTCGTGGACGTGTTCGCCAAGAAAGATTAATTGGCTGGCTTTACGAGGAATCGCGAAAGTGCTGCCAACGCTCGATCAAATATTCGAACCGCTCGGAGATTTCGAATCGCAAATCCTCGAGGGCACCAATTTTTTCTTCATCCACAACGTGCAAAAAACCATCTCGTGAAAGTTGCTCGGCGATTGCTTGTTGAGCAGTATGCCCGTCGATCACATCATTTTGCAATTGCAGCAGCTGGGTCTCTAATGAACGCACTTGCCGCTCGCGCTGTTGGAGGGTTTTGTGACGTCTGGCAATTTCCTGCTGATCCACTTCCTGCTGGCGATACGCATTAAGCTTCTGCTCATCGAAATTGGCTTGAGCCGCTTCCAATTCAGTTCGCCAGCGAATTAAATGCTGCCCCAGTTGTCGTGCTTGTTCTTTTTCAAGCGTGGTCTCTTCTGGTTGGAAAATCTTCAAACCAACGGGCGGCTTCTCCATATCAGCAGCAGGAGAGGGAGTGTCATTGGTAAGCGATTCATCCGAAAGATCTACCGGCACTGAACCAATGTGATTCAGCACAGTTTGCGGATTCGCGATACGCGAGCCAAATTGTTTTGCTGCAAATGCCATCGTACTTTCGATGTCTAATGCTGGGATATGGGACTACTATCGGAGAAGGTACTATTGTTAATATCGGCATCTGACAAACCGAACTGCCGATTTGCACTACGACTCTTATTGTGCGGATTAGGTAAAATAATCTTTCAGCGACATCCGTTACAATCGTCAATCGATGGAGGTCAAGTCTTTTCCGGGGAGAGGCATTTCTCTTCCGCAGCGTTCAAAACTTACGAAATTTTCGAGAAACGAAACGTCATGAAACTTCTTCAATGGTTTACCCTATCTTTCGGTTTACTGATGCTGTCACTAACCACGATCGCACCAGCAGTTGCTCAGGGACCCGGTACCGAGATGACTCAGATCATCAACCGTGTAGGATTGGGCTCCGATTGCGGTCGCTGCAAAGCATTAGCGGCTGAAATGGACCAACGTGGCCCAGACTGGGTGCTTCAAAATAGACAACAGATTGCTAGCCGTACAATCGATAACGCTTCGAGGTTGGGGCACAATATGGGGCCAATGAAACGCATGGGGGTCAGGATGATGATTCGAACTTCAGTGAGGCGATCAAGGTAGCATTTTGCGAGGAGGCAGCGTCTCGAAGAGGCGTTTTACGCAACTCGACTCTCCGATTCGTCATTGGCTGTCCGAATTTAAATAAACGGACTCTAACCAGCGGCACCCACACGGATTAGGCCAACTTTAACGGCCAGCTTTGACCCCGCAAGCCAGATTCTCGCTCCACTTCGCAGGTCGTCCCCCCGATCGGTCGAACTATGATGATAGACCCTTGGGAGTTCAATGTGACTGCCGGGCTTTCGCATACGTTTGTTGCTTTGCTCCATGACTGTTTCGTCTGACTCAGATTCCTTTCCAATGCAAAACTCGGTTGGCAAATCTGCCCGCCGAGCGAATTCGGAAGCTGCGCGAAGACTTCCTACGATCGCTGCGAAACAATCGGCAACATCATCAACCAAGCCAAACGCGCCTCTACCAACCTCAGCCCAGCCATCCGATCCGGCGTTCTCGATTGAAATCGAACCACGCGCAGAAGAGCGATCTTTTGTCACTCGTATCCGCCGCAGCAAAAATCCGTTGGCGGCCTTTTTCTCAAGTACGTTGCTTCACGCATTCTGGATTTTGCTGCTGTTCTTTTTCTCGTGGCAGTCGCCGCCGGAGAAGGTCATCAGCCTGATCGCGACAATGGAATCGGTCGCAGTCGATGCGGAGATTGCTGATCCTAACGAAGCGATCAACGAGACGCTTGAAACTTTTGAATCGCCTGTTGAAGATTCTCACGAAGATACCAGTGACGAAGTCGTAGAAATGGCCGAATCAGAGATTGAACTTATTGAGCCTGTGGTTGAGGTGGCGGCAGTGTTGCCGACCGCTCCGACTGAAGCGACGGCCGACACGGGACTTTCTGGAGCAGAAGTAATCGTAGTTGGCGGTAGTTTGTCCGGCCGCGCCGCCGATTCGCGCGCTGGTCTGGCGGCCGCACGAGGTGGCTCACCCGAATCAGAAAAAGCCGTCGAACGAGCGCTTCGATGGATTATTGAACACCAAGACCCTTACGATGGTGGTTGGAAATTTCAGTTGAAGTGCGGCAAATGTAATAATAACGGTGCTTGCAAATCACGCAACGCGGCCACCGGCCTAGCCCTAATGGCACTGCTTGGAGCGGGATACACGCACCAAGACGGTCCCTACCAACAGCAAATCGATTATGGACTGAGGTTTTTGTTGCAACGACAAAAAGTGACACCGGAGTACGGCGGCAGTTTCATCGATATCGGTCGAAAAGGCATGTACTACCATGCGATCGCCACCATCGCGCTAGCCGAAGCCTTTGCGATGACGGGTGACGAACAATTGCAGAAACCCTTGGTCGAGGCTCAGCGATACCTAATCAATGCCCAAAATAATCGCGGAGGTTGGCGATACGCCCCCGGTAATGCTGGAGATGTTTTGGTCACGGGTTGGCAAATAATGGCTTTAAAAGCGCTTGATCAAGCTGGAATTGCCACTCCCTTAAGTGTCTACGAACGCGCTGATACATTTCTACTGTCATGCCGCGATGACTACGGAAAATTCAAATACCTTCCTAGAAACCCCAAGGCAGAACCCAGCCCAACGGCCGTTGCCTTGCTTAGCCGCATGTACATGGGGATAAATCGGGACGATCCAGATCTCGAACGGGGTTGCAACTATTTGCTTGGACGCGGCATCTCCAAGAAGGACATTTACTTCGATTTTTATACTACGCTGACCCTGCATCACGCCCAACACGAATTGTGGGAGGATTGGAATAAGCAAATGCGGGACCATTTGGTCAAAACTCAAGAAGTCATAGGTCATCAGGCTGGTAGCTGGCACTTCAACGACAAACATGGATCTGGAGTCGTCGGCGGTCGACTTTACACAACAGCCATGGCCGCAATGACGCTAGAGGTATACTATCGATACACACCACTGTTCGCTGCCACCGCAGGAGATTCGGACTAAGGCCCTCGGATTCACTCGCTAGCGCTTGGGGCTCGTATTGCCTGCAGCACACTTCCAAAGACGATTCAATACTTGGTGATTCATGAGCAACATGATCAGCTCCGTTATACCCGTGATGGACTTAATGATTGGCCAAGTGGTCTGGGCCAAGGGCGGCAATCGCGATGCCTACCGTCCGTTAGAATCACGGCTGACCAACAGCAGCCAACCGCTAGACGTGGCGAAAGCAATTTTTGCACAAACAGGATGCGACTGGCTGTATGTGGCCGACATCGACAGCTTCGCTGGAGCAAATCCGTCGTGGCCTGTATTTGAATCGCTAACCGACGCCGGTTTCCGTTTGTTAATCGACGCCAATTGGTTGCTGGAACAACGCATCGATCAGGCCATTGAGCGATTCGGCGATTCTGATAACGTGAAGTTGATTGTTTCCACCGAAACGATCCGAAGCGCTGACCAATTTTCAGTATTCCAAAAGCTGATAGGCGCAGGAATCACTCCCGTATTTAGTCTGGACATGAGAGGGCCTGAAATCATCGCTAAGGATTCCGACATCGCGCGGTTGACGCCACTGGAGTTGGTCCACCAAGCGTGGCAGGCGGGAGTTAGGCATCTGATTCAGCTGGACCTGACGACCGTGGGACAAGGAGCCAGCGATTGCAACGCGCCGGTGGAGAACGGACTCGACGATCAACGCAGCGATCGCCTGTCTTTGCTGCGTGAAATCGCCGACGAATTGCCAGAGCTAGTTTTAATTTCTGGAGGCGGCATGCGGAACGACAAAGATTGCCAGCAGATCCTTTCTAGTGGCTGCCAGCATGTCCTAGTGGCTTCAGCTATCTATGAAGGCAGACTGACTCCTGATGACATCGCCTATTTGACCCCCTATCGAAGCGATCAACGCACGCGCGCAGCTATCGAGAAAACCTGAACCGCCCGAGGTTGTTCAAGGCATAAATTCGAATCAAATGAGGTATACGTTTCCTCGACTGATTCTTGTTTAGATCGACAGCTTCGGTGTCAAGCAATAAACGGCGAGTTTTCAAAAAAGGTTTCGCGCGCCAGCACTGCGAAAGTTTAGGTTTTCTATCTGTTGATCTTCATTCGTTTGGCAACTTGGATTTATAATGGAGCTCTTGCAGTAATCTAACTGCCTGAAGAAATTCATCTTTGGCTTTTTTCTTAGTATAACAACAGCAACCACGTGTTATCCGCTCGACCCAAAATCACTGATCTCAGTTTTCATCTGTTCGCACGATCACTCCACCCTGAGTTGTTCAACAGAGGCGCCAGCAAGACTTTTGAACGCGAGAACTATCAGCTACAGGTTCATATTACTACTGATGGACACTGGCTATCATTCGAGCACGACCACTGTACGCTATCTGAAGTCAGCTCTAGCAGTCACCATCCGCTGCCGACCGGTCAAACCGTGATTTCTCATGCAGTTGAGGGGCGCTGTAAAAATGAGCAACTACTGATGGATGGCAAAATCCATTATAGCGCGGACGTTGAGTTTGAAACTGTGGCGGCGAAGACCTTCGTCACCATTCAGCAACAATTAGGCAAGCCCGGCCAGAATGGCGAAACCAACGGCCTAGTCTACAAGTTTGAGTCCAACGGGCGACTGTCCTTCGGTGCTGTCAGTTACGTCGATGTGCAATCGTTTATCAACCACGTGCGGGTGAGGGCATTTCATACGTTTCCCGATACCTGCGGCGTCCTAAAAAGCGAATCGACATTTCGCATCGTCGAGTCGTAACTTCGCTTCAAGCGCCTGACAGAAACTCTCTTACAGCCTGATTAAAGTGTTGGCTGTTTTCAAGCGGTGTTAAGTGAGCCGCGTTTTCGATACAGACAAAGGTTGATCCTTCAATCTCATCAGCCATTGCCCGCATTTCTTCCACTGGCGTTATCGTGTCGTGGCGACCGCTGACGACCAACGTAGGTACTTCAATTTGGTCAAGAAATCCTGTCATATCCGGCCGCGCTGCCATCGCCAATTGCAGTTTGGCAATCGTCTGCACATCGGTCGATGCGATCGCCTTGTTGATCAGCACTCGTTTCTCTTCGTCCTTCTCGCTGCGCTCTGCCCCAGAATAGAACAGGGTCAACATCATCGCGTCCGCGATCGGTTGAAGCCCCATCAATACGACCGATGTGGCCATTCTTTTCCTGCCTAGGGCCGCTTCTTCGCTGTCGCCCGAGGCGCGCGTATTACAGGCAATTAGATGGCTGACCCTGTCGTGATAGCGCTGTAGAAACTGCCACCCAACATATCCTCCCATCGACAGCCCGCAAAAGACAACCTTCTCGCTGATGCCAAGCTGATCTAGCATGAAAGCCAATTGGTCGGCAATCTTCTCCATACTCGTCCCATCTTCAATCGTGTCGGACTCGCCACACCCAAACAGATCTGGACAGAGTATTCGGAAACGCTCCCCTTCCGGATCAAGTCCATCAATTTGGTTCGACCACATCGAATGATCGAGCGGAAATCCATGAACCATCACAACCGGTATTCCATCGACAGGCCCACGTTCCCACACCATCATCTTTTGACCATCAACATCTACAGTTCGTTGCTGTGTTTCCATCGTTCAACCTTTCCAAATCCAACACACTACTAACGTCACAATCACTCCCAATGCGGGCACGATCGTCCACCAAGAATCTACCACTCCTACGCCTCTTCCGATGCGTAACAACTGCATTGCGTGCCACGGAATTTGAACTGCCACAAACAAGTAAACTACGAAACTGGCGGCATTTAGCTGCCGTGCCTTCGTAAACTGCCCTTCGCTGATGCGGATAAATGCCCGAGTCATCCCGCAGCCCGGACAATCGAATCCCCAATACATCTTTGTCACGCACGATTGGGGCATCGCCATTGAGAGGCCCGGCAGGAATACCTGATTAGAATCGTTGGTCTTCATGACAAATGACAACAGCATGATGATCACCGAACCTGTCAACATGATCCCGTGAAACGAGGTGACTGCGGCCATGACTCCTTGGCCTTCGGACGGCGCACGCCCTGCCCTGTATTGCTCCAAACCGCCTGTCATTATTGCTCTCGCCAAAAACCGGGAGCGAACAGAACCAGAATCGGGAAAATTTCCAATCGGCCCAACATCATCAACCAGATGAACAAACTTTTAATCAGCGGACTAAACGGAGCATAATTCTGCGTTGCACCGACGATTCCTAGACCCGGGCCAATGTTATTCAACGTCGACGCCACCGCGCTGGCCGAATCGATCACCTTATTGGACGTATCGACACCCCACGTCGAATCAGGCTCGCACAACATCATGGCCAGAAAACCAAACGCGAATAATGCAATCACCAAACTGAAATAGACCACGATCGAATTGCGAAGACCTTGGTCTTCCAAAGGCTTGCCTCCCATCTTCAGCAGTCGCACTACCTTCGGTTGATAGCCGCGTTCGATCTCAAGTCCCAAAATTTTCACCAGCAAAATGTAGCGCACTACTTTCAGGCCACCTCCAGTACTCCCCGCGCATCCTCCAACGAACATCAAAGATAATAATGCAGCTCTACTGAAATGATTCCATGCGTCAAAATTAGCCGTTCCGTATCCGGTCGTCGTGATAATTGAGATTACCTGAAACAGCCCGTTGCGAAATCCATGTTCGATGGTATCAAAATCGCTATCTCCCATTCCGTAGCCCATCAAGAAAATCATAACGGTGAACACCGCGATGATGCCGATATAAGTTCGAAATTCAAGATCCTTCAGCAGCGCAAACGGGTTGCCCGTAAAGCACAGAAACAACAACATAAAATTGGCCCCGGCGAGCAACATAAATAGAATCACGGTGTACTCGATAGCAATCCCATTGACTCCGTCTTGAACGAAATGCCCCAAGCTGGCGTTGTAGGTGCTGAATCCTCCTGTGGCCATCGTGGCAAATGCGTGGCAGATAGCATCAAAAACACTCATCCCCAACGCCCACAGGATCACGGCCAACACGACATTGAGCGCAGCATAGGTTGCCGCGAACAGCCACGCCGTGTGCTGAATGCGAGCAGCGTGGGAATCCTGCGCCGGCCCGGGTGTCTCATTGCGCATTAAAGACTTGCCGGCCGATCCTTGCCCCAACACGACGACGAATAGTGCGATGATTCCCAGCCCGCCCAAAAAATGCGTGGAGGCTCGCCAAAACAAAATGCAGTGTGGAACCAACAACGGATCTTCCAGATCACACAGTACCGTCGCACCTGTGGTGCTGAAGCCCGACTGGGCCTCAAACATCGAATCGACCATCCCCATTTTCACCCATCGCAAACGATAGTGAGATGCCCGGTCTGAAGGTGCATTGGCCTCGTCTCCCGGACCAATCAGCCACCGTCCCAAATCTTTTCGCTTCTTCAGTTTCGAAAAGATGGCGTTTGTTCCCTTAGTCCCTGCCGCGATATTTAACGCTCCTCGGCTAACTCCTCGGGCGTTGCTGTTGGCAACCACATCCAGAACAGCAAATTCTTCGGCGCTAACGGCAACCGGCGCCCACGCTTTCCAAAACAAATAAGTGGGTTGGCTGACCAGCACCGTTGGCTCAGCTTCGCCTTGCTGCTCAAACGTGCGAATAGAAGGGCCACGCTGCGTTCCGCTGAACGCATATGGAAGCGCCCCAAGGACAGTCGCCAGCACCCAGCTGAGTCCAACAACGGCCATGGCTTCCTTGCGAAACAATCGAGCTTTGGATGCATGCCCGTAGGCAAACAAACCTCCGCCAACGGCGAAACTGACCAGCATACTAAAAACCAACCCGATCATGCCGCGGTATTCCCAACCACTGGGCGCGATCGATGGATCGGGATCAGTATGGTAGCCCATTTGGGGACTGGCCCAAATCAGGCTGAATAACATTACCGCACCGATCAACAGCGAAAGAATGCCAAGATATTTTGCGACTAGCCGAATATTCATAAAACGAGATTCTACCCAAATTCTTCCTTGATGAATCTACCTTGCTGGCTCAATCCGGCTCCCTACTGAACTATTCTTCATCGATGAATTTGGTTTCCGGTAGAGGATCGTCTCTGTATCCCAGCTTTCCACCGAGCAACATGCCGCCTGCCATCGCGAACATCGATATGAGAATCATCCAACGGAACTCGTCGGGGCCCTTACCGGAAATCAGTTGCTGTAGCCAACTGATCGCGACCAACGTTGCGGTGAAAATCACGTGTCCATATTTCGAAAACGGAGCCGACCGAACGACTGAAAATCCACCAATCAGACTACCTAAGATACCGATACAAAAGACACACCAGAATAGTGAGATCGGCACTACCGAATGCGGATCAGCAGACAGCGCTTCTTTGAACTGGTCATTTTCTAAACTCCAAATTCGATGGGCTTCTGGAAAAAGACTGTCCGAAGCCACTAACAGTATCAGGCTTCCGAACCAAAAAAAACTACTGATCAGGTATCCTGCAGCCACCACCATGAAGCTCAGGAAGACCACTTGAGGTGAGGGCGCATTGTCGTTCATGAAGGAGAAGTTTGATTAAGGTACAGGAACAAAAGCTGGAACACTAAATTCGTTGGTCCCGACAACAGGGCTATTTGAAAACACGATTGCTCAAAGATCAATGCGCCCATCGCAGGTAGAATTTAAATGGGAGAATTGGACAGGTAAAACGGACTAATCCATCTTTACCCAAATGCTTTGGCACCGGAATTTTTTTGCCGAAGTCAAGCTCATCGAAGCAGGACTGACCGAGGATGCCTATGTCGAGAACCGATGTGGCAATACAATTCTTGGTGACGATGTCACTCCACGGTTTATTGGAGATTAAGAAAAGATGCCAATTCACGTTCGTTTACTCGCCAGTTTGGCCGCGCTAATTTTGGGAGTATTGATTGCCGGCGCGGGAATTACCGAGTTCTTTGGAAAGGACTCTTCATTCGTGGTTGCCATGGTTGGCGCAGCCTTGGGGGCGGCTGGATTTTTCATGATCCTGCCGTTGCTGCAAAACATGCCCGCGACAAAACAGGGTTTGGCACAGTGGGCCGCACAATCACCCGTTGCAGCAAAAGCGACCGGAGGCGTTTGCGCGTTCGTGGGGGCCATGATCTTGCTAATCGTCATTTGGATATTTCTTGGGGCAGAGATGCGGCGTGGAAGCGGTCGAGTCCTTGGAGGAGGAATCGTTTTGGGCGGCGGTTTGATTTTTCTTGGCTACACAATATTTCGTATGAGCCCAAAACCACCTGAGGATCAGCTCTAAAGTTCGACTTTCTCGTTTATAGTAAAAACTCGTCGGAATTTCGGGGCACGTAGTGCGAAACGTCGTCAATGAAATAGGCTATTTCCCGAAACCAACTTGGTGGTCCTTAGACACAAAGACTAGTTCTTGACGACCCTCACCCATTGTGATGACTGAAGATCGCGCACCGCGAGTATATTCTTTCCAATCCAATATTCTTGGTATTGATCCGAAGCGTTTTCGATCAACTCGGCACCGTTGTCTTCAAGTTCCCGAGCAATGTCGTCCTGCGCGAAGCGAAACTGGGACTTGGGTTGGTCACCAGATGTGCAGAAGTGGCGATAAAGAGCGCTCTGTTCGACGTACAAATCAAAGGAACTTGCTGGACCGTTTAACAGTTCGCCATGTTGATCCAATTCGAAATTGTAGGATGGATGGGCATCGGCACAGCGAATGCGCCAAACGGTATCATGATGATCGTAGTGCGCGTCAATGCTGTTGGGCTTCATCCCCGGCGGTGAAAAACGCAGGTCATCGTGCATCAGGCCCCAACACGCGTAGTCATTGCCTATCGTCTCGACGTAACCAGCATAATTTTGGTGGAATTGCAGCCAGATCTCAAATAGCGGCGCGTCCAACTTTTCGATTTCCTGCTGCACGCGTTCGCACGAGACAGGTTTCTCGCGCGGCAAGCTTGCCAAATACTCTTTCGCCAGATCACTAAGCCCCATAATGTCTCCCAGTCGCACAAGCACGCAAAAGAAATTAATCGTTAGCTGGTTTTATCAAAATAAATACTTCTGTTTGATCGTTTCTGAACTCTGCCGAGAACGTGCAGTCGCCATGTTCGGTCATCGCTTCGCCAGAGAGAACACCACCGGCAAAAGTCGTCTCGACCAAATCCACCGCGGCTACCGATAGCGCCTGCATCAATTTGTCCTCGGTTGTTTCACCCCAGTCAGCGAACTTCTTGGACGACGATTTCTCCAAGCTTCCAGTAGAGAATTTGAAAACTCTTCGGGGAGATTCTTTTCCGGGTTCGATAAATTCAACCCCGTCTGGATGAGTGAGTTGGTTTTGGGTCCAAGTTTTGTATTGTACGCTGCCAAGCTGCGGCCCGTTTGCAAGCTGTTGTTTCGGTTGTTTTGCTTTTTCTGGTTGGATCATGGGTTTCGCGACGTCCATTTTTGTTGCTTGCTCTTCTGTTGTTGCCTTGGTCGTCGCTTTCTCCTTGTTTTGTTGTCGCAGCAGTTGTGATTGCTTCATTGCAGCGATCGCTTCAACTTCTGCTTCAGATAACTCAGGCAACGCCGATTTGTCAAAGCCCTGTAAAGCGCCTCCCGCAACGATCGAGCGATCCGCGCCGAAGTAAACCATACTGTCATTTGCTTTCTTGATTTCGGTTTCAAAAACTACCTGTGATGATTTTGCCATAGAAGCCAGAAACGAGTATTGACCGGCGATGAAAGTCTGCGGCACCGGGTACTGATGGATATTACCGTCGATTATCAATCCAGATCCACCTCCTCCCCAAATACTGGCGTCAGGCCCCGCTGACATCGTCGCACCGACTTCTGAAAGAGTATTCAATACACCGGCGTGGGCTTGGAAAATCATCTGTTGCTGCATCTGTTGGATTTGCATTTCAATTAGCTTGTCGCCGAATGCTTTTAAATTCTGCTCGATTCGCAACTTCTGCTCTGCCTTTGAGACTTGTGAAAGCGGTAAAGCGGCGCTCGCAAGACCATACTTCGCGTAAAGCTGTTTAGCTTCGCTGCGAAGCTTCGTCCGTTCGCTCGATGATGACT
>CAZDBE010000150.1:0-13202 GCA_964503675.1 uncultured Pirellulaceae bacterium | reverse complement strand
CGGGCATCAAAACGGAGATCGCTGCTGCTGCCGCTGGACTGATGGATTTCGACGGCAATCGTGTTTACGCCTGCAACCAATAGACTTGGTGGAATGTTGAATTCGATGAATTCCAGTTCCTCTGGGCCGTCGAGGAAGTCAGAAGCCGGGGTACCGAATTCGATCGGACCGGCGGGCAAATTGTCTCTGCCGACCTCTGTGCCGTTGACATAGACAACAATGCCATCGTCTCGGCGCACTTGTAAGGTGGCCGAATCGTAGTTGCCGGTCGAAAAGAATTGCTTGCGGAAATATGTGGTGATGTATTTGTTGAGCGGGTCGCTTCCGTAGTCAATGAGTGTTTTCTCAGTGCCATCACCATAGCCAAATTCGCCGTTGCCTGTCATCCAAGCACTGTCGTTGTAGCTCGGGTCTTGCCAAGCGATCCCATCTAGCTTGGTTCCAGTGTCGAGAAAATTCCAAACTGATTCTGTGTCGAACAAGGTTGAAATGTTGCTTGTCTCGTCGTAGATCTCAGCGGCGGAATTGATGGAGCCTCCGGTATTGCGAGGATCGCTGCCATCGGTTGTGTAATAGATTGTTCCTCCGTTGCCACTTATTTGCAGATTATCACCCGCATCGATTACTCCACCATGCTGAGCCACGTTTTCGATTAAGAAGTTCGGCGCATCGATGCTGGGAAATAGTGGAGCGTTTACGGTTCGAGAGTAATTGTTGCTTCCGGGCGTGTTCTTCAGTTCCAACACGGTGTTCTGCAACTGCTGCAAAAAGACCGAGTTGCGGCCGTCAATAATGTTATTCCGAACCTCCGCAACGGTAGCCAACCAGTCAGATCTCAACCTTGGGAAACTTCGCTGAGCATCTCCCCAACGAGCTGACTCGGCGATGATGGCTTGATCAATCTGTGACGCGAGCAAATCCCAGCGAGCCAGATTGTTCTCCTTAGACAGCGGTCCGTCGTTAGAGAAAACCTCTTGCACGCGATCTGCGAACGCGATGCGATACTCGGCGTTTGCCATCAATTGTTGATGCAGCCACTGCGGATTGAAATAGTCGACTCCGTTTTCAAAATTGGCGTGGTTGTACGGCCCGTTGCGGTTTTCAGTCGCTGACTTGTAGCTGTGTTCTGCGTCATGGACGTGAAAATGGAAGCCTGCATCACCGGTTCGGTCGCGGATCGCAATGTAGTTATTGATCCGACTGTTGCCGAGAAAATTACTGATCGGAGCGTCAAAATTCCCGCTGTGAAGAGTCAAGATCATGTAGTCGATTACATTGTCCACATCTAGCAACGTATCAAAATTTGCATTGGGCGATCCATCAGGATTCAATCCCTGTGCTTGATAGTATGCTGCGTTATTAATGAATGCCGGCGTCGTACCGTCGGCAGCCCGAGCGTTGGCTTGCTGGAACAGGGCTGTGTATGCATTCAAATCTCCATCGGTCGCGGCGTTGGCGTACGGACGGCCCGGCCCAGCATCGGGTTTGATCACGTCATAGTTGTCAGCATCGCCACCGAGATAGCTTGCTGCGAAATCCGCCTCGGCACGCTCTTGAGTCTGGAACAATCCCCAGTACTGTCCATTAATATAGAGGTGCAGCCAACTGCTGCGTGTGGAGGGTTGCCCGAGCGCTAACTGACTCTCTCGCGCGAATTGATCAACGATGAAATTGTTGTCGGCGGCGCCATCCTTGCTCCAAGAATAATTCTGAGCCGTTCTGAGGTCGATCTTTTCGAAAGTGTCGACACCATTTTCCCCGAACAGAGGAAATTCAAGCTGGGAATCGCCGTACTCGCCTCGGAAAAATAATCGAAACGAGTGCTTGGGATTGCTGGGTAGTCGACTGAATCCGCCGCGAATTCGCAAGCCAGCGTTGACTTGGAACCCCTCAGATCCGTCGGGGTTGAGCAGCTCCACTGATGTCGGTACTTCATTTTCACGACCGTCCTCTAGTGGGTTGGCGTAGATACCGTCAGCGGGATCGAAGAGATTTTCTATATCAGTTGTAATTGACCAAGAGGGAATTGCCAGTAACGCGTTTTCGACGGCCGCGGAGCCTTCAATCGCAATGACCTGCGGGTCGATGCCGTAGTCGACAGAATTGGCTCCCCAGCTGCTGGGAAAATCTTCTGGAGTTTCGCCATTGTTAGACTGACTTAGAACGTCGCTAACAAAAATGTAAGTCCATGTTTCAGAGGGCGATGTGTTGAAGTTCGCTCTGGTGGCGACTGCGCGAATGTTTGTCGTTTCCGTAACGTTAATCGGTCCAGTATATACCGAGCCATTTGTTGCCGAAGGCGTACTGCCATCTTCGGTGTAACGAATCGTTGCGTTAGCGGTGTCGGTGGAGAGTGTGACTTGGAAAGCGTTTTCATAGAATCCGGCAGGAATGCTTGCTTCGACTTGGGCAGTCGTGCCCGCAGTCAATGTTCCGTTGGCTTGGCCTGGCGTCGGTGTGTTGAAGTATCCTACATCGCCCGACGATGAAATGTTCGAGCCTGAAAATTCAACCCCGTAAGAGATATCTTGGGACTGAGCGGGATAGTCGGCTCCGTTAACGCCAAACTCAGAAAGAAGGTTTCCCGATTGATCAAACAATGCGACGTACTCCCCGCCGGCGCTCAGCTTGAAACCCGTGTATAGAGAACTTCCGGTAGACGGGGCCGCATCAGTGTTGGCGAATACGACCAAGTACTGACCGGGGAAAAGATTGAGAGACGGAAGAGTATATTTGTCGGGCTCAGCCGCATTGTCGGTAAGAGTAAAACCGTTTAGGTTGCCCGTCAAAGTTCCCGCATTGAAAATCTCAATCCAGTCGGAAGCCTCACCGTTGTCATCAACTATTCCGCCGCTGTTGGAGGCGAGGAATTCTGTAATTTGAAAATCGGCTGCCAGTAATTGACGCGGCTCAAGTCGCTCATATTTTAGGCCGCTTTTACAAAGTGTATTCCGAGACTTCTTCCGCTGCTTCGACGGTAGAGTGGCCATGATGTGGTCCGGGAGAAGGGTGAGAGATCGCGTGAAATCGCAAGACTCTATACTAGCAGAATCGGGCAACTGAAACACTGAGAAATGCCAGCTACCTAACCTGAAACCCTATCAATGGCGTTAGCCTATCCCTTATGCCAGTATCAAGAATCGGCAATATTCGTTGGACACGTTCAACCACACCCAGACGAATTACGGTCTAGCTAGTTTGACCAGCAGTCCATAGTACCTGAGTTCGTTTGGCTAACACTGATCTAGCCAAGTCGTAAGTTCCGAACGCCGCGATAGAGAAAAACAGATTTCCGGCAAGCGTGAATTTGAAGAATGGGATCGCACTGACGTAACACGCTAACAACCCTTGGAAAGTGGCCGGGTACCACGCGCCCCAAACCGCCAAATTGGTGAGGACGAAAAACACAACTGCCATCACGAATGAGGCCACGGCGACTCCGCCATAGCGAGCAAAGTGATTGCTCGGCTCAGTTCGCTTGAAGCGACGTCCCAACCAAACTCCCAGCCCAAGGCTGAAATAAACCGAAAGTGCAATCGAAAGTGAGTAGCCGCCCAAGAAGAAATCGCTGACCATCAAAATTGCCACCAGTCCGAAAACAGCCAAAGTTGATCGTTGAAAATAGAACCCGCCAAACAACGCCAATGCTGCAACTGGTTTGAAGTTGGGGACATCGCCAAGTAGAAAGCGGCTGGAGAACCCGACCACGAAAATTAACGCGAGCACCAAAAGTTCGGCGCTCAGTGAGCGTGACGTGCCAGAATTATGAATGGGAGAATTTGTCGAGGGGAGGTTCATTGGGGCTTTTCCGGTCTTTTATCGTTTACTCGATCACACAGTTTATCCGCCAAAGCGGCTCACGAAAGACCCATTCTGCCAGCTTTGTTCTCGTTTGCGGTCACTGATCAAAATTAGCCGGTTGTTCCTGATATCGCCATTCTATCTGGTCGCCCGGATCGACTTCCACCGATCCGCAGCCCAATTTTCCCATTTGGTCGTTGACATAGAAGAACCAGTATTTTCCAGTCTTTGCCTCTCCCGTGAGGCCATTGATGCCTTTTACGAAGGCCGTCTCGTCATTTCCGGAGGCATCGAGCTCCAAGTCTCCATGCAGGTCGGCCCGTTTTAGTGTACTAAATACCGTCGAGTCCACAGAACAGGGAATCGCCTTTTCGATCGCTTCATGGTCGTCCCCAAAATTGACCACCAGATCCACCGTACCGATTTCACGCGCCGAGGTTGAGGGGCTCGACGGCGACGCGGCTCGATCGCACCCCCAAGATGTGATTGCCAATATCGATAGCGAAATACAAATAACTACGTTGTTCATATTGACTGGCTCAAACTGCAAGTGCGAATTTCTATTCGTAATATGGCCACCGAAGAGTTTCAAAACGATTCTCTTCAAAACGTGACGCGACAAACGAAGTCGGTGTATGGCAACACCGATAGCTGAGTTAGCATAGCTTAAATGAGCGATCACCCCAAACCCGACCCAACTAGCTTTGACGATTTGTCAGAACAACTTGCGCAAGCAGGGCTCGACAACGACACTGCGTTGGTGCGTCGAAACCTAACTGCGCCAGGTAAAGTTGATTTGACGCTTGCCCCGACACAGGTTCAACATCTCGGTATCGTTGGCTGTGGCTTGATGGGGCGTTCCATCGGCGCATTGGCTCTTAGCCAAGGCATTGCGATCACGATGGTCGATGTGGCTCAATCTGCGATCGCCGTCGCGCGTGAAACATTTTTCGATGACGACCACGTCACAATCACGGACCAATACGCTCAACTTGCCACTGCCGATTTGATCATCGAAGCTGTAGTGGAAACACTACCTGTCAAAAAGACTGTACACGAACGTATCGAGTTGGTCGCATCACCTCACGCCACGATCGCATCCAATACTTCGTCTATTCCGTTGGCGTCTATGGAAAAGCATTTTCGCGTCTCCGATCGGTTTTGTGGAATCCACTTTTGTCACCCGGAAGTAATGTCGTTGGTAGAAGTCATCGCTGGCCCCAGCACGTCAGCGCAGACGACGGCTGACGCAGTTGGCTTTGTGCGCCAGCTTGAGAAGATGCCCATCGCGATTGAGGATGGAGCCGGTTTTGTCGTCAACCGTTTGCTCTCGGCGATGCTCAACCAGTCCCTTCGTTTGCTAAGTCAAGGCATTGCGGTGGCCGATATTGATGCGGCGATGAGAGCGTTTGGTTTCAAGGCTGGGCCGTTTGAGATCATCGACATTATCGGCGCTGATACCTGCATGTACGCGGGACGCACCATGTGGGAACACAAGTTGGAGTGTGTAAGCCTTTCTCCGATCCTACCGCGGTTGGTTAAGCACGGCCGATTGGGGCGTAAGGCAGGTGCTGGGTTTTACAAGTATCCTCACCCGCGCGGCGAAGCGACTATTGACCCGCAGCTCCAGCCATTGATCGATCCTTACCAAGACACTTCGGCGATAGAGGAGACTGGTAACACTAGAAATTCTCGCTCCCATCTGGCACTTCAGATATTAGCGCCTGTCGTGTTAGAGGCGACCCGCATTCTAGAACAGGGGATCGTCAACGATTTTCGGGACATTGATTTGGCCTTTACTCACGGGCTTTCTTTTCCGCAGCACCGAGGCGGACTTCTATTTTGGGCGGATCAAGTCGGCGTGACCGAGCTCACTGCAATGCTAAGTGAACGATCGAATAGCGAGCCATCGCTGAAACCGACAGCCCTGATGGTGTCGATGGCCAGCAATGGCCAAGGTTTTTACTCTACGCCTTAGTACAAGCGTTTTGCTTGCGCAGTGATGAGCGAAAATTCTTGTGCAGCTTGATGCTGGCATTTAGTCTCTTCTCAAGCTGTTTTCGCGGAAATGCGATAGAAACTGTGGGCAAATATTTTGGTAAAGTAAAGTATTCCATACAAAAGACCGATACCACCGAGACTGTCAGATTGCTAAAATCTGCAGTATGAAAGGACGGTTAGCTCAGTTGGCTAGAGCGCCTCGTTGACATCGAGGAGGTCGTTGGTTCAAGTCCAATATCGTCCACTAGAACGCATTGTAGAGAATCAACAATCTCTTCAATGCGTTTTTTTATGGGGCCAAAGTCTTTGGCGTACAGCTGGTACTACGTCATCGGGATCTTTACCCCGTTCACGATCTTTTCAGCTTCTCCTTTTAAGGTCTTTCCATCTTAGACTCTCACGGGAACCGAATAGATGCCCCGATTACCGGACCGAACTTCGCGTAAAGCGACCACTCTATTCATACGTCTCGCTGAGCAATGGTTTCGCCTGCATAACCTTGGGCCGTTTGGAGTAACCTTGGGCCGAAGAGCTGAGTAACCGACAGCAGTAAAGCGAGGACGGTTTTGGAAAGGCAGTAGAAACGACGCCAGAATCAGTACCGTTCAACGCGATGTTATCGCAAGAAGTGAGTGAACTGTTATTGCTATTTTACGCTAGAATTGAGGCCACGCCTTGGCTGTCCGTCGAACGGCGCGTCTGTGGTAAAATTGTTAGAGAACAAGAACAGTCGGACATCTCAGGAGGCGATAGTGATTTTTGAACGACCTAAGTTTGGACTCCAGCAATTGAGGCATCGCTTCGTCTGTATGACTTTCGTTGTTCTACTGATTGGCCTTTCTTTGGAATGTCTTTTTGCACAAAGTAAACCTAAGCTGATTCTTGATGCCGACACCGCCAATGAAATCGACGATATGTACGCGATCGTTCGGATGTTGAAGCAAGAAAAATTCGAAGTGCTCGCGCTCACTTCGTCGCAGTGGATGCATTATTTGGCTGAAGAAGATTCAGTCGGTGGTAGCCAGCGCGAGAACGAAGCAATGGTAAACCTACTGGGCGCCAGAAATCTACCGACTCCGATCGGTTCCAGAGAACCTATGGGCAAGCCATGGGGTGGCGATGGACCCAAAGATTCCCCCGCCGCCCAGTTCATCATCACGGCCGCCAAAGCCGCGACGCCCGAGAACAAATTGCTGGTGGTGTGTCTTGGCGCCTCAACCAACCTTGCTTCCGCGATCAAGATGGAGCCCGCCATCGCCCAGAATATTGATGCCTATGTACTTGGATTCCGTTATGATCACGAGAAAAAGGTATGGAATAAGTCGTCATTCAATATTCGACGAGACCTCAACGCCGCAGACTTTCTTCTTAACTGCGAAGCATTAAACTTGCATGTAATGCCTGCCAATGTTGCGAGGTCGTTGACTTTTGAACGGGACAAGACTTTCACGCAGCATGAAACGATGGGAAAGCTTGGTGCGCACTTGACTGCAAAGTGGAAAGCACGATTTGCCGACTTCGAAAATTGGGTGATGTGGGATTTAGCGCTCGTCGAAGCCCTTATACATCCCGAAATGGCAACGATGAAGCAATGCGAGACGCCGCCCGAAAACAAGGCGAGACAAATTTGGGTTTATGACTCCATTCAAGTTCAAGCCATGCGAGACGACTATTGGAAAACCGTTTTGAGCGGTGAACAGAAGAGGAATACTACGATGACCGAAAATGAAAACATTTTACTGGCTCTGAAAGAAGGCAATTTCGAACTACTCGAAAGTGTATCGTGCGACGAAGCCACGTTGGCAGACGAGTCGATTCAAGTTGCGCTGCGTCGAGCGGCAGAACGTGTCGTTTCTCATCGAATGAACTACCGAGCTACGATTCAAAAGGCAGTCGAGATTGGCGTTCCTTGTGACATTTGGACGGCGTCCCGCGCAGGTTTGCTAGATCTCGTTCGAAAACACATTGCTGACGATTCAAGTTTGCTCGACGCCGAAGACGATAATGGAAGGACTCCGCTTCAGCGGGCTGCATTGATCTACGGAGTATGCCAGGAGTGCGAACAAGTCGTCGATTTTCTTTTGGAAGCGGGCGCCAAAGTAGACATTTTTACCGGGTGTACTCTCGGTATGTCGGACGTCGTGCAAGCCGAAATCAAACGCGACGCCAGCCTCGTGAATCAACGGCGCGAGGGCTCGACGCCCTTGAATTGGGCAGTCCGGCCACGTCGCAACAACGATGCAGCCCCGGGGATCTGCAAAGCACTGCTCGAGGCAGGCGCGGACGTTTACGACGCAGACGCATACGAGTCGGATATGACACCGCTCCATCACGCTGCGGAGTGGGGACCGAAAATCTGTTTGCAATTGGTCGACCTACTGATCGAGGCCGGAGCCGACATCAATGCAAAAGATGGACAGGGTTGGACGGCACTGCAGTACGCTAAAGATCGCGGCCGAAAAGAAATGATCGAGCATCTCATCAAACACGGTGCGACCCAGTTGCATTGAAGAAAAGAGGATGGTCAGGTCGTCCCAACTAATAGCCGGGCGTTTCGCTGGCAGTTACTTCGATTGGACCAAGGCCAAGCCGCTCTCGGGCGGCGTCCATCATGCCAGCAGTGCGAGTGGCTCCACAGCGCGAAACACCCAACTCGCGCACAGCCAGAAGCGCATCTAGGTCGCGCACGCCTCCGGCCGCTTTGACTTGAATGTGATCACCGGCGTGCTTTCGCATCAGCTTCAAATCTTCGTGTGTTGCTCCGCTGGGGGCGTAACCGGTGGATGTCTTCACCCAGTCCGCGTTGAGCGCGGTGCAGATTTCACACAATTTGATTTTTTGTTCATCATCGAGGTAAGCGTTCTCGAAGATGACTTTCACCTTTTGTCCCGCCGCATGAGCCACACTAATTACGGCGGCAATGTCTTGCTTGACATAGTTCCAATCGCCCGAGAGAACCTTTGAAATATTGACGACCATGTCCAGCTCTTCACATCCGTCTGCAATGGCGCGAATGGCTTCCGCCTGTTTGATCTCGGTCGTGTTGCCACCATGTGGGAATCCGATCGTCGTCGATGCTTTCACGGTTGTGCCTTTGAGCATCTCCGCACAACGTTTGAGGTGATACGGCATGATACACACGCTGGCAACGTCATAGGCTATGGCCAATTTGATGCCTGCCTCCAACTCCGCAACCGGAATTGTCGGATTGAGCAGCGAGTGGTCGATCATTTTGGCAACGTCGAGATAGGTGTAGTCAGACATAGTGACCTCTAAAGTAGGTGTTGTAGATGGGCTGAAAAAGTTGGTTCGGAAAGAAGCCGTCTAGCTAGGCTGGGGACGGAAGAAAATTTCGCAGGAACGTATGACACTGACGCAGTGCCATCTCACGCGCCTCATCGGAGTCCTCATACGAGCGGTCTTCGACTTCTGCGACGACAGGTCCTCGGTAACGAATGTCCCCGAGTGCCGAAAAGAAGCGCGCCCAATCCAGTTCACCTAGTCCGGGCAATTTCGGCGTGTGATAGTCGTTCGGGTGCGCTAAGATTCCTAGATCGTTAAGTCGGTCTTGGTCCATTCGCACGTCTTTGGCGTGAATGTGAAAAATGCGATCAGCGAATTCTTTGATCGGCGCAATCGGGTCCATCTGCATCCAAACAAGATGCGAAGGGTCGTAGTTCAATCCAAAATTAGAACTGGGAATGTCATTGAACATCCTCCGCCAAATCACTGGATTGAAGGCGAGGTTTTTCCCGCCGGGCCATTCATCACCGGTGAAAATCATTGGGCAATTCTCGATGCCGATGCGCACATTGTACTGATCCGCCAGTTCCACCAGCGGTTTCCATGCGTCAAGAAAAGGCTGCCAGTTTTCCTCGACCGATTTAGAATGATCGCGGCCAATAAACGAGTTGACTTGGTTAACGCCCAACTTATTCGCCATTCCGATAACCTTCCGCAAGTGCGAAACGGCAGCTTCGGCTTCGTCACGATTGGAGGATAAGGCATTGGGATAGTAGCCCAAACCTGAAATGGAAACTGAGTATTTTTCCGTCAATTGGTGAATCGTTTTGATCGATTCATCATCATTTTTGGTGGCGTCGATATGGGTCACACCGGAGTAACGTCGCTCGGATTTCCCAATCGGCCAACATGCTAATTCAACGCAGTCGTATCCCAATCGGGCGGCCGTGGCCAGCACCTGCTCCAAGGAAGCATCAGGCAAGATCGCGCTTAGGAAACCGAGTTTCATCATCACATGTTCTCCACATTGACCCAGCGTTCCTCATCGTGACTCTCTGCTATTGCCTCGCAAATCAACATCTCGCGGTGTCCGTCTTCAAAAGTGGCAAACGGACGAGGCGCCGAAAAATTGCCCGCTTCGATGTATCCGTAAAAGGCTTTGAAAAGTTGCTTGAACGTGTCGGGAAATCCTTCGCAGTGGCTACCGGGGTAGCTCGAAATGTTGGCCGCCGAATCATGCATCATCGCTGGGTCGCGTAAGAGCATTTCTCCGGGACGATCGCGGTGGCCGATCCATAGCGCATTTGGTTGTTCGCTGTTCCAAGATAGCGCTTGCTTGCCGCCGGCGATCTCAAATCGCAAACAGTTTTTGCGGCCAGCAGTAGTCTGAGACACATGCAAACACCCTCGGCTACCGCCGGAAAATCTTAGTAGGATCGAACCGGCGTCTTCCGTTTGAATCGCTACTGACTCCGTATTGCTAGAAGTCCCTTCTGAAAACGTCTCGGCTCCACTGATGGGTTTCTGACGCTCTTTGTGAACGGTCTGCAAGTCTGCAAGAACGGCCACGACTTTTTGGCCGCTGACAAACTGAACCAAATCAAGCCAGTGTGTGCCGATGTCTGAGACAGCGCGTAATTCGCCACCGTCTTCGGCTAGGACGCGCCAATTGAAATCTGTATCTTTGAGTAACCAATCTTGAACGTAAGATCCAGTGATATGCAAGACGTCACCGAAATCGTTCCCCGCGACGCGCGCTGCAGCTTCGTGGCAAAGCGGATAGAAACGCACATTGTACGCGACGCCGGCGACGACATTGGACTGATTTGCAAGTTCGACAAGTTGTTGTGACTGAGTCGAGTTCATTGCCAACGGTTTTTCACACAGCAGGTGTTTTCCAGCATTGATGACGGCAACAGCTTGCTCGAAGTGAAAACGATTAGGGGATGTGAGATGCACAGCGTCCACTTTATCATCACCTATGAGCTCATCCAGCGAAGCATAGCCACGGGGCAGCTTAAGTGATTCAGCAGCGCTGATCGATTTCTCAGGAGTTGATCCAAGAATTCCCGCGACGTGAACGCCTGCGCGGCCCAGCGCTTCGACATGCACCGGCCCGATAAATCCAGTCCCTACTACAGCGGCGTTCAAATCCATTTCCCCAATTTAGCTACCGGTATGTGTTAATCTTCAGCAATTTTTACTTTATTTACCGTAGTTTTCCAAGTGCGGGCATAGCGTATGGTATGGGGCCAAGCCGACTGGGGAACCCGTGTTTGTCAGCTTAGCGCAATGCTCTGCAGCGCCGGCTCAAGGCTGTTTGTTCAAGTCGGTATCTACGATGACGTCGTGCCCGCTGTTAGTGAGATCACGAAAACAGGTTTGTCGGCTTGGATTTGGACGCGCGACATTTCTCAGGTTCACCGATGGGCCAAATCGGTAACAGCGGGGACGGTGTGGGGTAATTGCTATAGCATCTTCGACGCCGCACTGCCCTTTGGTGACGGAAGCAAAATGCGATCACGCATAAGCTAACTCATGCGTGATCGGTTGATTGATTGCTCCGTCAAACCGTCCGCCTTTAGAGGAACTCAACTTGGCCAGTCTCCAACGCATAATAGGCGGGGACGACTTTCAGTTTGTCGGCTGCGATCGCGTCAGCAATGATGCTTGACCTAGATGCCAATTCAGCCACAGTTAACTCCGCGTTCTTTTTTACGATTGCGTTGACATCCGCTCCATCACCTGCCGCGGCGATGGCTGGCGTTACGTGAGCAAGAAGGTGGTTGATGTTGTAACCGTTATCGCCACCACCAACGGCGGCCGTTACCGCGCCGCAGCTTTGATGGCCCATCACAACTAGCAGCGGGCACCCAATATGAGCTACCGCGTATTCGATGCTGCCGATGGTTGACGTGTTGGCAACGTTTCCAGCAACACGCACAACAAAAAGTTCTCCCAATCCGGTGTCGAAGCAAAGTTCAGGAACGACGCGACTGTCGGCACAGCTGAGAATGATTGCATACGGCTCTTGCCCACCGGTCAACGCACTCCTGCGCGAGCTGCACTGCAGCTTTCCATCCAGCTTGTCAGCAACAAAGCGTTCGTTGCCCACTTTAAGACGACTGAGTACTTCTTGGCTATTCATTTTTGGTATCCGTTTCAGTGCTAAAACTCAATTCGAAGGTTGGCCTAATTTTACAAGAGAGTGACCGACAATTTCAAGCACTGGCGACAGATTCGGGAAAGTGTTGTTGAATGTTGTTGTCAAGTTCAGTGAAAAACTGACTAGCTTGAGAAAACCAAATCCGCCAGCCTAATTTGATGACGACCGCAAATGATCCAAGTAACGCTGCATATCGGCTGGCCACGGCGTTTGGAATTCCATGAGCTTACCAGTTGTCGGATGCTCGAAACGCAAATCGGCAGCGTGCAGAGCCATACGGCGGATTTTGCTTTTGTCGGCGACCGCTGGTTTTTCCAATGGGCCGCGGTATTTGATATCGCCACAGATTGGATGACCAAGTTCCGCCAAGTGGATGCGGATCTGGTTGGTGCGACCCGTTTCCAATCGGCATTCCAATTCGCTGTACTTGCCAATCTTTCGCACCGTTTGAAAGTGCGTGACGGCTCGATCACCTTGGGTTGCATCAGTCGTGCTTCCGCGCAAACCGTCTCCTCGGTCGCGAATCAACTGTGAGATGACCGTTTGATTTTCGATTGAACCCGGGATTAGCGCAAAGTATCTCCTCACAGCATCGTGATGGGCGAATTGCTGAATGATCTTGGTTTGAGCTTCTGCATTGCGTGCAAAGACAAGCAGCCCGCTGGTGTCGCGATCAATTCGATGGACTGACAGCAATCGCGGGTTCTTCTTATTGTCGTTCTGTGAATTCCTTTTCTGGGCCGCATGCTTACCGATCAGTCGCGGGACACATTCGTCGAGTGTAGGTTGCAGGTTCTTTCGCGCCCACGACCAAGCCAGATCTTGCTTCCGGCGCAAGGTTACCATCCGGGTCGGTTTTTCAACCACCACCAATTCACGGTCAACGTAATGCACCTTGACATGTTTGTCCGTCGGCGGTGGGGGCAACGGATGGGGGAAAATCGTAAGCACTTCTCCCTTGGACAGTTGGCGACCTTCGTCGACACACAAC
>CAZDBE010000149.1:0-13218 GCA_964503675.1 uncultured Pirellulaceae bacterium | reverse complement strand
CTACTGTGACCAATCCGCACGCGCTGTAGCACGAGATCGCAATGGCTAATTCCAATCCAGCCGATCGGAGAATCAAAAACGATTAAGCGCGTGTGCGGGCTCATGATTTGGCTCCCAACTCTTTGGCTCGGCCGGTGGCGGCTTCGACGGCCTGAATCACGGTACCGCGAAAGTCGTTAACCTCCAATTGTTTTAGCCCCGCAATCGTTGTGCCACCAGGACTGGTGACCCTGTCTCGTAGCACCGCCGGATGTTCTTCTGATTGGGCGACGAGCTGTGCCGCTCCGATGACGGTTTGAATGGCCAACTTTCGTGCGATGTCACGCGGTAGACCTGTCAACACACCGGCGTCGATTAGGGATTCAATAAAAGTAAACACGTAAGCCGGACCGGAACCAGAAAGGCCGGTGACGGAATCCATCAAGCTCTCCGGAACTGAAACCACTGTCCCGACCGCGCCTAAAAGGTCCAACACCTGTTGTTGTTGCTCGGGAGAAACCGAATCTGAAAACGACACAGCCGAAGCGCCTTCCATAATCAGGCATGGAGTGTTGGGCATCACGCGCGCAATTTGTGAGACGCCCGTCGCCTCGACAATGGAGTCGATTGAAACCCCCGCAACGATGGACACGACTAGCGGGGAAGCAGATTGGTCGCCCAACGATTCTTGGATAACAGATTTTTCAAGAGCCGCATGAAAGTATTGCGGCTTGATCGCCAAAAAGACAACGTCACAGTGTCGAAATATCTCGCCTGCCGATTCGCGAATCTGAACCGACGTGCTGACCTTGGAGCAGAACAAGGTTTTGGCTTCGTCGCTGGGGTCAGTGATCTCGAAGGTAACTTCGTCGTAGGCGCTGCCGATCCCTGCTGCGAGAGCTTGAGCCATCTGGCCAGCTCCGATAAATCCGATGGTTTTCATAAGTACGTTCCACGTTCTGTTCAGCTTCTGGTGCAATCTCGCCCCAATATAGCCGACTCTACGCTGCCTCTGTGAGGCAAAATGCTGTAATGCTATCAATGGCCAATATGTATAGACAGCAGTCGGTCGTTTTGAAAGACTCCGTCGGATTTTAACGCCACTTTCCTTTCCTCAAACAACGGCCAGAGTCCGTTTTGAATTACTGGGACAAGCTATGAAACTTATGAAACTCGTTGCGATCGTCTTTTGTTTGTTGGTCACTGCCGATCTCACAAGAGCGCAAGTGCCCCAAGGCTATCAAGCCGCTCGAGACAGCGCTCCTAGCTTGGGCAATCTATTCGGTAGTGGAAACGGTGGCGGTGCGTTAGGCAACCTATTCGGCGGCAGCAGTAACACTAGCGAAAGCTTGAGCAGCCAAATCGGTCAGGCTTTCAACATCAACGGTGGCGCGAGCGAACAAACGACTCAGGGGGCGATGGGAGGTCTTCAAAAGCTACAAGGTTTACAGGGCCTACTACCGGCCCTTGGTGGTGGACAAAACCCGAACACGGGGACCGACTTTCTATCTAAACTAAATCAGTCATCAAAATCTTTCGTCGACAAAACGACCGGATGGGCGCGACAAAAGAAGCAAGAGATGAGCCAGAAGATGCTGGGTAACGCGCTTGGTGGTTTAGTACCCGGACTCAATCAGCAACAATCAGCTCAGAAGAAATCGGCGTTCGATTGGCTAAAGCCAAAAGCCTTCCAAACACCTACTCAGCCACCTCTTAGGTCGGCTCAGAACTACGACCAGCAACCCGGCATTCGCTATTAAGCGACCTTAGGCTAGGCAGCTCTGCGACAAGTGAAGCCAGCGGCAAGCCTTGCTCTGGTAGCGTGCCTACGATTTTCCGGTGAACCGCATGACCTTCAGACTGTCTGTACTTCGACCAGACAATGTCTTGGAAGTCATCCGGCTGGATGAGGACCCTGTCTTGAAAACAGGCGGCTGCGTGAGCGGATTGTGAGTTCGAGTCTCACGGCTTCCGCTGATTTTCTGCCACTAATCGCACGTTTCCGGTGCGATAACTGGCTCATTGTGAAGTGCTGGTATGGTTTTTCCTCGGCTTTCCTGAAAGAACATCTCTTCACGGCCGTTCCAAAGCTGTCCTCTAATGAAAAAATTGCTAGAATCAGAGTCCACACAACATTAATGGAGACTCTGGTTTGTCACTGTTTGAAGATGGCCAATACGAATATTGCGACACATTTTTCATTTATCTGAAGGATGAAAATCGCCCCACGCTCGACGCCGTCAATGCAGCGCTGCAACAGTTAGGGCATCGGTGCGTTGTCGAGAACGTTAGAGAAGAGGACGGTAAGTTCGAATCGGCGACGATAAAATTTGCGTCGGATTGTTCTGCGATGGATATCGTCTACGTGAATGGACCCGAAGTGCTCGCTCAATTGGGTGAGATCAAGGAAGAACTGCGAAACCTGACGCTGACTCCCGATACTCAAGGGGCCCTTAAAAAAATGGCGACGTGCGAGTCACGTTTTGATATCTTCCATTTCGAAGAACAAAACCCGAACACCGAGGACGAGTTCCTTGATCCGGGCGGGCTGCTAACTGTTGTCGGAGCAATATCATCCACATGTGACGGCGTGGGATATGATCCACAGTCTCAAGACACAATCTAGCGACTTTGGTCCTGCCAAAGATTTTGACTGGGGGAGTCTAGGCGCCGCCTTAGGACTTCCGACGCGCACACGTTTTGACCAGCGACAACCCATCCGTAGTGAAGTAGCGATGACTCAAATCCAGTGGTTCCCAGGTCACATGCACAAAGCTCGTGTGCAGATTCAGGAAGCCCAACCAAAAATCGATCTGTTCATCGAACTGCTGGACGCACGGATTCCGTACAGCAGCGAAAACCCAATGCTGGCCGAATTGCGTGCCACGAAACCGACACTCAAGTTACTCAGCAAGAGCGACTTAGCGGACGTCAGTTTGCTTAAGCGATGGCAACAGTACCTAGACCAACAACAAAACACGCGTGCCAAAGCCGTAACAACGACTAACCCATCCTCGATCCGACGAGTAAGAGACTACTGTCACCAGATGCTACCGGAACGCGCTGATTCTGGACGCCCCATCGTTGCCATGATTGTTGGGATTCCAAACGTTGGAAAATCGACGCTGATCAATATTCTGGCCGGACGATCGATTGCCAAAACCGGCAATGAACCGGCCGTCACCAAAGGGCAACAGCGCATCAACATTGGCGATGGAGTCAGCCTATTGGACACTCCGGGTGTGTTGTGGCCCAACGTAGAAAATCCAAACAGCGGCATGCGTCTTGCCGCGACGGGCGCGATCAAAGACACGGCGATGGACTACGCCGAGGTCGGATTTTTTCTTGGAAAGTATTTGCTGGAGACGCTACCGGAGCGATTGCTGGAGCGCTACGGGATTGCTGAAAAACCAGAGGATGTCATCGCACTGATGGACCAAATAGGACAGAAACGTGGCTGCCTTGGCCGTGGAGGAGTGGTCGATTGGGACAAGACATCTCGTATCCTTTTAACAGAATTTCGTGCTGGGAAACTGGGGCTAATTACTCTCGAAACGCCTGAGATGATGGAGAAAGAGCGATTGGAGGTGAACACCGCCGTGGCCGAAAAAGCAGCTGCGAAAGCGGAAAGTAATACCCGGCGTAAGAACGAGTTCAAAAAGAAGAAAGCACGAGAGAAACAATCGGCCAACGATCCGCGGGCAAAAAAGAAACGCAAGCGCAAACGTAAATGACGCGACTGACATATATGAAATGGGGTCCCATTTCGTTTGCCCAAGAAGACTAATGGTCTTTTGACGAGTAATTGAGAGTAAACACTACCGGGCGATTTCCCCAGTTTATAGTCGATAGAGAAAAACTAAAATGAGTTGCGCGTTTCCTAATTGCTCTCGCTCGATCCGTCGCCGTCAGCTTTCCGTCCTACTTTTCAGACACGCTGTTCGTGTGACATTGTTGACCAGCGCGATTCTGTTTGCGGCGATTGATTGCGTTCAATCCGCTCACGCGCAGCTACGTGGGCTCAATCGCAGCAACCAACGAAGTCGATTCAGCAGTCGCCCCACGGTTTTTACGGGCGTAACTCGACAACTGTTGAGACCCTTGCGTCTGGCGGAAGCCGCGATCAAGAAGGGGGACTACGAAAGAGCCTGTCTGCTTATCGGCGAAATGCTAGACGATGATGCGCTCAAGGATTGCTTGGTCCCCGACGATCAAGAATGGGGACACGCGATCAGCCTACGTCAAAAGGCAATAAATCTGCTGGGGACGATGAATGAAGACCAGCGTTCTGCCTACCGAGAGAAATATTCAACGCGCTCGACACAGCTATTGGAGAAAGCAATTGAGGCACGTGATTACCGAGGAATTGAATTTGTGTCGGAAAGGTATCTGTACACTGATGCTGGATTAAAAGCGACCATGTTGCTCGGACATCATAGGCTCAATCGTGGTCGTCCTGAAATGTCCGAAAGTGCTTTTGCCAAGCTGATTGAAATTCCCCGCGGGCGGCAATTATATGATCCTGAGCTAACCATTCTTTCAGCGATCGCCTGTACCCTCTCCAATCAGGCAGAAACTTCCGTTTCCCGGTTGGAGCGGCTTAAGAAAATGAAAGTTGAGAAAGTAACATTTTTCCAGCGCGAGGTTCCAATATACTCCGACGACCAGCAACCGCTTGAGTGGTTGACAGCGCTGATTGGAGATTCACCATTGAAGTCGAACGCCACCGTCAGCCAATGGTTGATGTGGCAGGGTAATCCTCAGCGCAATGCGGAAACTGGACCGGGATTTCCTCTCTTCAGTCCGCGCTGGTCAAGTGAAACGCTGGGAGAATACGAATCTGCAAGCGAGCTTGAAACGCGGGTGGACTTGATGGCTAAGTACCAGGTGCCACCGGTTCCCAAGACTAACGTGTTGACGATCGGCGATACGATTGTGGTTCGAACAGCTGAGGAAATGTTGGGAATCGACGCGACATCCGGCAAGCGCCGTTGGAGTTTTCCAGGGACCGAAGCGGCGTTGGAGGGAAGCTATTCAAATCAAAAGAAGTTCGCGCGCGTATCTCCTGAAAGTATCGAAGCGGGGCCAACGAGGAAACGCCAACAGGCACGGAGAACGAAATTCTACGAGCGTGTTCTACAAGATACCATTTTCAGTCAGATCGCTAGTAACGGCAAAATGGTGTTTTGCATACCGAATCCTGGAGTTGCAACCACGAAGAATGACTGGCAGAAATACGGCAGTGGTCGATTTGAGTCACCAACGGACCTACGTAAGTACAACGAATTGTGTGCGATCGACGTTGCATCCGAAGGAGCGCTCGTCTGGCAGGTCGGTGGTGTGTCCGGTGGCGACGAAGGTAAACTCGCGCGGTCATTTTTCTTAGGTTCTCCTTTACCATTGGATGGCAGCCTGTATTGCATTTGTGTCCAAGACCAACTTGTTAAACTGGTCGTTCTCGATGCGGACAACGGCAGCCTGCAATGGGAGAAAGAATTGGCATCGACCGAAGACACGGTCGATTTCTCTCATGATGACGTCAGGCGTCTGACAGGTGCTACACCGTCGGCAAGCGACGGGGTTGTCGTTTGCCCGACTGGACTCAACGCAATTGTCGCTGTAGATATCGGCACACGATCGCTGAAATGGGGATTCCAATTATCTGAACCCGATATCATACGCGACGGTCGAAGCAGGTCACAAAGTAGCCAATATTGGAAGTCCTATGAGAAAATTTGGCGCGACACGACGCTGAAAATATCTGATGGTGCAGTCGTATACACGCCAGTCGATTCAAAAGCGCTATGTTGTATCGATCTTAGGACTGGCCGCTCCCGCTGGGGCAAGGTAGGCACAAAGGCCAAAACGCTTAGGCGAGAAAGTTCCCTATATGTCGCTGCCGTTAGGAACGGCGAGATAATTTTGGTGGAGCCCGGTAGTTTACGTGGGGTTTCCATAGAATCAGGGGAAGTCGTTTGGAAGATCCCGTTTGATACACACGGCACGGTCAGTGGGCACGGCTACGCTCAAGGCAACAGTTACTACCTGCCAACGACCTCGAAGAAACTGATTCGGTTTGATTTGAACGAAGGCAGAAAGTCCATCAGCAAGGTTGTCGATACGCAGCGTGTCTTGGGGAACCTATATCCGTGGAATACTGACATTATCTCAGTAGGACTCGATCACGTTGCCGCCTATCCGTGCGACGTCACTGTTCAACGAATTTTTGATTTTGCGGAGACCAGCGGAGAGACTCCAGATCAAGTCCGTTGGAAGCGGCACGAGCGACTCGCGATTGCGGCTCAGCTTGAACTGCAGCAACGGAACTACCAAGAGGCGGCGCGTCTTATCAGCGAGGCCTATGACCTGTTCCCCAACTCTTCCTACGCCGGAGTCCTTGTTGAGGTACTGACGGAGATGATTGCTGTGGATTTCAAGCAGGCCGAGGCCATCTTTAGCCGATACAAAGGTCTTTTCAAAGAGCGCGACCTGCGTCAGCTGCTGAGAGGAAAAGTGGACGGTTTAGTAAGGTCACAGCGCTATGAGGAGGCGTTTAGTACGCTGTTGGAGATCGCCAACGGAGTTGAGTTCCCCGATCGAGACGCGATTAAACCAGGAGCCGATATCGCTGGACGGGAGTTGGTACAACTGTTTGTAAACGACATCGATCTCACACCCGAAATATCCAATACCAAACAGAATGGAGTTGTGGAAATTTCCAGAACGTCTTGGTTGAGATGGCAATTATCTCAATTGTCCGGTCGTGTGATCGCCAAGTCAAAGATGAACCTTGAAAATAAGATGACCAAGGAAGACTTGATGGTATTGATCGCCAAACACCTCGAGTCTTTCAAGGAACAGAAAACCGAAACCTTCTTTCAACACCTGCAACTGTTCCCGCAGAATCTGATTGACCCTGCTTTGATCGTTGACACTGCACGCCGTTTACTTTCCAGCCAGCAGCACATTAAGGCTAAAAGTCTCTTGATGGGCGATTGGACCGACGACGGAGTAGTTCCCGAAGTCGTTGCCGAGCGGCTGGCATTGCTTGGCCAGATTGCCATCGATCAGCAGGATGTTTCGACAACCACGTCATTGATCAATCGCCTAAAGGAGAGCAACACAGACGCAAATCCCAAGGAGCTTGTGAGAATGCGTGAGCAAGCTGAATCGCTGAGTAAGGCGCTCCGAGAAAACGTTTACGATGACCAGTTATATCTCAAACTAGCCAGAGACAGGTCTGTTCTTCGTGGACCAAGATTCAATTTAGGTGGCGTTCAATGGAAACGAGAAGTGGCTCAAATCGGAGACGCTGAGCAAGTCCCGTTTGGCGATGGAAGACACAAGTGCGACATTCTCGAAACGGATGTCGAAGAGATTCATAAACTCGTTTTCCGATATGAAGTGTCACGCGCCGAACTTCAAATTCACGACTCCTTTGGCCGCCGAGTACGTTCGGTATACCTTCGGACTAACGGAGACTTGGACTCGTTCCAGTCACGGAACACAGGAAAAATCTTCCTAAAGAATTCAGTAATGCTGTTCTGTATCGGTAGAGAGATCTTTGCGTTGGACTGGATTCGAATGGTGCGTGGTATAGATCCAATCATGTGGTCAATTCGGCTTGAAAAAGGAACTTCGACTAAGAATGTATTCGGTGGACCACGATCCAGTGGCGTCTGTTTCGTTGACGGTTCTGAATTGAAATGCGTAGACTTATTCACCGGTCAGCTTCGATGGGTTCGCAACCGAATCCCGCGGTCTTCGATGATCAAGGAAGGCAATGACCGTATTACTATCTGGGCGGACCATCTTCGAATCTACGAAACGTTCGACAAACTCTCTGGGCGCAGAATTGCGGGTGGCAAGATCTCGAAATTGAATGGATGGACCTCGAAAGGGCACAATCAGTTCCACCTATTCCAATCTAGCATCCGTGGCAAAGCCGAGGACGATTCATCTAATCCACCAGCTTCGACGCCGGACGATCCATTTTCCGAGCTACCGGTTACTGACTTGAAGTTGCAGCTATTTGATTTCGATCTAGGAGAGGTTTCTTGGGAGCGCACGTTTCCTTTCCCTACCATTTCTAGGCAGGTAGACCAAACCAGCATCGCGGTGTTGACCAAGGACGGGATTCTGTCGCTGCTAGATCTCGCAACGGGTAAGGTCCGGTTTGAACAGCAAATCGAGGGTCTGACTGATATTTCTGACTCAACGCTTTCAGTAGTGCCGATGGCCCAAGGATATATTTGCGCCGTAGGTACTACCCAAAGAGAGAACTCAATAATAGCAGTGGACAAAACCACTGAGCTCAAATTTTCGGAGTTCAAGAAACATGGTTGGCTAGGCAAAGGCTACATTTTTGCTGTGGACCGCGAAACAGGTAAAGCACTCTGGGATAATCCCGTGCGGGTCGAGTCGTTCGGTTTGCTCGATGGAACTCCCTACGACAGCCCATTTCTGATGTTGGCTAGGCGCGCTAATTACCGACCGTCCAAAAAGGGAGTCAAGCAAGCGACGCTTGGTAAGACGAGGATTCAGGTTGCGATGCTGGACGTTGCAACGGGGCAGCTCAAGAGCAATCATCTTTTCAATGTCGCCAGGATCGGCAGTGTCCCACGCTTCCAGCTTGTCTGTCGCCCGGGAGAAGAAAATCGAAGCAACAAAGTCCGAAACTCTGGTTCGGAAGAGAGCAGTAACGATGACAATCAAAATCAAAGACTTGAGCTTTCGATTGCCAGCCAACGCTTTAATATCCAGCTGACCGAGGCGGAAGCAGATGCCCAAGTTCGCGCTCCGGCTGTTCTCAGCAATGACGCAAGTGTGATGAAACTTGAGGATGAACTGGGCAAGATTGCTGTGGAGAAAGGCGGTAATTTGGTTGTCGATCTTGAACCGGTGGCACAACGAGCGAAAGAGGCTTACGACGCTATGTTGGAGCTCGGCAAGGTCGAATCCGAACTGTTTGAAGAGCAGGCGAAGGCAAGACAGCAACAGCCGTAGAGCATTATCGAAGTGTGGGCTATCTAAGCCTATTTCGTTTTGCAAAAGGTCCCGACGCCGTTAAGCATCGATAGCAACATTTGATTTTGGCGGTTAGAATCTGTTTCAAGTAACGATCTTCAATACACCAAGGAAACTGGTGTCGCCGAGGAGATCAATTTTGGCTGACCAGCCCCGTTTCCTCTAACAAAAAAGTGAGACCGACGCGATGGACGTGAACGAATATTTTGAAGGCAAAGTAAAATCGATTTCGTTTCAAACCGCTACTCTTCCCGCCACAGTCGGGGTAATGGACGTGGGAGAGTATGAGTTTTCGACAAGCAAGAAGGAAGTCGTGACGGTCGTCAGCGGTCAGTTGAACGTGCAGTTGCCGAGAGAGTCGGAATTCAAGCCATACAATGCTGGCGATAACTTCACCGTTGCAGCTGACGAAACATTTCACCTCAAGGTAAATGTTCAAACCGCGTATCTTTGCACATACGAATAGACAATCCGCAACCACCTTACCACCAATCTCTCTTTCCACGAATTGAACCATGAAACGTAGAACCTTCCTTCAAGCGTCTGCTACGTTCAGTGCCGCCGCTCTTACTGCTCAATTGGCACGACCACTACATGCGATGCCGCAGCAGTCCCAGTACATGGACACGATTGGGCTCCAAGTATGGACGATTCGCGATCAGCTGAAGGCAGATTCCAAGAAGGCGCTCAAGGCCGTGGCTGATGCGGGCTACAAGCAAGTTGAACTCGGGAACGTTATGGAGACCCCGGAATACGCCGCGCAAGCCCGAGAGTTAGGGATGAGTGTCACTTCATCATTTATGAATTGGCAGGCTGTCTGTAAACCTAGCGACGCCGGCGTTCCGACGACTGACCAGATCGTCGAAGCAGCCAAGAAAATGGAAGTTCAGCATTTGGTTTTCGGCTATATCGGAAAGGGGTTCCGTGAGACTTCCGAACAGATAAAGAGCGTCGCCCAAAGCAGCAATGAGTTAGGTAAGAAAGCCGCAGATGCGGGCATTCAATTGTGCTATCACAATCACGCGTTTGAATTTGAGAAAATTGCCGGCGACACCACAGCCTATGACGTTCTGATTAATGAACTGGACAACGATTTGGTGAAGTTTGAATTCGATGTCTTTTGGGCGAAGCTTGGTGGATGGGATCCGCTTGAGACCATGAAGAAGCTCAACGGAAGAATCTCACAGGTCCACTTGAAAGATATAAAGGAAGGAACAGCCGTGATCTACGACGAAGGCAAAGTTCCTAAGGACGCGTTTGAAGAATGTGGCGACGGCACGATAGACATGGCCGCCGTGATGAAACTGGCTAGTGAGATCGGAGTTGTAAATTGCCACGTCGAACAGGATCAGTCTCCCGACCCAATCAAGAGTATCGGACAAAGCATCGATCACTTGAAGAGTCTTTAGGTAGCTTGTTTCCCTGCCGCCACGTACTCAAACACAGCTTAACGACTAGGTGTTTTGGAATGCTAAACAGCAGCGGCGGCGGATGGACGAACAAATCACCTAACCACGAAACACACCAACAACACGAAAATTATGCTCATCTCACTTTCATGTCATTCGTGTATTTAGTGGTTTTCTAAAAACTAACTCCGTCAATTCAGATGCGATAGGCTAAGACAGTTCGAACGACAAACTTTTGGCGTTCAGATCAATTAGTTAGCCGACGTTGATCATTTGAATTCTGCCAGAATTTTTGCAATTTCTCGCCATCATTGAGCATCCGCGCTCAAAAACTTCGCGTTCCAAATCAGCAGAACGAAGATCCCGGTCGCTGCGACCAATTGAGCGGCCAGTTGAACATCCTGCCAGCGAGTGAAGAAGATCGTCAGGCTTAGCAACAGCAGTATGCCTCGCATCGGTAGGCCTAAGCGTTTAGAGGCGAATCCTGCGATCGATGCACTCAGCCCCCAGATCGCGATCAACGTAATGCCGACGGTGGCAGCGATCATCAATGGACCGGCGGGCAGGTTGTCCTTGGTCAGCATCAACAGTTCGGGCTTGAGGACGAAGGCGAAAGGTAACGCGAATCCAACTAGTGCGAATCGGAACGCTGAAAACGCCGTGCGCATCACGTCCCCCTTGGAGATCGCGGCGGCAGCATAGGCGGCCAAAGCAACCGGCGGAGTGACCATCGACATCATGCCAAAGTAAAAAATGAACAAGTGAGCGGCCAGCGGTGGAGTGTCAAGCGTATCTAAAACCGAGCCGACGAGTATCGCCATCAGCAGATAACAGACTGCCGACGGCAAACCCATCCCAAGAATGATGGTCGATACCATGAGTAACAACAAAGCCAGAATGGCGCTCTCATTGGCAAACGCTTGAACCTTCGCTGGCAACGCTGCGCCCAGTCCAGTCATATCAACGATGCCAAGGATAATCCCGACACAAGAAGCGGCCACGATCAAGGCCATGCCGCCTTTGGCTGCGCCGGTGAAGGCACTAAGAATTTTCTGCGGATCGAGTCGTGTGAACTTGCTGAAAAGACTCAGAATTAGAATCCCGATCAAACTAACGCTGACCGCACGGAAAGGCGTGAACCCCGAAACTAACATCGCGATCAAAATCACAAACGATCCGAAAAACACAACGCCCTGATAGAACGACATGGGCTCGTCATCATCAATATCCGTTTCAGGAGCGGCACCAATACGTTTGGCATGAAAATGGACAGTCATCAGCAGAGCCGTGTAGTACAGAATCGCTGGAATCAAAGCGGCTTTGATAATTTCAACGTAGGTCACCGCCGGTTCCACCATCTCCAGCATCATATACGCACCAGCTCCCATAATGGGCGGCATAAGAGCTCCTCCCGAACTTGCCGCAGCCTCGACACCGCCGGCCGATTCCGAATTGAAACCTGCGCTCTTCATCAGCGGAATCGTAAACGTACCAGTCGTTGCCGTGTTGGCCACTGCGCTGCCAGATAGAGATCCCATCAAGCCACTGCTGACGACGGCGACTTTCGCAGGACCGCCTGAGCTGTTCTTGAACATCCGCCGCGCGAATTTGATTACGTACCCCGTCGCACCAGTTTGCTCAAGCAGCGTGCCAAACAGCACAAACAGAAACACATACATGAACATCACACGCAACGCGATTCCAAACACTCCTCCGGATTGTAGAAAGGTCTTCTGCGCGATCTGTTGCCAACTAGAACCTCGATGCGGAAACAGCCAGTCTGGCATGCTTTGGCCGTACAAAGCGTAGGCGATAAAGATCAGGCAGAGAATCGGCAACGTCCATCCGATCGCTCGTCGCGTTGCCTCCAGCACCAACACCAAACCAATTCCGGCGACAATGTAGTCGATCAGCTTCTCGTTGCCGGCGCGGTCTCCCAAAAGCGTACCGTCGATCCAGAAACGCTCAAACATTCGTTCGCTTTGGACAAAAATGTAGCTGAACACGACGATCGTCGCGCAAACAAGCACTGTGTTCACGATCCGCGACGGCAGATTATCAGGGCAGCACTTGAACAATGGCAACCGCAGGAAGACAAGGACCAGACCAAGCATTCCAAACAAGGCGAGGTTGGGCTGCTGATCAAACAGGTTGAAGTTGACAGCAGCGAGAACAAACAGCGACAGAAGCACCGCGAGGATGTTGTAGAGATTGGAGGTACGAGGCGGCTCGGGCATTAAAGGTAGAAATTGAAAAAGTTAAATTGACAATTGCAAATTGAAAGATGTCCAGCGCAAGGATGAATGAGTGGTCAAACCTCTACTTTTTAGGCAGGCTGGCTTTAGCAGTCACTACGGACTTGCCTATTATGCTGCAGAGCTGATTTGATTCGTCCAGCAACGGTTCGATTCGGTCCGAAGGAAGCATATCAGACTTCAGTATAAGCTTTATCCAAGTACGTGGCTCCCGTAGTTCCTTCAGCGCAATGCCAAGTTTATGAATGAAATCCCTCTTGCTTTCTGCCGCACATGCTTTGGCATAGTTTGGGGCGGGAGAGGTGCCGCTGCGAACTAGTTGTCCCGCAACATGCCGTCCCAGTCGTTTGTCTGAAAGAGCATCGACGAGTCTTCATATACGAGCGGCAAACTCAAGCAGCCTGTCTTCTAAATCTTCCCCTCGTTGATCCACAGGCATCGAAACACCACCCATTTTTCAATTTACAATTGTCAATTTAACTTTCTCAATTTATCACTCCGGCCAGAGTCCAGCCTCCTTATAGAACTTAATCGCTCCGGGATGAAAT
>CAZDBE010000148.1:0-13236 GCA_964503675.1 uncultured Pirellulaceae bacterium | reverse complement strand
GTTATTGGATTGCGAAAACACGGTCAAGGCAGGTTTCTTGAATCAAACCACATTTTTTTTGAACCTTTTTTGTCTAAACCGAATCCACCAGCCGTTAGAAAAAACAACGTCTAAAACCTTGAAAAACACGTAGTGCAAGAAGGCCTAAGTGATTTCGCGCAACAAGAAAATACCAATTTAAACTTTTTGGTTGCTATCAAACCAATTGGCGAAAGCACAAGATCTAAACCGCTTAGATGACTCATTCTGACAGGAGTCAGATTCCCGAGTTTGACTTCTTTTCAGCCACGCGCAACTTCGCGCTACGGGATCTTGGGTTCTCTTCAAGCTCTTCTTCGCTGGCTTGGGTCGGTCGCTTCGTTAGATTTTCCAGCATGTCGTTTTCCGCGATCGCCTGTTTGGCAATGCGATCCTCCAGAGAGTGAAAACTGATTACAGCTAGGCGTCCACCGGGATTGAGAATCTGCGGAAAACGCTTCATCGCGACTTTGACCCATTTAAGCTCATCATTGACCTCAATTCGTAAAGCCTGAAACGTGCGTGTGGCTGGGTCAATGGAACCTTTCTTTCCCGGCGGGTAGCAACTGCGGACCAGCCGCGCAAGATGAGAGGCGGCTTTGATTTCAGTATCCTGACGCCAAGCAACGATTTTTCTGGCAATACGTCGGCTGAGTCGTTCCTCGCCATACTGATAAATGATGTCCGCAAGATGTTTCTCCCCCAATCGGTTGATGATCTTCCACGCCGCTTCGCCTTCTAATGGGTTGAACCGCAGATCTAACGGTCCATCGGACTGAAAGCTAAAACCTCGGTCGCGATCGGCCAATTGGTCGCTAGACAGCCCCAAATCCAATAGTACGCCATCAACCGCTTCGATCCCCATATGCACCAAATGCTCGGGAGCATCCGCATAATTCGCGTTTATAAAGGTCGCTCGCGGATCATCAATCAGCTCCTCGGCCTCTTCTACGGCCTCTGGATCACGATCAAAAGCAATCAGACGCCCATCTGGGCCCAGCCGCTTGAGGATTTCGGCCGCATGTCCTGCTCCGCCTAACGTCCCATCCACGATCACCCCAGATGGGTGAATATTCAGGCCATCAAGCACTTTGTTCATTAGTACGGGGATATGGATCGTCAAAACTGGCTCGGCAAAGGAAGTATGGAACGCGATTTGTCCTCGTAGTGTATCCAAATTCGCAAGTTTTCACATCGTTGGTATGGTGGATTACAAGGTTCCTGCAGCTAGATGATTACGATTGCTAAGAAGATCTGAGGAACTCAATCAGCATTTCGAAATTTAGCTTCCCCCATGTCGAATATCATCGAACCGAAAACCGAATTAACGCACGCGTCTACATCCGAACCGCTGGCAGATACGGAATCGCAAAGCACTACTTCGGTAAAGTCTGTTCGACAGATTTGCGTAGACCAGCTTCGTCCCGGAGATTGGATACAGGTGCAATCTGCTGCAGCAATCGGCAACGTGATTGACACCGATGGTACGACAGATGGGCTACCGTTTATGCCGGAGATGCTTGAATACTGTGGACAGCGTTTTCAGATAGCCCGTTTCGCGAACAAAGTTTGCGCTAACGTTGGCAACGTCGAGATTCGCGAAATGCAAAATGTTGTGGTGCTAAAGATGAATCGCTGCGACGGTTGCTTTCATGGCAACTGCCAGATGGGGTGCGAGTTCCTTTGGAAATTAGATTGGCTAGAACAGCCGAGCTCTTCGGTCGCCGACTCCACTTCAGCTTTACCAGTCCAATCATCTCCATCGCACGTGCGGAAGAAACTGGTTCAACTAGCTTCAGGTACGTCAAACCAAGTAGAGGTAAAGTCCAGCGGCCAATTTTTTCGCTGCCAAGCAACAGAACTTGGCGCGGCAAGCCGTCAGTCATCGCCGTTACATTTCGACCAGTATCTTGTTGAGCACAGGACCAACGGGAGGTCTTGGATTTCCATCGCCCGGTTCATCGCGAATCTAGTTTTCAAGAAAGCGCTTCGACGAAGCGACCATGCCGCAGGTCCCTGCAAGCGGACGCCCGTGGATGCGCTGAACCTGCAAGCTGGGGATCAGGTCAAAGTGAAGTCTTTTGAGAAGATTGTGGAAACCCTCGACGGGCGCGGCTGCAACCGTGGACTATGGTTTGATCTGGCGGAAATGAAGCCGTTCTGCGGAAAAACGTTGACCGTGACTCGTCGTATCGATCGAATCATCAACGAAGGCAGCGGCGAATTGCTGGAGATGAAAGTGCCTTCGGTTGTACTCAATGAGACCCAGTGCTCGGGGATTCATCGACGGTTCTGCTCGCGGGCCATGCTGCATTTCTGGCGTGAAGTCTGGCTGGAACGAGTCGATAGCTAACGTTGCGACGATTTTTTTCCCGATTGCACTCTCTTCGCGAACCCAGCGGTGAAAATTTCTCTCACCACGGCTATATTATTGCCCCAATGTATAGCTCATGAAGCTGGTGTTTGAAATCAAAGGAAGAGAATTCGATGAAAGTTGGTTTGGTAGGTTGGCGTGGCATGGTCGGTTCAGTCCTCATGCAACGCATGCGGGACGAGCAAGACTTTGCGGCGATCGATCCGGTGTTTTTCAGTACGTCTAACGCAGGTGGTGAAGCACCTGACGTTGGCAAAGAAACGCCCGTGCTTCAGGACGCCAACGATATTGATGCCTTGTCTCCGATGGACGTCATCATTACTTGCCAAGGCGGTGGCTATACGAAATCGGTCTACTCGAAATTGCGCGAGACAGGCTGGGCAGGACACTGGATCGATGCTGCGTCCGCCCTTCGTATGGAGGACGAAGCCACCATCATACTTGACCCCGTTAACCGGAACGTCATCGATCAAGCGATGGATATGGGCTGCAATACTTGGGTCGGCGGGAACTGTACCGTTAGCCTGATGCTGATGGGATTGGGGGGCTTGTATCAAGAAGGCTTGGTGGAGTGGATGTCGGCCATGACTTACCAAGCCGCATCGGGATCGGGCGCAAACAACATGCGCGAATTATTGAAGCAGATGGGTGTCGCACGCGATGCCGTCGCCGACGAACTGGCAACTCCATCTTCTGCGATTCTCGAAATTGATCGCAAAGTCGCCGCGACCATGCGTAGCGACGATTTCCCGACGGAGTACTTTGGCGTTCCGCTTGCCGGCAGCCTGATTCCTTACATCGACTCGCAACTGGAAAACGGCCAGTCGCGTGAAGAGTGGAAAGCTCAAGCCGAAACCAACAAAATTCTGGGGCACGCTCCAGACACCATTCCCATCGATGGAGTGTGCGTGCGTATCGGCGCGATGCGCTGCCACGCTCAAGCGTTGACGATCAAGTTGAACCGTGACATTTCTGTCGGCGAAATTGAACAACTGCTTGCCTCACATAACGAGTGGGCAAAGGTCGTTCCTAACGATCGGGACGCGTCCATTTCCGACCTGACGCCAACGGCAGTCACCGGTACACTTTCGGTTCCTGTTGGCCGTTTACGAAAGCTGAATATGGGTGACCAGTACCTAGGTGCCTTCACTTGCGGCGACCAATTGCTATGGGGTGCCGCCGAACCGCTGCGTCGGATGTTGAAAATTTTGCAGACAACTTAGGATCGGCAATCTACGACCGACGGTAGAGTTCCTCAATCGCGACGCCTCGTTTTATCAACGGCATAACCTTCGCCAATCGTTTTACTTTTGTTTCGGCGCGTTTTGCTGAAGCAATGAATTGAGCGTATCCGCGCTGCCGACTGACAGAAAGCTTGCTGAAGGCTGTCGCGGCAGTGCTGTCCGATTTCAGTGCTGCGTGAAGCTCCGGTGGTACTTCAACGAAATCAGCCTTGCGCATAATTTTGGCCGCAACCTGTTTCTTCGGCTGTTTCGATATTGCAATGGCTTCATTGACGTAAGCTTTGACCGCTCGAACTTTAATGTCCTTGATGGAAGTCATTCGCCATTGTCGTAACTCTTTAGTTTTACCTTTTTGGGCATTGATCAGCACACCTTTGATGTCGGTCATTGACGCGCCTTCGTAAAACCAAAGTCCAAAATAGGATTTAAAACCTGCGATCCCAACAACGTTTCTACGATTGTGAACGTAGCAGGGAAACATCCATTTGATAGTCTCCTCTAGTTCCATCGAACACAGAATTTCACGCAGTTTTGTGATTTCCGTTTGCCATTTTTCACGTGTTTCGATGAAGTGCTCGACAGACTTCGGTTTAATCATGATTGCCCCGGCGAATTCAAATTTGGCCTGTTTCTTTACCCAACAGAAAATACCACAGGAAGTGGCAGATACCAAAACATCCTTATTCGGAAAGTCTCAGTATGTTCTCCAACTCGACTGGAACAGGTTAACGTTAAGGTTACAATTCGGTTGTAAGTACAGAGGGGCAAGCACCTACTTTGGTCGCTTGCCGACCGCAAACTACAAAACTTTTGAAAAACGATAGAAGACAATGGCACTAACCGAATCGACGATGATGAAATTGGGCTCCGAGGCCCCAAACTTTTCTCTTCCCGCAACCGACGGGTCGACCGTTACACGGGAGCAGTTTTCAGGAAAACCGCTGTTGGTAATGTTCATCTGCAATCATTGCCCGTTCGTGATCCACGTGGCTGCCGCGCTCAAAGAAGTCACAGACAAGTACGCCGGTAAAATCGGTGTGGTTGGAATTCAAAGCAACGATGTAGAGAATTATCCGGCCGACTCGTTTGAAAAGATGAAGGAAGAAGTCGCCAATCGCGGATACAGTTTTCCGTACGCGATTGATGAAGACCAATCGATCGCCAAGGCTTACACAGCCGCCTGCACGCCAGACTTTTTCCTGTTCGACGAAAACCACAGCTTGGTTTACCGAGGCCGGTTTGACGAAACGCGCCCGACGCGTATTGAGTCGGGCGTCTACGACTCGGAGAAAAGTCCGGCAACTGGCGCGGATATGGTTGTCGCGATCGATGCCGTCTTGAACAAGACGGAAGTCCCACAAAAGCAGTATCCTGCGATGGGCTGTGGCATCAAATGGAAATCGGGTAACGAACCTGAATACGCAGCCAGCTAGAGCCCGATGGGTATTTTCACTAGCCGTAGTCGCAAGACTTTGGATGGCTTTTGGCAAGTCTTCCAATCTCGTGCGAGATCGGCTTCCAAGCTTCTTTTCAAGCCTTCGGCTCGGCAATGTAGACCGCCAATGATTTGAACGGCATTGTGTGGCTTCCAGATTTCGCCAGTAGCGGACCGTCGAACTCTGGATAGATGTCGTTGGGAGTGTCCATTGCCGTGTCGATAAACAAGCGCCACGCTTTGGACTTGGCAATCGCCGGGATCAGGAATCGACATCCGGCCGAGCTGGAATTGAACATCAGCAATATGTCGCGGCCAATCTGCTTCGGATCTTCTTCTTTGCCAGGGGCTGATAACAAGCAGATGATCGGTAACTCATCCGAGTGCCAGTCAACTGCCACACCAAGCGGACTGTACCAACTGACGTCCGGCCAACCTTCTTTGCCAGTCGGCGTACCAGTGAGAAATGTATCGCGCCGCAAGGTCGGTTGGTTTTTGCGAAACTCAATCAGATTTTTGCAAAACCTGACCATGTCCTTATTCTCCTTCATCGTCGACCAGTCCAACCAACTGATCTCGTTGTCTTGGCAATAGGCATTGTTGTTGCCGTGTTGGGTTCGCCGGAACTCATCACCAGCGACCAGCATCGGCACGCCCTGAGACAACATCAACGTCGCCAGCATGTTTTTGATCTGGCGATTTCGCAAGCCATCGATGACAGGCTGTTTCGTCGGGCCCTCGACGCCAAAGTTATCGCTGAAATTATTGTTGTCGCCGTCACGGTTGTCTTCGCCGTTAGCCAGATTGTGCTTTTGGCTGTAACTGACGAGGTCGTTGAGCGTAAAACCATCGTGGGACGTGATGAAATTGATACTGCTGCAGGGAGGGCGTCCCCCCGGCTGATAGAGATCCGCTGATCCTGACAGGCGAGTCGCCAGCGCTCCGCGGGTTCCACCATCGCCTCTCCAATAGCGTCGAATATCGTCACGGTAGCGTCCGTTCCATTCGGCCCAACGGTCGTCGCCAAACGAGCCGACTTGATACGCACCTGCAGCATCCCATGCCTCGGCGATGATTTTCGTATCGGCCAACAGTGGGTCTTCTCCGATCGCTTCAACTAGTGGCGGGTTTGGCACGAGATGCCCGGAACGATCCCGTGAGAGAATCGACGCGAGATCAAAGCGAAACCCATCAATATGAAAGTTGTGGACCCAATATCGCAACGAGTGAAAAATCATCTCGCGTACGATCGGATGGTTTCCGTTGACCGTATTTCCACAACCTGAATAATTCTTGTAGTATCGCTTGTCGCCCTCAAGCATATAGTAGACCGAATTCTCTAACCCTTTGAAGGACAGCGTGGGGCCACGTTCATTGCCCTCGCAAGTGTGGTTGTAGACTACATCCAAAATGACCTCGATGCCAGCCGAGTGAAGCGCTTTGACCATCTGCTTAAATTCGTTGACCTGAGCCCCCGGTGTGGGGTCGGTCGCATAACCTCGATGCGGCGAAAAGAACGCCATCGTGGAATATCCCCAGTAGTTGGCGAGCTTTTGCTTTTTGCCGTCTGTACCGCGGATCGGGAATTCGTGAATCGGCATCAGTTCAACCGCAGTCACTCCCAAAGATTTGAGGTAAGGAATTTTATCGATCACGCCCAGATACGAACCGGGGGCATCGGATTCCGAGGTATCACTTTTGGTAAATCCACGAACATGCATTTCGTAGATCACCGTCTCGGAAAGATCGCGACGCAGGTGCCGATCGCCCGCCCAATCAAAGTAGTCATCCACGACCACACAACGGGGCGGTCGAATAATTCCGTCGTCGCTAGGTTGAAACTCACCAGCAAGCGCTTTGGCGTAAGGGTCGATCAGACGTGTGTCCGAGTGAAACCGCATTCCACGGGCAGGATCAAACGGCCCCGAGGCTTGGAAATGGTACAACTGCCCAGCACCAAGATTGGGAACGAAAATGCTCCAGATGTCTCCCCAGCGATCTTGAGTTGGATCAAAATGAATGATCTCTTCTGGCTCGCGTGCCTCGACATCTTTGTACAACAGCAGGCGCATTTCAGTTGCATTGCGGCTGAAAACCAAAAACTCAACCCCGCCAGCGGGCTTCACGGCACCATAGGGCAACAAATGATTAAACTGAAACGACGGGTGAGCGTGAACGTCTGTCATAAGAGCATTGTCATTCAGGGAGGTCGCGTTAAGCAGCAAACGCCGCTATTGTTACCGTTTTTAAAACGAATTCAAAGACGGCAGACTAACTTTCGTCGACAGTAGGCAGATACCATGAGCCTTTTTGCAGGGACCCAGTTTTATCAGGAACCCAAGTGTGAACGCTGCGGGTTGTTGGAAGTAGATTGTCAGTGTCCCCCGGAAGTACCGGAAAGAAAACTGATTAATCCCGCAAAGCAAACCGCCCGAATCCGTAAAGAAAAACGGCGAAAGGGAAAAACTGTCACCGTCATTCGCGGTCTTATGGCTGAGGATAACGACTTTCCCAAACTGTTGAAATTACTCAAGAACAAATGCGGATCTGGCGGCTCAATTCAAGAAGACACGATTGAAATTCAGGGCGACTGCCGCGATCAGGTCGCAATCCACTTGAGCGCAATCGGATTCAAGACAAAAATTGATTCCTAAGCGACTAAGGAATCTCAGGATCCATCAAAACCTAACACTATTGCCACCATGACCAAGAATTCTATCTCATCGATCAACAGCTCGGGTACAGTCGATCTCGAGATCAAAGACGCTCAGGTCATCTTCAAAACCGTCTGGAGCGATCTGGAAGAGGAAGTAGGCCACGACAATCTGCGTTTCCCCAAAGAATTGATTCTGCTTGGCGGTGCCCCCGGATCTGGAAAAGGAACTCACACGCAATTCATTACCAACGCACGAGGGCTGACCTGTCCACCGATCGTGGTCAGCTCTCTGTTGGATACACCCGAGGCACAGCGCATCAAAGACCAAGGGCAGATGGTTGGCGACAAGGAAGTGATCGGTATTCTGTTGCGAAAGTTGCTCGAACCCGATTTTCGCGACGGAGCGGTGTTGGACGGTTTCCCACGTACTCGAGTTCAGGTGGAGTGTTTAAAAATGCTGGTCGATAAGATCGACCAACTACACGATGAGTATTCGGGGACTCCGAATTCGATTCATTTTCGTCGTCCGACGGTCCACGCGATGGTATTGTTCGTCGCCGAAAAGACCAGTATCGATCGACAACTAAAACGCGGTTTCGAATCCGTCACCCACAATCAAGAGGTCGAAGAAACTGGCATTGGAGAGAAGCGTCCTATTCGTGCGACGGATCTGAGCCCCGAAAAAGCGGCGCGGCGATATCAGGTATTCAAAGAGAAAACTTGGGACGCCCTCCAGTCTCTCAAAGAGATTTATCACTACCACTTCGTCAACGCGGAAGGCCCGCTTAAAGAAGTAGAATCCAACATCCTCAAAGAGCTCCAATACCAAAGCTCACTAGAACTGGACCCGAAAACATTCGACAGGCTCGGGCCCATCCCGTTGGCTGAAGAGATCATCATTCACGCCAGACAAGATCTAGTTCGTCGCTTGGACGGATATGAGCTGGAACACGAAGACCTGTTCGTCAAAGTAGTCAGCGTGATCCAAAAAACGTTCATGCCGATCATTACGCGGCATGCACTTTCCGGCCGCGCGACAGTCAATTCGGAAGATGAGATTTTCTCGGAGCCGTTGGCGCTATCGATGCTGATCGATATTTTCTCCGAGCGTGGCTTTCATGCGACGATCGACAAAACGATCCGCGAGATCCCAGAACGCATTGATATGAAAACCGGGGAAATCATCAAACGTCAGAAAATGGTCTACCGGATCCACATTCGATTCAAAGGTTCTGAGATTCGCAGAGGTTAATTCCCTTCCCAACCTATCCGAGTCCCTAAACTTCTGCATCATCCCGATTGGCCGACTGCGAAGCGTGTTCCGCCTTCTTTCGTTCCATGTAGTCTTCCATCAACTGTTTGCCGTTGATTTCTTTTTTCCGCGTAATTGCTTGAAGGCCGACCGAGTACATATCGATCAAGGCGATACCGAAAATGGCCAGCAGCGTGAGTAAAATGATCAGGATGAGGCTGGCAAACTGTCGCGGTTCGGTGATCCACTTCAGACTTGCAATCATCAAGCCCAGCGAAGAGATCAAGCCAGCGACCACAATACGTCGACGATACTTGCGGCTTTCGAAAATGATTTGGCCGCGTTTCAACGGTTGGTCAAACGTCTCTTTGTAGCCGCGCTGATGGGCGAACATGGTCAGCAAACCACCGAAGAACGTAACAACGCCTAACACCAGCGAAAGTTCCCGCGATGTTTCGCTGACCGCGATCAGGTTGTAGCAGGCAAAATCGATCATTTGACGTTTTTAATGTGACGGATGGGATTGGGCAAGTTGCTGCATTTCATTCAGCCATTGTAGCAGTACCGATCCAACAATGCCCAGTGATCTGGCAGAGCAATTTTTGACGACGTCAGCTTCGGTGTGCCAATAAGCATGTTTGCGTCTGGCGGAGGGAAAGTCAAAATCAATAATGTCACACGTCGGAATGCGTGCGATTTGATTCAGAGGCAAATGATCGTCTCGCAGTTCATGCTTTTGCTTCGGCACAAACTCCTTGATCTCCATCCGAGCCGCCACGTCCCAGATGCTTTTGGTCAGTCGCGGCGCGTATCTCAGGCTGTTGCCCTCGTAGAAAATCTGGAGGTTTTTATCGCCAATCATGTCGATCAAGATCGCGAAAACGTATCTTGAATCTGCTGGTCCAACGGCAACACGTTGGCCGCGTTGTTCGAAGGACACCTTGGATTGTGGCGGGCTCCCCGTCCTAACGTACTCGTTCGAAAAATGAGTTGAACCGAGGAACATTGGATCCCGCCTAGCGACGTAAACAAATTCTTCTCCATCAAAGAATGCGAAATCAATTCCGTATTTTCCGTCGTCCGTTTTTGGGGGGCCGTTCCAAGCGCCTTCTCCCGGAGCCGCTCGGCTCAGCTCCGCATCATCAATTGGCGGAGCCAATAGTCGGCCAAGCTCACACAAAATGGCGACGCCGCTGCCACCATCGTTGGCACCGATAAAAACACCGTGAGGGTTGCGGCGATCGAGGTCTGGAAAAGGACGTGTGTCGTAGTGACAACAGATCAGCAAACGCTTGCTGCGATGTGGGTGGAACCGAACGATCATATTGGCCAGTTCCGCCTGTCGCCCATCGCGCGGATTTCGAGCCACAAAGGGCTGCATGAACACTTGCACGCCCAACGATTCGAAATGCTTACGAAGGTAGTCCTGCTGCTGCATCATGCCGCGCGATGTGCTGAAGCGGCGTCCGAAGGCGCACACGTTTTCCAAATGGGTAAACGACCTATCTGCGTCAAACGTTAACCCGGCTTTTGTGCTGTCCGCACTAGTGAACCTCTCAACAGTCTGCGCTGATGAACTACTGGCGGCGTTCAAGCCCAAAAATAAGATCAGCGTGTTTACAAACCAACCGATTGAACCGGACACTCCAAATCTTAGTTTTGCATTTTCAAGATACACGAATCGCTGACGTGGCGCTTTGTAGAGCAATTGTCCCAATTGTTTTGGAAGCAGAATCGGCTTCACAGATGAAACAATTGGGACAATTGCTCTATAATAAATACTCCGCGATAATTCTCCATCGCAGACTTGATTCCGCGCGGCAGCCACGAACCTTGTGAAGATGCATTTGTCCGTCATGTGATTGGCAGAAAGCTTTCGCAACTGCTCTTGAGGTTTCATCACCCGTAGAAATTTCCACTTTACTGGTAGCAATCTCATTTGAGAAAGCCAATTGAACCACTTGCCCGGCAATCTCACAGAAATCACTTGAAGGGCCTTATTTTTTACCCAAACAGCCAAACCGGACGTGGATTTAATAACGAATCCGCCAAAATCGAGCATCTAGCAATAATCATCGTGCCAAAAGCCTCATAACAACGTGGTTTACCTTATCAGGGAGGGAGAAACGTCAAGAGATAAGCCATTATCGAAACGAAGATTATTGTCCCTTCAAAGCATCAACGAACCGGTTTTTTAGTGCGTCACAGATGCTCGGGTGTTATAGTTGAGGGAAGACAGCATGGCGGCGGTTTATTAGACACCTTGGAACTCCATGCACATTGACTCTCCCTTCAAATAAATTTCAGGTTTTGCGCAAATAACACAGCACAGTTTTCGAATCGTTTGTAGCACCTGAATTACTTGGGCCGTATTGCTGGTTTCGATCAGTGAGCGACAACGTGAATTGAAACCGTGGACAGCCTGAAGGCCTGTTCCGTTGCATTGGAGACGTGTGATGCTTGAAATCAAACATCGAACGACTGGCAAGCGTTTGCTAAAAGTGAAGAATTCTTCGCTTACTGGGTGCAAGCTTTCTGGTCTTGATCTCGTTGGAGCCGACTTCCGCGACATCGATTTCTCAGCATGCCGGTTCACAGGATGCAATCTCAGCGACAGCGATTTCACCAATGCAAAACTGGTAGGCTGTAAGATGGACAACTGCGTTGTCAAACGGGCAAATTTAACGGGCGTGGATTTGCGCGACGCAGATATGTCTGACAACGTGATGGAGTTAAGTAAGTTCATCAAATGCAATGCCGAAAATGCCAAGTTTCGTCACTGTAGGATCAATCGAGGAGTCTTTGCCAACGGCAATTTCAAGAACGTGGATTTCTTTTTCGCCGACCTGCGAGGAAGTTTTCGCAGTGCTGACTTGGAAGGAGCCAACATGTTTGGTGCTGATTTGACGGGTGCCGATTTCACCAGCGCCAATCTTCAAAAGGCGAATATGACCGACGCCAAAATTGCGAGGGCGATATTCGCGTATGCGAAAATGCAAGGTTCGATTGGCACCAACGGACAGCCGTGGGGATTCGCCATCAAGAGCAAACCTGAAAAGAAGCCATGGTGGAAAGTCTGGGACGACGCTACAGCGTAAGCGCGGGATTGACGTTCAGCCGCGCGGGAGAAGCTTTCCCCACTTTACAGCTCGATGCCCAATTCTTTCATGAGCATCTTCATGTCCTCCCAAACATGCGTCTTGGCCGATGGTGTGTGTAGCAAATACGCAGGGTGGTAGGTTACCAAAACTTTACTCTCGCGGTACTGGTGAAATTGCTTCCGCAACATGCCCAACGACGACTTCGTGCCCAGCAGCGACTTTGCCGCCACACTGCCCAAGCAAACAATAAACTCAGGTCGGATCACTTCCAGTTGCCGATCCAAGAACCCCCGACAGCTTTCCAACTCCAATGGCAAAGGATTTCGATTGTTAGGCGGACGGCATTTAACTGTGTTCAGAATGTAAACTTGATCCCGCTCTAGCTTCGATGCGGTCAAAATCTTATTCAACAGCTTGCCCGCCTCCCCCACAAACGGTTCCCCCTGCCGATCCTCGTTGGCACCGGGCCCCTCTCCGAGAAACACAACTTTCGATTCCGGATTGCCAACGCCAAAAACTGTTTGAGTACGAGTCCGACACAGCTCATAGCAGGCCTGACACGACTCTACCTCCGTTTGAATTACAGAGAGCAGTTGCTCGCGCTCCTGCCGAGACTTCGATACTCCATGATAGGGCGACGCTAAGCCCGGCGTTGCCGCGGCCACGGGAGATGACGAGGATTTTTCCGGAGATTGAACTGCCACACCCACTTTCTTGGGCGCTGGTTGGGCTGCGACCGCCTCAGCTCCTGTCGGCTCAGCCTGAAACTTTGATGACTCCGTTGCCTGCTTGGCATCCGAGAAATCAAAACTCAACCCATCCTCGGCCACCATCAGCTCGCCGACGCCGAAGCGGTGCAGGGACTGAAGTTGCTGAGTCAGCGCGTTTTTGAGGTTTATTTCGGCCACAGCGGATTGCCAAATCGGTTTATAGTGCAGTGGAACGCAATTGTTTTGAGAATCTGAGCCAATCCGAAGTTTCTCTTGGGGACTTTGTTGGCGTTTTCGTTAGTATTTTGGAGCATCGAATTGAGCCTGACAAGTGTTCTTTGAACCTGCCGCTGAACTTTCCGCTTAACGCTCCTCGTTCTGGGAAATGCTCCCCGTTCTGGGAAATGCTCCCCGTTCTGGGCAACGCCTGTCGTTGTGTGTTACGC
>CAZDBE010000147.1:0-13289 GCA_964503675.1 uncultured Pirellulaceae bacterium | reverse complement strand
ACTTCGGCCGCGTCAGACGGTTCACTTGATTGGGAAGTCGGTGACCAGATTGTGATCGCAAGCTCGTCGGAAGACTACGCCGACGAAGACGTGAGAAACATTACAGCGATCGGGAACCTCGGGAACGGAACATCGCTTATCTCGTTAAACTCTCCGTTAAGCAATCGTCACTACGGCGAGGTTGAAACTTACAGCAACAGTTCACGCACTTGGGACTTGGATCTCCGCGCGGAGGTTGCTCTGCTGAGTCGTAACGTACGGGTGGAAGGCGAAGCGTGGCACGATACGGATAATAACTTTGGTGATCGCGGCAGGTATACGCAGAACCTAGGCAATAACGGTGATGGATTTGGCGGCCATATTATGATCATGGAGACCGCCGGCCAGACCACAGTCGACGGTGTCCAACTGGACAGGCTTGGGCAGACCGGTCGGCTTGGGCGTTACCCGATCCACTGGCATATTGCAGGCGATCGCAGCGGCGATGTTTTGCGTCAAACCAGCATTACCAATTCTAATAATCGCGGTGTCACGATTCACAGCACGCACAATGTTCTGATAGAGGACGTTGTATTACATGACATCCACGGCCACGGATTCTTTATGGAAGACGCCGTGGAGAATGGAAACCAGTACATCTCCAACATCGCATTTGGAATTCATCAGGTCGGAGCAAATGGCGCCAATATTAACTTGAACGACCCCTTCATCGTCGATACCCACGACCACGTCGGTCAGAACGCATCGCGATTTGTTAGTTCGGCTGCGTATTGGATCACCAACCCCGACAACACTTGGATCGGAAACATCAGTGCGGGGTCTGAGGGGACCGGGTTCTGGTTCATTCTCCCGGATAGTCCGATTGGAAGCGCAGCCGGTGATCCTCAGTACAACAATGTGCGGCCTGATCGGACTAATTTGCGACAGTTCGATTTTAACTCGTCGCATTCGTCACCAGCTGGTTTGAACTTTGATCGCGGTTCCGATATTGAAGTTGGGGTGGGGGCCACTCTTAAAGAAAATTTTGCCGGTGACAATTGGTTGCCGACACAAGAACCTGAAATCAACAAATTCACTGCCTACAAGCACAATGTGGCGATTTATCATCGCGGTTTTGATGCGAACTTTCATGACAACCGCATCGCCGACAGTAACATCGGTACCTTCATCACGTTCACTCAACGGATCACCGACACGCTTTACGTCGGTCACTCGCGCGGGAACGCTGAGACTTCAGATTCAGTGACAGGCCACACGATTTATGATGGCGCCAACACGCTTGATGGAATCCACTTTGCCGGATTTGCTGCAAGCAATGCTCACACTTTTCGTACCAACGGATCAGCGTTGAGGCACACTAGTCACGTGATGACCAATACCTCTTTCGAAAACGATGGTAGCGGAGGTCACGTCAGCGTTGGGACTCAAGGTGGCGGTTCGTCACAAACTTCACCCTTTGATTTGTCTCCCGCCTCAATTTACGACGCGGACGGGACGCTAACAGGGCATGTCGGAGGCGGCGCTGGCTGGACGGTGACCACGAATCATCCTTTCTTTTACGATAGCGACGATATCGTGCCGAGCGGCTGGAACGCTGGAATTTCAAATGACATTTATGCGATGCTTCACTTCGATCCCGACAATTCAGGTTCTCGATTCCGTGCGACGGCGCCTGATGGGGATCAGATTATTGACGCGGGTACATCCAGACGTAATACACATATCAAGGTTGGTTTTGGCTTTGATCCTGCGGATGATTACGCGATTGATCTATCATCTGGCTCTCTATCGAACGCGTTTGAGTTCAAGTACTGGACAAGAACTGGTCCCACTGGTCCAAGCGTGCTGAGGTTTGAGGGCTTCGGCAATACGCTCAGACCGCAGAATACGAATCGGGCGACCACTCTGGATGATTTGCGTTTTGCAACCCAAACAACTTTCACTGTCGTTGATGGAGATGTCTACATCAAGGCGTTTAGCAGTTCGAATGATATTCGAATGAGTAGCTTCACCAGCACGAATCCAAATGCGAACAATGATCAGGCAACGACCGATGCGGGAGAGGCGGTCACCATCCCTGTTCTGTCCAACGACAGCGATAATGATGGAGATTCTTTGTCGATCGCTTCGGTAGGCGGAACGGAGACCAGCGGTAGCATTGTCGCCAATTATCAAGTCGATTTTGACTCAATGGGTCCAGCTGGAAATTGGCAGTACTTGTGGAACAGCAGCGGCGAGTTTGGAAATGAGTCAAGCTATTCCGCGCTACAGTATGATGTGTGGCGATTTAAGCCGACGACGACCAATTGGCCTTACTTTAGTTCCGGGGGAGCGCATCCGGGAGATGGAACCGATGAGGGTTCGGGCGTTGAGCGTCACGCGATTGCCGCATGGACGGTTACTCAAGATGGCGAGTACTCCATTACAGATTCCACGTTAAACAATGGGAACCAGTTTTCTGACGGAGTGAATGTCAAGGTTCACGTGTCCGGTGGCCCGGTCACGACGCTTCAAACGATTGGCACACAGGGCTCGGGTAGTTTCGATACCGCGCTCGGATTCCTGACCGCTGGCCAAACTATTTACGTTGGCGTTGCGGCCGGCGAAGACAAAGGTGGCGACGCGTCCAATCCGTTTGACTTCACGATCCGAAGATCAATATCGACTGGCTTACCCAACGGCAGCGTGCAGATCAATGCGGACAGTACGGTGACATACACACCGAACCCGGGTTTCACTGGAATCGATACTTTCAACTATCAAATTAGTGATGGTCGAGGCGGGTTGGATACGGCTAGCGTTACGATAACAACTCTTGCTGTCAATAATGTTTTGCTAGGTGATGCAAATCTAGATGCCATGGTTGACTTCCAAGACATTCCGGCATTTATATCGATCTTACAGGGTGGCCAATACCTTGCCGAAGCTGATGTTAACGAAGATGGTGTTGTGGACTTCTCGGATATCGGCGCGTTCATTGCCGTGCTTATTGCTCAGTAGGAAATGTAGCGTTGGGCTGACCGACGGCGAGATTATGGTAACCGCAACTGACATGCGTGCACGTACTTTGTTTGGGAATCGGCGTTTGATTGGTTCTGTAAATCCGCCGAAGGTCGTTCAAGATCTGCTAACGTAATTTCGGATTATACTGTTCGGTACTAGCTTTCAAACGTAGCAGGCGGAGAAGACGGCGATGGAAGATTTCAGCAGAATACAAATGCTGGAGCTGAAAGGTGAGGGGGTCCACCTCCAGTTGCTAAGGGCGATAGGTTCGTCGATTTTGGTGGCCTTTGTTTTCAGCAGTAGCTTTTCGGCAGATAACGGTCTCGACATCGATGACCAAGCAATTCCCGAAACAGTTTCCTTCAATCAGCACGTGCGCCCGATTCTTTCTGAGAATTGTTACTACTGTCATGGCCCCGATCCGAATCATCGCAAAGCCGATTTGCGGCTCGATACGGCCGAAGGCGCTGGGTACGTTGTGGACGTCGATGATCCCTCAGACAGCGAGATGGTTTTTCGGGTTCATTCCGATGATGCTGAAGAATTGATGCCGCCTCCTGAGTCGGGGCGCGTTGTTTCGGAGTATGAAAAGAAGATTTTGGAAAAGTGGATTGAGCAAGGGGCTGTCTACGAGCCGCATTGGGCGTTTATTGCACCCAAGAAACCGCCTTTGCCGGAAGTCAAAGGTCAGGATTGGGGAAGAAACGAAATCGACCGCTTCATTTATGCGCGACTTGAACAAGAGGGCATCGAACCCGCGCCACGCGCCGAGCCCAATGTTTTGGTGCGTCGGTTGTATTTGGACCTAATCGGGTTGCCTCCAACGATGGAGCAGGTGGAAGCATTTGTTGTTGGCTACGACAGCGATGCTGATATGGCCATCGATCGACTGGTGGATCAGCTAATGGCCAATTCGCACTACGGTGAGCGTATGGCAATGCCTTGGTTGGACGCAGCTCGGTATTCAGATTCGAACGGGTTTCAGCAGGACGGCGACCGGCATCAGTGGCCATGGCGAGACTGGGTGGTCAACGCCATGAACGACAATATGCCATTTGATCAGTTCACGATTGAACAACTGGCAGGCGATCTTTTAGAGTCGCCTACCGACAGTCAATTGATTGCTACTGCTTTCAACCGCAATCACATGATCAATGGTGAGGGTGGTGCGATTGCAGAAGAGCAACGCAATAATTACGTTTTTGACCGGGTCGATACGACGGCAACAACTTGGTTGGGAATGACGATGGCTTGTGCTCAGTGTCATGATCATAAATACGACCCAATTACGCAGAAGGATTACTACCAGTTTTTCGCTTACTTCAACAATGTTGATGAAAGCGGACGAGTCGATTTCCGGGCTGGAAGACTGCAATACGGGAATCCTGTTTTGAAAATTCCGACCGACGAGCAAACCGCCGCAATCGAAGCTATCAATGCCAAGAGAGCACCACTTAAGGAGTCACTTGCCGCTGCCGACGACGAGATCCTCGCTGCGATGAAGGAGTGGGAGGTCGGAGCACTGAAAGACCCTCCAGAAAAAATAAACCGAGACCTATTTCGCATTTTGAGGCTCCCATTTAATGAGCGCAATGGTGGCGAGGTAAACAGTTTGAAGGAGTATTTTTTGCTCAATTTTGCCGCTGATAAATGGAAAGAGCCAAAGAAAAAATTGAAGGGCTTTGACGGTCAACGGAAGAAGGTCCAAGAACGGGTCATGAGTGTGATGGTGATGCGCGAAAGGAAGGAGAGGCGAAAGACCAGCCTGTTTCTGCGCGGCGAATATGACAAAAAGGGTGAAGAAGTTTCTCCGGGTGTTCCAGGGTTCTTGCCCAAGACGGGAGATGGAGAGCATAAGGATCGTTTGGCGCTTGCCCGTTGGCTTGTGGATCCTGAGAATCCGTTGACCAGTCGCGTGACGGTCAATCGCTATTGGCAAATATTTTTTGGAACGGGTTTGGTTAAAACATCTGAAGATTTTGGCGTTCAAGGGGAACTGCCAAGCCATCCTGAACTGTTGGATTGGCTGGCGGTTGATTTTGTTGAACACGGTTGGGACGTAAAACGCATCCACCGGATGTTGGTGACGTCGGAAGCTTACTTACAGACCTCGCGTTATCGAAAAGACTTGATTGAAATTGATCCGGAAAACCGGTTGATTGCCCGCAGTTCACGCTTTCGATTACCATCGATGTTGATTCGCGATGCGGCTTTAAGCGTTTCCGGTTTGTTAAATGACAGTGTGGGTGGCAAGCCTGTCTATCCTTATCAGCCCGTTGGGTTATGGAAAGAGTTCAGCTTGGAGCGTTTCTCTTACAAGCCTTCGACGGGGGAGGATCTTTATCGACGCAGCCTGTACACATTCTGGAGAAGGACGGTAGCTCCGCCAAACTTGTTTGACGCGGCCAACCGACAAACTTGCGTTGTCAAATCGTCACTTACCAATACGCCGTTGCACGCGCTGGTGATGCTGAACGATCCAACATTTGTTGAGGCCAGTCGAGCGCTTGCCCAAAACATTTGCGTAGAGGATGCCGGCAGCGACCAAGAAATTCTCAAGTTAGGATTTACGACTGCGATAGGGCGTTCCCCGACGTCGAAAGAAGTGGCTTCTCTAACGTCAGCACTTGCAGAGAGTAGGTTGCATTTTTCCAGCCATCATGAAGACGCGCGGAAGCTGCTGACAGTTGGTAATTCGGGAAAGGTTCCAGAAGATGAAGATAAGCTTGCGGAGTTGGCGGCTATCACCTGTGTGATGCAGATTGTAATGAACACCGACGAATTTATGACACGGGAGTAGGCATGAATCCACTTGATCAAAATCATCGGCACAACACTCGTCGGCAATTCTTTTCCCGAACCGCGACCGGTATCGGTGCCGCCGCGCTTGGGTCGTTACTTTCAAAAGATCTGATGGCTGGCGATGAACTGGCAGCAAGCGCGAAAGACGCGGGCCAAGGTCTTCATTTTCCGGCCACCGCCAAACGAGTGATTTATCTGATGATGAGCGGTGGTCCGTCGCATATTGACATGTTCGATTACAAGCCCGAAATCCTCAATCGACGGGGCGAGCAACTGCCCGACTCGGTTCGCAATGGCCAACGTCTCACCACCATGACCAGTCGCCAGAAGCAACTGCCCGTCCTGCCGCCGCTAAAGCCCTTCAAGGCTTGGGGTAAGTCCAAGATGATGTTGTCTGAGTTGATCCCACATACGGGTGGAATCGCGGACGATATATGTTTGATTAAATCAATGAATACCGAGGCGATCAACCACGCTCCTGCGGCGACGTTCTTTCTGACTGGGTCACAAATTCCCGGCCGTCCCAGCATGGGCGCTTGGGCGTCGTATGGCTTGGGAAGCTTGAATGACAACTTACCGTCATTCGTCGTGATGAACTCGCGTGACAAAGAAAATTCCTGCGGGCAACTGCTATACGATTATTATTGGGGCAGCGGGTTTATTCCGTCGAAGCATCAGGGGGTTCGATTTCGATCGGGAAAAGATCCCGTTCTGTACCTGTCCAACCCTGACGGAATGCCACGCGCACTACGTCGCAAGATGCTTGATCATTTGGGCGAACTGAATCAGCAGAAACTATCCGACTATGGTGATCCGGAAATTGAAACCCGTATCGCCCAGTACGAGATGGCTTACCGAATGCAGACGAGTATCCCCGAACTGACAGATATTTCGGATGAACCTGAACATGTTCTGGAGATGTACGGACCTGACGTTCATCGCGGTGGCTCGTTCGCAAGGAACTGTTTGCTTGCTCGCCGGCTTGCTGAAAAGGATGTGCGATTCATTCAGCTGATGCATATCGGCTGGGACCAACACGCCAACGTAGCAACCCAACTAGGGATTCAGTGCAAGGATACTGATCAACCTGCGGCGGCGTTGGTGAAGGATCTAAAGCAACGCGGATTGCTGGAAGATACGCTGGTAATTTTTGGCGGTGAGTTTGGTCGGACAGTGTTTGGCCAAGGAGACATCACCAATAAGAAAGGCTACGGTCGAGACCACCATGGTCGGGCGTTTAGCCTGTGGATGGCAGGCGGAGGCGTGAAGCCGGGGTTTGAGTACGGCCAAACCTGTGAATACGGATGGAACGTTGTCGAGAACGGCGTCCACGTCCATGACTGGCAGGCGACCGTACTAAAGATGATGGGAATCAATCACGAATTGTTGACTTACCGGTATCAAGGACGCCGTTTTCGTTTGACGGACGTGCATGGCCATGTTGTGAACGATATTCTTTCGTAGGTTAGCGATCTCCGTCCTGAAAATTTCCCAGCGTCGAAGAAGATCTGTCGAAAAAACATGTACAATGATCAAGTCTATTTGATCTGTCATCTTCGTAGTACCAAAATGTTCATGTTATTTCATCGGGCGCTAATTCTAATCTTTGTTTTGGCGATCGCCTCGCCTGTGGTTGTCGCACAAGAGAACTGGGTTCAGTTTCATGGAACCAATGGTTCTGGTGTTTCGCTCGATTCGAAACTGCCCTCGTCGTGGACGGAAGAAGACTACGCGTGGCAAGTAGACTTACCCGGCGTAGGGTCGGGTTCTCCAGTCGTTTGGGGAGAGCGCCTTTTTCTGACTTCCTCCGATCCGGCAACGGCCGAACTGACAGTGTTGTGTTTGTCTACGGACGCCGGAGAGGAGCTATGGCAAAAGAAATTCGAATCCAAGGAACACCACCTCCATTCGAAAAATACTTTTGCTTCGGCGACACTGGCAGTCGACGAGCAGCAAGTCTATGTCACTTTTGCCAATGAAAAACACACTTGGTTGATCGCGCTGACGCACCAAGGACAGCAGAAATGGAAACGAGATTTCGGCACCTATGTTTCAAGCCACGGCTTCGGTAGTTCCCCGATAGTTTATCAAGACAAGGTCATTTTGGTTGATTCGCAACAAGCTGAAAAACTCAAACCCGGTCAAGAACCAGGTACTAGCCGAGTGATTGCGATTAACGTGTCCGATGGCAGTGATGCTTGGAAGACTCCACTAGAGACCACGCGCGTTTGCTACGGCGTGCCTTGCGTTTATCAAAATGCTGGAGCAACAGATCAGCTGATTGGAGCAAACACGGGCAACGGGTTTTACAGCGTTGATCCTGAAACCGGAAAGATGAACTGGCAAACGGGCGACACGTTTACCAAACGTGTCGTAGCGTCTCTAGTGTTGGCGGGCGATCTAGTGATGACAACAGCCGGATCAGGTGGTGGAGGTAACTACCTTGTCGCGATGAGACTCTCAGCCGATGCATCCACACCGCCTACGGAAGCTTATCGAATTCGCAGCGCCAGTTACGTGCCGAGCCCAGTCGTGGTTGAGGACCTGCTGTTTATGTTTACCGACAAAGGCATCGTCTCGTGCTACGACGTGAGAAATGGAGAGTTGCATTGGAAGAAACGCGCTTCCCAAGGGTTCAACGGTTCCCCAGTGGCGACGAAGGATCATGTCTATGCGATCGATGAAGCTGGGAATATCCACGTCGTGTCCGTGCAGAAAGAGCCCAAGCTTGAGATCGTGGCGTCCATGGAGCAGCCAGCTCGAAGCACTCCCGCGATCGTAGGGGATCGCATCTACTTTCGCTCCAATTCGCGTCTGTGGGCGTTGGGGCCGATCGACCAAAACTAGAATGCGCCGCATCAAAGACAGGAAGTTGCATGTGGAAATTTTGGATTGATGTTGGCGGAACGTTTACAGACACTTTGGCTGTTTCACCTGAAGGCAGCCGGCTTCAGTCGAAAGTGCTCAGTAGTGGCTTGACCAAGGGGAGCATCCTAAGAATTCAGTCCGCTTGCGAGATCGTTTCGGACAGTTTTGGAGATGCGGAAGAAGGATTCTGGAATGGAGTCACATTGCGAGTAGTTGACGCCGAAGGCCAGTCGATCTCTTCGCATACTGTGGAATCGTTTTCGTTGCTAGGTGATTTGCAAAAGCTGTCCGTTGCGCCATTGATCGACGCCTGCAATGCAGAATTGGCACAGGGAATTGAGTTGGATGCTGGTGTACACGCTCCCATCATTGCTATCCGGCGTTTGATTGGAGTTCCATTTGCCGATCCCTTGCCCGATTGTGATGTTCGATTGGGTACCACGCGCGGCACCAATGCACTGCTCACTCGCACGGGAGCCAACGTGGGGCTATTGACCTCTGAAGGGTTTGCGGACCTGCTGGATATTGGCGACCAAGCACGTGCGAACCTCTTCGCATTGACGATTGAAAAGCCTGCTCCGCTTTATAGCTGCACCGTAGCGATCAGCGAACGAGTATTGGCTGATGGAACAATTGACCACCCGTTGGATGAAGAAAACGTGCGGATGGTATTGGCTCGTATGAAATCCGATGGCATTAGCGCAGTCGCCGTTTGCCTGATGCATAGTTTCCGATACCCAGAACATGAGCTGCGTGTTGGAAAAATCGCCGCCGAGATCGGTTTCGAGGAAATTCGTCTATCTCATCAAGTTGCTCCGCTGATCAAAATTGTCCCAAGAGCAGAAACTACCGTCTTGGATGCCTATTTGAATCCCGTTATCGGTAAGTATCTCGATGAGATTACGGATCATCTGTCGGCGGGCTCCCAGTTGCGGATGATGACATCGTCGGGAGGATTGGTCACACGCGAGAATTTTTCCGGAAAGGACTCTGTGCTTTCGGGGCCTGCCGGTGGCGTTGTCGGTGCGGCGCGAATCGGTATGCAGGCTGGGTTTGAAAAAGTCATTGGCTTTGACATGGGAGGCACCAGCACCGATGTATCGCGCTTTGATGGTAATGATGGCGAATTTGAAGTCCAATTCGAAAGTCGTAAGGCCGGTGTGCGGATCATGACGCCAATGTTAGCGATAGAAACGGTGGCTGCCGGAGGTGGTTCGGTCTGTTGGTTCGATGGCGTGCGGCTACGCGTTGGTCCAAGCAGCGCAGGCTCCGATCCGGGCCCCGCTTGCTATAGGCGTGGTGGCCCACTGACCGTCACAGATATGAACCTGTTTTTGGGCCGAATTCAAACGGATTTGTTTCCTTTCGCTCTCGACTCACAGGCAGTCCACAGGAAACTGGAGCTGCTGTGCTTAGAACTTTCCGAAGCAGGATTCGACTATTCGGCTCAGAGACTGGCGGAAGGATTTTTAGAGATTGCCAACCATAATATGGCGTCAGCGATTGAGAGCGTATCGGTCGCAAAAGGGTACGATCCCAAGGAGTATGCACTCATGTCGTTCGGCGGTGCCGGTGCTCAACATTGTTGTGCGGTGGCCGATCTGCTGGGAATGACACGCATCCTCGACCATCCGCAAAGTGCGATTTTGAGCGCTGTTGGAATCAGTATGGCGGACCACAACGCTCATGTGGTGAAGAGTATTTTGCAGCCGGCGGATCAGATCAGCAAAGAGGATTTGCGAAACGTTTTTGTTGACTTGAAAGAAGAGGCGGTGGAAAAACTTTTCGGTGCCCAAGCCGTTACTCTCCTTGGGCAGGCAAACGCCACTGTTAAGAGAAGACTCGAACTGCGTTATCTGGGGTTGGACGGAGCCCTAGTTGTGGACAGCCCCGATATCGCCCAAGCCGCGGAATTATTCGAGGCAAAACATTTGCAATTCTATGGATACACTCAAGACCGCGCGATTGAAGTCGTTGCCGCGCGTGTGCAGGTTGTGGCTGAAGGACAGCGCCCTGAAAGGATGGCGTGGCCAACCCCTGTCGCTCTCCCTTCGGGAGGGTTGGAGGCTCACCGACAAGGAGGGAAGAACATCCAAAGATCGCAACTATCCGTTGGCGACCAAATCACGGGTCCCGCATCAATCGCAGATTCTTTCTCTACTACCGTCATTGATGCCGGTTGGCGGGCCCTTGTGGGACCAGAAACAACACTGAAAATCGAAAAGGTTGCACAGCCAACTTCCAAAGGTAACGTGCAAGTGGTTGAGTCTTTGGATCGCGCTGACCCAATCGAACTGGAAATTTTCAATCGACGTTTCTCCTCGATCGCCGCCCAGATGGGTTTATGCCTACAGAAGACATCCGTTAGCGTTAACGTCAAGGAACGGCTCGATTTCAGCTGCGCCATCTTTACTCACTCAGGCGATTTAGTTGTCAACGCACCGCACATACCAGTACACCTTGGCGCGATGAGTGAGACAGTGCGCGAGATCATTCGACTCAACCCATCGGTCGGCGTTGGTGATGTGTTTATCACCAACGATCCTTACGGTGGCGGTTCGCACTTGCCCGACGTGACGGTCGTTTCGCCGGTGTTTATCAATGGCAAAGGGCCAGTTGTCTTCTGGGTCGCCAGTCGCTCGCATCATGCCGAGATTGGTGGCAAAACCCCCGGCTCGATGCCGCCTGACGCGACTTGTTTGGCCGAAGAAGGAGTGCTGATCGCCAATTTGAAATTAGTGGACCGTGGAGTTCCCCAGTTTGAGAGGCTGGAGAAGCTTTTGGACGGTGGCCCTTATCCATCCCGCAACTCGGAAGAAAATCTGGCCGACGTGCAGGCACAGATCGCGGCCAACCAGTCAGGCAGTCGAGACTTAGAGAAACTGGTGGAGGGGCAAGGTCTGTCTAAAGTTAGGGCCTACATGGGCTTCATTCAAGACGCGGCTGCGGCACAAGTTGGTCGTGCGATTGGCCAACTTCCTGACGGTGTTCATCGATTTTGCGATTCGTTGGACAACGGCGCAACTATTCGTGTCGCGATCACGGTCAGCGGCCGTAGAATCGAGATTGATTTTGCCGGGACCGATGAAGTACTTGCAGGGAACCAGAACGCCAATCCAGCAATTGTCAATTCTGCGGTGATGTACGTTTTGCGTTTGTTGATTGATTCGGACATCCCACTTAACGAGGGCGTTATGAACCAGGTCGCCGTTCACATCCCGCCTAATTGTTTTCTCAATCCAACGCCCGGTGAGAGCCCGGAAACCAGCCCGGCGATCGTTGGCGGTAACGTCGAGACTTCGCAGCGCGTGGTGGACGTGTTGCTAGGTGCGCTAGGAATCGCGGCGGCCAGTCAGGGCACGATGAACAACTGGCTGATAGGTGATGAGTCGTTCGGCTATTACGAGACGGTCGGCGGCGGCTCGGGTGCTACCGAAACGGCCAACGGTGCAGACGCAGTTCACGTTCACATGACCAATACTCGTCTAACCGATCCTGAGATTTTGGAAACGCGCTATCCGGTGATCTTGCGTGAATTTTCGATTCGTACCGGTAGCGGTGGAGCGGGTCAGCATCGTGGCGGTAACGGGATGATCCGGGCGATCGAGTTTCTCAAGTCCTTAGACGTATCGCTTTTGACCAACCGCAGAAGCAGAGCCCCTTACGGGCTGGCAGGCGGCGATTCTGGAGCCGCAGGAAAGAACACTTTGATCCGCAAGTCCGGTGAAGAGGTCGCCTTGGAAAGTAAGGCTCAGCTCAAGGTCGAACCCGGTGATGCGCTTAGGATCGAAACACCGGGTGGCGGTGGATACGGATCCTAAGTCAGCTGTTCGCCGCGTGCCATGACGACGCTGCCGGTACGGACAATTTCGATGATCTCGAATTGGGACAGCATCGTTTCGGCCGCATCGACCTTGCTTGGATCGCCCTGAATCATGGCAATCATCGACGTTGGAGTCAGATCGACTGTTTTACCGCCGAAGTGCTCGATCACGTGCAACGCTTCGGTCCGGTCTTCTTTTTTGGCGATGAATTTGATCAGCGCCAACTCTTTGATGACCGCATCCTCAGGTGTGTGTTCGTAAACATGAATCACGTCGATCAGTTTGTCGACCTGTTTGTTGATTTGGTCTAGACCTTCGGGATCGCCTGTAATTCCAATCGTCATCCGTGCGTATTCATCATCGCGCCCTTCGGATACAACGAGTGAGTCGATGTTGAATGCGCGGCGAGCAAAAACTTGGCAGATCCGCATCAACATACCTGGCTTGTTTTTAGCAAGTACGGACAAAGTATGAGAATTGGAGCGGTTACTGCGCGGAACAGGAGTATCCGTGGTGACAATATTTTTAATCATGGAGCTATCGGTGTTATAAAAGCCGCGCACAGGACGCGTTTGTGATGAAGAAATTGGTCAACCAGTCTGAAGTCTGGCGACTCCAGCTACAAAATTTAGGAACGGTTTTTTAAGTAGAACCGATTGGCTTGGCCATTTTTTCTTTTGGTGGCTCGAGAATCATGTCTTCCAAAGCCGCACCAGCCGGGATCATCGGGAACACATTGTCTGTCTTGACGCATTCCGCCGCCACCTTGGCCGAGTGCTTCGCCGCCGGGCC
>CAZDBE010000146.1:0-13316 GCA_964503675.1 uncultured Pirellulaceae bacterium | reverse complement strand
ACGCCTTTGAACTGGAACGAGAAAACGACGTTTTCGTCTTTATCAGTCACATCGAACCAACGGTCTCCAGTACCGTAGAAGACCATCCGGCGTTGTCGCGCATCGAGCTGGTTGAAGGGACGGTCGTCAGGGATTCCTGTTCCATCGGTAAACGCTTTGAGCATTTGCTTCGATAGCGTCTGCGATACGTCAGGCCACAGTCCGATGGCCCCTTCCTTGAGCGAAAGTTCGCCGTCTTTCATCACAGCAGCAGGATTGGCGCCAGTTTGAGTGCCGATACCTTCGCAATCCTGGCACCAGCCAAGTTGACTGTTGAAAGAGAAATTGTTCGGCGTCAGATGATCGAAACTGCGTCCGCAACATTCACAAGCGAGATGCTGAGAATGTTTAACGACTTTCCAATGCTTCTCTGGGACCTTGTCCATCGGTTCGGCTACATTGCAGATACCCTTACCGACCGAGAGAGCTGCTTCCAAGGAATCGGCGATCCGCGATCTCGATTCTGGCTTGATGACAATCCGGTCAACGACGATCTCGATCAAATGACGACTTCGACGGTTTAATTCTGGAACGTCGTCAATGCTAAGTGTTTGATTGTCGATGCGAACGCGTTGGAAGCCCATTGCCCGAACTTCTTCCCAGAGTTTCTCATAGGTCTGATTGACATCTAGGCCGATCGGGGCCATCAACATCAATCGTGTGCCGGCATCGTATTCCATCAGTTTGTCAACGATGTCGTCACTGGTCTGGGTGCCGATAGTTGCATCGCAATCCGGGCAGTAAGGCGTTCCTAAACGCGCCATCAGAATTCGAAGATAGTCATAGACTTCGGTGACGGTGCCGACGGTACTGCGCGGAGTCGAGCCGAGATTCTTCTGCTCGATGGCGATCGCAGGAGAAAGACCCTCGATCAGCTCGACTTTTGGCTTCTCAAGTTGATTGACGAACTGACGCGCGTATGAGGAAAGACTCTCTACGTACCGACGTTGGCCCTCGGCGTAGATTGTATCCATCGCCATGGAACTTTTGCCGCTACCGCTAGGCCCGCAGAACACTGTCATCTTGTCGCGCTCGATGTCGGCATCGACGGTTCGCAAATTGTGTTGCTTGGCACCGCGTACCTTTACGGTTTGCGCGAGTTCAGGTTTGTCAGACTTCTTCTTCGTAGGCTTGGGGATGACTGGAATTGGCCCCATCGCTTTTTTTAGCGCCCGGCCAGTGTAGGATTCCTCGCACTTCGCAACTTCTTCAGGTGGTCCGGCACAAACGACACGTCCGCCACCACTTCCACCCTCTGGACCAATGTCAATAATCCAGTCGGCTGTTTTGATGACGTCGAGGTTGTGTTCCACCACCAATACTGTGTTGCCAGCGTCGACGAAGTCCTGCAAGACTTTAAGTAACAGTTTAATGTCGGCGAAGTGAAGTCCAGTTGTAGGTTCATCCAGCAGGTACAGCGTTTTTCCCGTGCTGCGTTTGACCAGTTCACGTGCCAATTTGATACGTTGAGCCTCACCGCCGGAGAGGGTAGGGGAGGGCTGTCCAATCTTTAAATACTCGAGTCCGACTGCCTGCAACGTCAGCAGCTTGTTGTATACCTTGGGGATGTTTTCGAAGAAGCCAATCGCTTCCTCGACTTCCATGTTGAGCACGTCAGCGATCGACTTGTCCCGGAATTTGACTTGAAGGGTTTCGCGATTGAAACGCTGCCCCTCACACACCGGGCACTTAACCCAAATGTCGGCCAAGAAATCCATTTCCAATTTGTTGGACCCGTTTCCTTCGCACGCCTCACAGCGTCCTCCTTTGACGTTGAAGCTAAAACGCCCAGGTGCATAACCGCGCGTCTTCGCCTCAGGAAGCTGCGTGTAGAGTTTGCGAATCTCGTCAAAGAGTTTGATGTAGGTTCCCGGATTCGAGCGCGGCGTGCGTCCGATGGGAGACTGATCAATGGCGATCATTTTGTCGAGGTTTTCGATTCCATCTAGGCTGTCGTGATCGCCCGGATCGCCGATGCCGCCGTTAAGCTCCTGCCGAAGAGTTTCGACCAGAATCTCATTGACGAACGAGCTTTTTCCACTGCCTGAAACGCCGGTGACGCAAACAAACTTCCCCAGAGGGATCTCGATGTTGATGTCTTTGAGATTGTTGTGTCGGGCGCCGCTAATCGTAAGTTGTTTGGCCGGATCCCCCGTGCGACGAACCTCAGGAATCTCAATCTCCAAGTCGCCGGAGAGATACTGAGCCGTAAGGCTATCTTTAGATTTGATGATCTCCGACGGGTGTCCTTCGACTACGACTTCGCCACCTCGGACGCCGGGCCCGGGCCCGAAGTCAATCAGATAGTCCGCGGCCCGCATGGTGTCTTCGTCGTGTTCGACGACTACGACGGTGTTTCCAACGTCTCGAAGATGTTGCAACGTATTGATCAATCGATCATTGTCGCGCGGATGAAGTCCGATCGACGGTTCGTCTAGGATGTAAAGAACACCCACCAAGCCGGCTCCGATTTGGCCAGCCAGCCTGATGCGTTGGCTTTCGCCACCTGATAGCGTCGGTGCGGTGCGGCTTAGGTTTAAGTAATCGAGGCCAACGTTGAGCAAGAAGCCCAGTCGATTGCGAATTTCCTTGATGGGTTCGACGGCTACGAACGCGCGCGTAGGATCCAACTTCATTTCTGAGAAGAACTCAAAAGCATCAGCGATCGAAAGCTGACAAACTTGCGGAAGAGAAAGGCTGGGGTTATCTGAGAATTTTTCAACCGTCGAAGTCATGCGGAAATGACGCGCCTGACTGTTCAGGCGATCGCCGTGACACTCCACGCAATCAACCTCGTTCATGAAAGCTTCAAGCTTGCGGATCTTGGCGGCGCCAGTCGTTTTGTGGTACTGCTCATCTAATTCAGAGATGATGCCAGGGAACGGACCGCCGTACTTCATCGGAGAAGCACCGCCTCGCCAAGTGTACGTAATGTTCAGCTCGCCCGTGCCGTAGAGCCATGCGTCTTGAATCTCTTCGGGCAGTTCTTCCCACGCTGTTTCCAGCATCGTGCCCGGTTCTAACTCGTGAGTGCGTTCGTAGGTATCGGCGACACCCTGGTAGATGTGTCGTTTCCACCGGCCTAGGTCCTTCCACTTGCCCAGCAGGTCGAAACAGCCTTGTTGGAATGACTTGGAAGTGTCGGTGATTAACAGGTCCCGGTCAAAAGTAAACAACTCGCCCAGTCCATCACAGGTGGAGCACATTCCTTGGGGACTGTTGAAGCTGAACATCTGCGGCGTCGGAGGCGTGAAACTGATTCCGCAACCGGCACAAGAGTACTGCGAGGAGAAGACGCGGTCGGTCGTGCCGCCAGTAGTCGGTGCGTTCTTCTTTTGTGACGACGCCTTGCGTCGTTTTGACTTCTGGCCTTCGACTTCATCAGATTCCGCGGTGTCGTCTGGCGGAGTGTCGGCCGCTTCCTGATCGGGGGCTTCTGCGCTGTCAATCTGCAGGACCAATGTTCCTTTGCCAAGTTTGAGGGCCGCTTCGACGGATTCGGCAAGTCGTCCGCGAATATTGGGGCCGGCGGTCAACCGGTCAACAACGACTTCTACATTATGGCGTTTCGTTCGATCTAGATTAACATCGCCCGAAAGTAGGACCACTTCTCCATCGACCCGCGCGCGGGTGTAACCACGCTTGAGGAGGTCTGTAAACAGATCTCGGTGTTCTCCTTTTTGATTGCGAACTACAGGCGCGAGAACGGCGTAATCCGTACCGACGTCCATCATCATGATGGCACCAATGATTTGGTCGCGCGATTGAGCCGTGATCGGTTTATCGCAGCTCGGGCAGTGGCCTTGGCCAACTCGCGCGTACAGAACCCGTAGGAAATCGTAGATCTCGGTAATGGTGCCCACGGTCGAACGAGGGTTGTTTCCCGAGGACTTCTGCGAAATTGAGATCGAGGGGCTAAGCCCTGAAATCAGGTCGACGTCAGGTTTGGGCATCTGGCCCAAGAATTGACGCGCGAAACTTGAAAGGCTCTCCACATATCGCCTCTGGCCTTCGGCAAAAACTGTGTCGAAAGCAAACGAACTCTTTCCACTACCGGAGACTCCAGTGAGGCAGATGAGTTGATTGCGAGGGAGAACAAGGTTGACATCCTGAAGATTATGTTCACGAGCACCTTTGACAACGATATCCGAAGCAGGCATTTCTTGGGCGGTTCCGATCCGATGGATTTATCGACAGCAAACCCTACAGTTTACAGGATAGATCCCAATTGCCCAACCGCCTTCTTGTTGGATAAAGAAGTGTTCATAAGTAGGCTTGCCACCCGAAGCGAGCTTGACAAGCCGCGTCTATTTTGCTGGGGAGCCAAAGTCCAAGTGTGGTTCCGAACTGCCAGATTGAAAGGCCGCCGGCTGAATTAGCGTGGGTTCGGGAGCATGGTTGGCAGGCCAAGCTTTAGAAGACTGCCGTGTGATCGATGACGGTCGTCGTCTAGGTTTTGACACAGTTCTGGATTTGGGGCGAGAGTTAATTACTCCCTTGCTTTTAGGTGCCGGTTGCGTGAACGTAGGAGGTTGCATGAGGCGGGCCACTTCTGCGTCGGTCGGTGTCGGTGTAATGCTTTTGAGTGTCGCAACACGCGGTTGAACGGGTTGTTGTTGAACCAATTCTGGTTGGCTGACTTGCGGTTGATCGAATTGTGGCTGACTGAATTGTGGTTGACTGATCTCTGGCTGGGACTGGTCGAAGTGCGCGGCTGACGGTGTGTCTGCTTTGTTTATGTGGAATGTGGGAACGTCACATTTGACAGACCGACTGAAGTCAACCTGCTGATGCATTAAGAGCGTCCCCATCGTTCGCTGAAGTGATACTTCAGCAATTTTCAGTCCTTGCTCAGCTTCGGCAAAAACATTCTCTGCCTGTGAAAGTCGTTCTTGCGAATCTAATAGTTGGTCCAGTACAACTGTGGGCGACTGTCCGTCGGCAAGATCGCCTTCAACTAAAGCGAACGAGTCCCAGCGTTTTTCGTTCTGCAACAGATCGGCGCGGGAAGCAACAACGGCTTCTTTTGCTGCTTTGAGGGTTTCGAAAGCCGAGCTAACCTGACGTGTTGCTACCTGTGATTCAGCGATTACGTTCTGAATCACGTTCTCAAGTTCGTTCTGCAGGCGTCGGAATTGAAGGTTGCGCTGTTGAAGGCGACTTCTGGCAGCACGATTGCGATAGGGTAATTCGTACTGCAAGCCAACGCTGTAGCCTGGCTTGTTCTGTCCAAATTGATCTTGGAACGCGTTTAAGATTCCCGTGTCGCCTCGCAGGCTGCTGACATAGGTGCCCAGCAGCAATGATAGTTCGGGTAGAAGTTCGTTAGCCGAAACATCTCGCTGAACCCCCGCGATGCGAATTCTGCGAATGGCTTCAGCGATCTCCGGCCGGTTTTCAAGCGCTGTGTAGACGACCTGTTCCAATTCTAATCCACTGGACTGAGCAAACGGCATCTCGACGGGTAGCAGTTCGATGGATTGACTGGCCTGCCAATTCTTGTCGGCGACGCGACGGCGAATTTCTGTTTCAGCGTTGCGTACGTCGCGAAACGCGTTCGCCAGTTCGGTTCGACGGGTCAGAACGGCGGATTTTGCTCGCGCGATCTGTGCGGGTAGTGAATCAAGACCTTGGCGCCCCATTAGCCGATCGAGCATCACTTGGCCTCGTTCAACATTACGTTTTTTCTGCAAGAAGATACTTCGTTGAAGGTACAGATTCCAATACGCGGTGACCATGCCCTCAAGTTCTTCTTGGAGATCAGTTTTGAACGTATCCCAAGCGGCACTACCACTTGATTGTGCGATCAGAATTTGGGCCTGATTAATGTAGCGTCCTCTGCCACGTAATAACGGTTGTGTCACGTTGAGTGCTATCGTTGCTGTTCCTTGGTCTTGCGGAGTGAAGAACGTCGAGTTGCTGTTTTGGAAGCCAAGTGTTTGCGAAAGGCTGTAGTCCCCGCCATTGCGTAGCCGTTTTCTGATGCCCGTTTCGGCGCTCCAAATGTTGTCTTTCAGGAATGGTTCGCCGCCAGTGGTGAGGCTGTTACCGACAGGGTCAACACGGTCCTGAAACTGAGAGTCAAGAAACGTAACCGTGTCGAATTCCGCATCGGCTTCCACGACCTGCAACTCACGGATCAATGGTGTTTTGCTTACCGATTTGATTAGGGGCGAGCTACGCAGCGCTTCTAGTACCAATCCGTTGGTGTCTACCGGTTCGGCGGTGTTGCGTGGGTGAAGCGGTTGGCTGACTCGTGATTTCCACCATGCCACTCCTTCATCGATCGTTTCCACCGTAATCGCCGGTTGGGTCAAAGCGGATGGGACTTCCGAGCCAATTTGTTCAGTCGGACGCTGTGGAACCACGGGAGGCGCCCATGTCTTGGACGTTTGTACTGGGGAAAACGTCTCAGATTCTGTTATATGATCTTCGGCGGAGCCCGACAGCCCTGCCGAAGGAACTATCGGATCGGTTTCTGGCGAACCAGTTAGCGGCGCGGACTTGAGTGACGGCAAGAGGTCGGGTTCTCGTCGCGGCACTGTTGAAGGGACTGAGGTCCCGGGCACTTCGAAGATCATGCTCTTTGGGGGAGAGAACGTGGAATCTTCGTTCGGGGGACTTTGGTGGAGTTCGGGATACTTGAAATCTCCGGGGGTAACTTCGTTTAGGTCGTCCAGTGAGGGTAGCTTCACCGCAGCAGATTCAATTTCGTCCTCTGGGAGTACGTCAAAGTCAGAGTCGCTGGTCGATGATGGGCTAGGGTACGCGGCGTTAACTGCATTGATGGAGTTCCGCTGGGCGACCCGGGCTGTAGGAGGTGTTGTAGCACTAGACGAGGAAGCAGCATGCGGGTTCTTGCCGTTGCCCATCAACTCATATGCTTTGTTGAACTCATTCTCGAAAGAACCTTTGGCAATACGTGGTGCAGTTGCTGCCTGTCGGTGGCTTGTTTCATTTGACGTAGCAACTTGATTCTGCTGTTTTTGTCGTTGCAGCATCGCTTGGGTGTTGGTCAGTTCGGACTTTTCGAGATGTGTGCCGTTGATTGAGACAGGGTCAGCTGTCGTTGTGTGGTTGGGTTCGCCCTGTGGCTGATACGCTGTTGAATTTTTTGCTGGGGTAGGGCGGGTTGCAACGCGTGAGTAGTTTACCTTGGGAACTGAAGTGCTTGGGGCAATGTTGCGATTCGTATCCGTCGAGTCAATTCTTAAGCCTACCTGAGTAGGATCGATCTTAGTTTCTTGCTCAACCACCTCGAGAATTGATCGCTCAGCTTGGCTGGTCGCGAGCGGCTGCGCCCATGCCGTTTGCTTAGTCTGCTGGGTATGTGGCAATTCGCGATTCCGAGGTGCTGTAAGTGAAAACGTCTTGCGGCTGTCAAACGCTCGAATGCGCTCGGCTAGTTTCGAGGGTCCTGCGATGTTGCCGCCGTCAATAAGGCGTTTGAGCGAGAACGGTTGCGAGTGTTTCTGGATCGCCGGTAACTGACGAGAGGGCGAATCTGGAGTTGTCGACTTTTGATTTCGATCAGCCCACCTTGAAAAGACTGATTCGCTATTCGCTGGGTAATCAAAAGACTGCGCATTTAGGGATGGGATGCTTCCCAAAGAGGAAGCCCCAATCAAAACTGCAAGCAGCGTAGAACGATAATGGCGCACGTGTAACTCCGTCAATTCAAAAAGGCAATACAACCCTTAAGACTTACCATCGCCGTTTAATCGGATCATCGAGAGAAGTTAAGTCGCATTCTTGGGCCAATTCTGGAAAGCAGGTGGAGTAATCCTTACAACCGTTAAACTTTAACTCGCGGAAGTGTGCCTTAAAAAATGAACGCGACTGTTTTTCACAAATCGCGGGATAAAACAAAACAACAAGCCGCCCAGGCTTTAATGAAAACTTATGTTTCTCCGTAAAAACTTTTATTTTCGTACTCTCGTCGGTCTGCCGCGCACGTTCGTGCTTGGCAATTATCAATGCACAAATTCCGGACAGCTGCTCGCATTGCGCTATCAACCGGACTCCTTGCTGGAGTCGTGGCTTGGATTGCGCTGCAGATGCACCTGATTCCGAGTCACCAAAAATTTGAGCGTGAACTTAGTGGCCATACCACGCAAGCTTTGGCGGTGGCACTTTCGTCGAAGATGCCGAGTAGTCAGATGGACGACACGAGCACTGTTCCTGAATTGAGGGAGATAATAAGAACGTGTGCAGCCCTGCACAAGAACATCGATCAGATTCATTTGATGGATCGACTGGGGCAGACAGTCTTCAAAACCGCGAGTAAGTCGGAACTGCGTCTCCAAGTTTCCGCTTCGGATAAAGGGCAAGTTGACACCCGGTCAGTGGCATCGGTTGAGATCAAGTCCAACCAAATCGTGCTAGGTAGAGTAGCGGTTTATTTTGACAACTCTTCGGTCTCCCGAGGTTACCTCTCAAGAAGTTGGACAGTTATCGGATTTCTGTCTGGTGCCGTTTCGTTAGCTTGTTGGCTTTTGTTTTCCTATGCCTTTCACTACTTCAGCCCCTCCGAAGAGATTCCACGACGGGTGATTTCGGCGCTGGACTCACTGACCGAAGGGATTGTGCTACTTAAGCCTTCAGGAGTTATCTCTCACTGCAACGACGCATTCTGTGAATTGATTTCTGATGATCCGGGTGATGAACTGGTATCTGTAAGCGATATGGTTGGAAAGGACCTTCATGACTATGAGTGGCGTGTTGCCGACTCGAAGGCCGACCAATCATTTGCTTGGCAACAGTGCCTCAACTTTCGAAAGGCTGTTGTTGGTCAGACCGTTGTATTGAAAACGGGGTTAAGAACTTCGCAGTTTTCTGTCAACGCATCGCCTATCCTTTCTAACAAAGGGACCTGTCAGGGGACGCTGATTAGTTTTGGCAATGTGACCGAGACGGAGAGTCAACGGGCTGCCCTAGAAAAGACTTTAGAAACAGTTGAAGAACAGAATCACCAATTGTCCTTCTTCGCATCTTATGACACGCTGACAAAGTGCCTGAATCGTCGGAAGTTCTTTGAGGCGTTTGACAGGAGTTGGGAGGAATCGAAAATTGAAGAACTGACGCTGTTAATGTTAGATGTCGACTCCTTCAAGTCGATCAACGACACGCATGGACACACTTTTGGTGACAAAGTACTCGTTCAGGTTGCCAATCAAATTCGCGGCGTGGTTGACGAATTGGGGACAGTCTACCGATATGGGGGCGAAGAATTTGTCGTGTTGTTGAGCGATTTGGCACTGGAGCGTGCCGAAGACGTTGCGCACAAAATTAGGAAGACAATCGGCGAATCTCCAGTTGACGGTGAAGTGGTTACGATAAGTATTGGCCTGTCCAATCGGCAGTTTAAAGCCATGGATCAACAGCATTTACTAGATCAGGCCGACCAAGCGCTTTACGCGGCAAAGCACGCAGGGCGCAATCGAGTTGTTCGATTCGATCAATGTCCTACCGAAGAAGAGATGACACGTGAGTTAAGCGTAGAAGTGATGGAGAAAATTCGCTCAGAAGTTGAATACTCTGCAGTGATTGGCCTGCTGTCCTCATTGTCATTTCGATGCGAAGACACCGCAAATCACTCTGTCCGCGTGGCTAACCTTGCGGTAAAGATTGGACGAGATTTTGTTAGCAGTAAGGATCTCTATCGGCTCGAGATAGCAGCATTGCTGCATGATGTTGGGAAAATTGGCGTCCCTGATGCAGTGCTTTACAAATCTGGCGCTCTGGACGAGCGCGAGCGGGAGATCATGAATCGCTACGATGAAATCGGTCTGCAGATTGTGAGCAATACCATCGACTCCAGCAAAATTCTCGACATCCTGAGGTGTCGCCACTTTGGATACGAACCTTCGCACGCTCGACCAAATCAGGAGCTGTTCCGCGAGGGAATCCCTATTATGTCCCGGATTCTATATGTTTGTGATGTGTTCGATACGATGGTTAGCGACAGTGCGTTTAAGGAACGATTGCTAATTCCAGAAGCTCTTGTTGAGCTTCTTAGATGTTGTCCGGGACAGTTTGACGAAGAAATCGTGCGTTGCTTAGTTAAACATGTGGAAGAACATGGATATGAACCAACTCCATCGCCCGATTTGGTCTACTTAGATCCGCGATCAGCCGTCAACATTGGCAGTTATATCGAAGTAGTTTATCAGTCGTTGGAAGTCAGGGATTTCGAAACTCTTCGAGAAACCAGTCGCACTCTCAGGACTCATGCAAGTAAAGTTTTCGCGCACGATCTAGTTGATGCGACCATTGATTTAGAGGAGGCCGTTAAGGTTGGCTTACCAGATGAGCAGATTCAGCACATCGCCGTCGAGCTGGTCGAACTGTGCCGTCAGACGCGTCAGTCGTTAATCTCTGTGTCTTGCGCGGTGAAGCGCGAAGATGAGCTCGAGTATATGTAGATTGGTGCAGTCAAAGTGGTGACATTGGTATGCCACTAGTGCCGGACAATCAGCATATCTGTCACAGTTGCCTCAAGGCTAACCCTCTCGCTAGTAGGGTAAGTCAAATTTCTCGCATTTGCTTATCCAAAAGCTAAACTTTGACGCGCCCTTCGCGCGCTCAAATTCAACTGGCTTCCGCCGGATCTTCCGTCTAGCTATTGAGCATTCAAATTCACCTGACTGATCGAAGCTATGAGAAGACTGAGGAATATAGCCGAAACTCTCGAAGCGATCTTCCGTAAGCGTAAAGAAGAACAAACATTGAATCTTCAGTCGCTCGAAGAGCGCGTGTTATACAGTGCAGTTCCTCTTCCTGTTGATCTTGCAGATGGCATCGTTGAGTCTCCTGAGCCCGCCGATGTCAGCGAGCTGATTCCCGAAACCGTCGATGCTAAGGTTGCTTCCACGCTTGACCAGCTGGATGCTCTAATTGCTGACGATGAGACACCTGAGCTTTCCGCGACAATTTCAACGGAGCCATTGTCGGGCTCAAACTTCGAGAGTCCGGGGAATGAGTCGTCGGAGAGCGCTGCAGACTCCGAAGTGTCTAGTGAAACTCATCGTACTGCTGACACTCCCGTAGCTGCATCACTCGTTGTTGCCGTTAGCCAAGGAATTGGTTCAACGCCAGAAATTTCCGAAGGAGACATTCTTGAGATCCGAGATACATCTCTCGACAGCGTTGGTGTGGCAGGTCAAACGATTGTCTTGGGTGCTTTGTCTCCCGGCGGTTCTCTCTATCAGGATGGTCAGGCGCTGTCTGTGGGCGACAATGTTTCGGTTACAGCCTTAGAAAACGGCGATGTGTTTTTCATCCCTGATCTCAACTTCGCAGGCCAAGTCGTAATTGAATTTGAGCGGACGGCCGGTGGGACGGTCACAAGCCCCGACCAGTATCAGGTGATTGTCGACGTCGTTGGAGCGGCGGATGACGGGGCGGCTGTAGTTGGAGACGATCTGACGCCAATTGACTCGGCGATCGAGATAGCCTCTTCGGGAACGGATAGTGAAGTCGCTGCATTAAGCGACGGTAGCTACGTTGTGGTTTGGAATACGAATGAGACAGATCCAACAGTTCGCACCGTCATGGCTCAGCGTTTTAACGCCGACGGTTCGATGATAGGCGGTAGTATTGCAGTTGCACCTGATCGATTGGGAACCGCTGCGCCACAAGTTGCGGCTCTAGAGCCTGGTGGGTTTGTTGTTGCGTTTCAGCACGACGTCAATGACGACGCAGACATCATTCTACAGAGATTTAATGCTGCGGGAGATCGGGTGGAGCTTGATGGCGTGACGTCAGGCGATCTGACTTCTGATAAAATTACGGTAGCAAATTCAGGTCAGATTCAACCTTCGATCGTAGGTACTAATGACGGTGGATTCGCCGTCGTCTACCAATCGCAAGACGTTGGCAACCCGTTTGATGAACGCGATCTACAGATGAGGCTGTTTGACGTGAACGGGACGATGAGCGGCGAAATTCAGGTCAATGGAACGTCCACAGTAGAAGTTGAGTACCAACCGGAAGTCACGGTGTTGGAAGATGGTAGAATCGTTGTCGTGTGGGTCGATACGCAACTAAGTTCCCCAAGGTTGATGGCGTCCGGTTTTGATCCTGCAGGCAACGCCATCTTCGCTAACGTTGATGTATCTACAATTACTGCCGGCAGCGAGTTTAGCATCGCCGCTACCAGAAACAATGGAATTGCAATTGCATGGCAGCGCCCAGCTTTTGGGCCATTCAACGAGACGGTTATTGAGACTTATGACGAGAACGGCGTACAGCTTGCCTCGACGAGTCTCCAGACATCGTCCGGCATCGCAAACCCTCAAATCGAAGTGTTGGACGATGGATCCTTTGTGGTTGGATCTCACAGTCAGTTCGATGGTGCTCAAACTGATATTCAGTTTGTGAGACTGAATGAGGACTTAAGTCTCAAATCAACACTAACTAATGCACATAGTGATACCGCTGGCGAACAAAGCAACGTCAAGTTTGCGGTTCTCAACAACGGCAGGCTAGTCTCGGTTTACCAATCCGACAACGGAATTACAACTCAGCAGGCGTTGATGTCCGTCGACACGGTTGGGACCGCGGCTGTCGATCTTCAAATCTCGCCAGTTATTTACCCGCTTGCACTCAATGTGGCTGATTCAAACAGTCAAGACGTTGTCGTTCAAGTTGCCATCAAGTCATTGCCTGCCGGTACCCAAGTTCTTGTCGATGGAGCAAATCTAAATACCTCTGATGGTACCGATGACATCATCATTACTGGGCAGGACTATGACAAAATCAGTCTAGTAGCTCCGGATTTCTTTGTAGGTACTTTGACAGGGCAGTTGTCCGTTACTACTAACCACTCCGGCGATGAACAAACAGACGTTTCAGATTTCGCTGTGGTCGTGGCGGCACCGATTGCCGGTAGTCCCGTTGATATAAGTGGAACAGTTGCTCACGACGCAGGAATTGATGGCTCCATCTTAAATGATCAAGGTTTTGATAGCGTCCGTGTTAGTTTGCTCGAAAAAATTAACAGCAACCAATTCAGAGTGGTTGGTGAGGTGGACACTGTAGACGGAAACTACCAATTTGCTGGGCTCGAAGAAGGCAAAGAGTATCTCGTCTCGGTTGATTCAAGTACCGGCGAACTTGCAACGGGTAATACTTGGGCACAGCAAACCTACTCCAGCGCCGGTGGCATCACGAAGGGCTTTCAATCAGATCCATCCGCGGTGACTGCCACAGATGGATACCATATTGGAGGTGCTGATGCGGAGATTTCTAACACCTTCAACGCTGCGATCAACGAC
>CAZDBE010000145.1:12144-13357 GCA_964503675.1 uncultured Pirellulaceae bacterium | reverse complement strand
CCGTTACGAGCTCCGAACGTAGTGTTCGAACCGGTGTTGACGGTACCGCTAAGCACGTTGACGGTGGTTGAATTACCGCGGCTGCCGAAGATTGCCGAAGAACTGTTAGTTTGAAGGACCTGGTTTCCATTGCCTTGGTCGAATGTGATTCCGCCCGTTCCAAGCGCACTGTTATCTTCGTTCAATAGGAAACGCACTACGCGGTACTGGTTGCTTCCCATACCACCTTGAAGGTTACCGGCGGCGTCTAGAGCTGCCCAAGTGGCTGCGTCAAAATCAACGAAATGACCTCCGATAGCCACGTTTCCAGTGGCGTTGTTACCGGGAACAGCATCAAGCAACCAGTTGTCGGGATCTTCCCAAGAAGTTCCATCACAGTCACCAGTGAATACGTCTGCGTGGGCCGTGGTGCCCAATGCCAAGATCCCGGCAACTGCAAACGCAGTGCTGAATTTCAGCAAATCAAAAATTCTTTTCTTCATGGATGTCTCTCTCGGATAATGGAAAGTACAAATACGGAAGTGAAAATTGCGAGGTCGCCCCGTAACTCAGACCGGTTAGGTGGAGTTTTCGGTACTCGCGGAACTCCCCTTAATCTACAGCAAGGGGCATGACGTCACCACAATAATCCAAGAGATTGCAGGATTTTTTGGGGTAAATCCCCGCAAATTACGGGTTCTGAGTATGGGTGCGGTTTCAGCCTGCAAAACCACAGCCTATTCAGCTCCCCAAGGTCCAGCACAGAAAAAAACCAAGCCCTCAAATAAACTTGGGGGCTTGGTCTGCGTCTTTTCAACTTAGGTTGCCAGAAGGCTGGGATTTGTGCGCAACGAGAAACCAGAATCAGTATCTGGAGCTGTCACGCACCGAATTAGCCAGCTTGCAAAATAAGGATGAATGCTGGGATATCAGAAAAGTCGACAGTTCCGCTGCAATCGCAATCTGATTCGGCTTGGAAAACACCGGATTGTAAGACGCTAATGAACGCTGGGATATCTGCAAAATCAACAATTCCGCTTAGGTCAGCATCGCCCTTCATCGCTCCAGTGCCGGTCAGTTGAACTTCCAACACATTGCCGGTGATACGGCTTTCCCAACCAGCAGCAACTGACGCTGCACTCAGAGTAGGCTCACCGGTAATCCCGCCCTCAGCGAGCATGACCGGTACCCAGACGTTTTGGGTGAATCCACCTAGGTCAGAAAGCTCTAGGAT
>CAZDBE010000145.1:11554-12134 GCA_964503675.1 uncultured Pirellulaceae bacterium | reverse complement strand
CTCTAGGATAGAACCAGCCTCGAAAGTCGCTGCTCCACCGATTCCGTCATCGCCTACATCATCAATGAGAATAGGAGTAACTCCGTTTGCATCAAATGCAAAGCTGAGAACGGAATCTGGCCGCTGCAGCCAAAAACCGTTAACTGAACCTTGTGAACCAATCCCAATCTCGGTTGCACCGCTTCCGATCACGTTGAAAGAGGATGTGCCCCCAACTGCCGCTCCTTCACGAGTCCGAAAAACACCGCCGCTGATGTTGGCGGTGCCTGATCCATTTTCGGCATCAAGGGCAACGGTGACACCCAGATGAAGGTTTGAACGGCCAACGATAAACTCGCCGCCTGTTAGGTTTAGAACTCCGAAGCCATCAGCGCGAGCGCCGAAGGTAGTTCTTGAGCCCGTGTTGACAGATCCACTGATCATATTAACGGTTGTGGTACCTCCGGGACGACTTCCAAAGATGGCAGAACTAGTGTTCGTTGCGAGAACCTCTCTGACGGCCATGCCAGCGGGATCACCGAAGTCGAAGGTAAGTGAGTTGTCGCCAATCGGTCCGGCTCCCGTGATCAAGACATCCTCA
>CAZDBE010000145.1:0-11544 GCA_964503675.1 uncultured Pirellulaceae bacterium | reverse complement strand
CCGTGTTCTCGTTGAGCAGGAAACGCGAAACACGATGCTGAGTCGCCGATTGGGTCAGACCGTTGGCGATCAGGAAATCCCAAGTGTCCCCGTCATAAACAACGTCGTGGCCGCCGTTAATGAGAATGTTTGAATTGTTATTCAATGGAACAGCATCGGCCGCCCAGTTCAGTGGATCCTCCCAAGTGACGCCGTCTCCGCCGTCAGTGTCAAGGTTTCCGTCGAAGATGTCGGCGTTCGCTGCGCTGCCCAAGGAGAGAACTGCAGCAGTTCCCAATGCAACGCTGAATTTAAGTAGATTTAGGTAGTCAATTTTCATCATGGAGTCTTTCTTAAAAGAGGGAATGTACAAATGTAAAATTGTTGGGTTGTGAAGGAAAACCCTCCAGAATCAGAGCAGGACCAGATTCTGGTGTTGTTGTGTGAGGATCTACCCGGCTTGCAAAATAAGGATGAACGCTGGGATATCTGAAAAGTCGATAGTGCCGCTGCAATCACAATCCGCTTCGGCTTGGTAAACACCGGATTGCAAGATGGTAATGAATGCCGGGATGTCTGAAAAGTCGACAACTGTGCTCAAGTCAGCATCTCCCTTGAGCGTGTTTGATGTTCCAGCCAATTGAACTTCCAGAACGTTGCCGTTAACACGGCTGTCCCAACCAGCATCCACCGAGGCCTGACTGAGCGTTGGCTCACCAACAATCCCGCCGTCTGCAGCCATCACCGGCACCCAGACATTGAAGTTGTTGAATCCACCGAGGTTCGAAAGCTCTAAAATTGAACCTGCTTCGAAAGTGGCGATTCCGTCACCACTAACCCCCGGATTTTGGTCGACTTCATCGATCAGAATAGCAGTAGCACCTCCTGAGTCAAATCCGACACGGAGAATACCACCGGTTTCCTGCGACCAGCTCCCGTCAGTAGAACCTTCTGTTCCAATCTCAATGGCTGTCGCCGAAGAGCCAATGATATTAAAGACGCCAGCAGCAAAAATCGAAACAGAATTTCGAGTGGCTAAATAGCCACCGGAAATGTTCAGTGAACCGTCGCCAAGGCCGTTGGGGTTACCCAATTGCAACCCGCCGCGTCCAAGTATCAGATCACCTCCAGTGACGTTGACTGTCCCGCTGCCGCCATCTCCGTGGCCGACCCTAACTGCAGTCCCCTCAAGATTCGTGGTTCCACTGACAATGTTGAGGGTGGAGAACTTGTTGGGTCTGCCGCCAATGACAGTACTGGTAACGTTGGTGGCACGAACTGTAATGCCGTCGCCTTGATCCATCGTGAGAGAGTGCGTGCCATTGGTCGCACCCGCAAGGCTGTCGCCCATTAATAGACGAGCCATTCGATACTCTGTTCCACTGTTTGTATTCTGTGCGAGAAGTAGAGCGGCAAACGTGTCGGCATCAAAAACGACTTCGTCATCGGCACCAATGAGAATGGCTGAATTGTTGTTTAGAGGAACCACGCCAGCCGCCCAGTTAAGTGGGGATTCCCATGAGGTCCCGTCCCCGTCTCCAGTGAACTGGTCCGCGTGTGCCATGCTGCCAAACGCCAGAATTACGACAACTGCCACTACAGCAGCGCTGAATCTTGGCATGTTCGAAGTTTTATTCATCTGGAGGCCAAGCTTATAGGGGGCGTACAAATTCGGTGGCGGCCCGCTCAGTGTAGTAGAAAGCGTTTTGAATTTTGTACCTATCAACGCGGTCTACATGATTTTTTGCAGGAAAAGTATGGAGGAGAACTGTTTCTAGGCAGACAGTTCTAGGCGTACCCGAGATATTCACAAATATCCGCTTTGTACCGGTCGAACGTGTGCTGACAGGTTTTATGATTCATTGAGAGTGGACTCAGTGCTGAAAACGGTTTCTCTGGGCGGCTTGCAGTGAGAGAGATATGTACCTCATGGAAACGCGCTCTTAAGGTTCTCTTTGCAACCGCTTCCCCAAGAATTTTTTACTCCGGCTGAAGGGCTACTGCACACAGTGCAATCCAAGTGGTGCAATCTTTTGTAGCGTACCGCCTGAGGAAAAATGCTATGCGTCTGATCCCAAACGCGAAATCTAAGTGAATGACTTTCGCGATAATCTCACGGTAACTCTTAGAGCGTTTGTGCGATGAGGGTTCGGGCGTGTGTGATTCTATTAGGAACCTTCGGCGCGATTACGGCAGATTAGAAAGACACTTCTAAGGTCAGTGAATTAGTATTCGCGTCAGATAGGTAAACGTATGTGTAAGGATGTTGGTGGGCGGCATGATACTCTCGTTAGAATGCTTCTCGTTCATTCCACTAACACGCTGCTCCTACTTGTTCGTTCCAGCTTCACTCAAGTAAACTCATCAGTGACATGTTTCAAAACGGAAATCAAAATGTATAAAGCTTTGTTAGCGTTGGTGATGGTTGGCCTGATCTGTGCGGACTGCCAAGTTGCTTCTGGCCAGAGACGGAAGAACCGACATTCAGTAGACGAAACCAGTAACCCTAAGGCGGACATGGAGTTTGCCGAACAGGCGACTGCTCCAGAGGAGCCGTTGACTCTGTGGTATCGCAAACCGGCGACCGACTGGGAAACCGAAGCGCTGCCGGTGGGCAACGGTCGACTGGCCGCAATGGTTTTCGGCGGCGTGAACAACGAGCGCATTCAGTTCAACGAAGAAACTGTCTGGGATGGCGTTCCCACTGATTACAACAATCCCGAAGCACTCGAAGCCCTGCCGGAAGTTCAGCGACTTCTGTTTGAAGGCAGGAACGGCGACGCAAGAAGACTGGCTAAAAACAAGATGATGGGCAGTCCGATGAAGGTAAAGTCCTACCAGACTCTGGCCGACCTCCATCTCGATTTTTCTGATGCTGAAAGGGTCGAGGGATATCGACGCGACTTGGACCTCACCACAGCAATCAGCCGAACTCAGTACAGCGTGGATGGCATTAAATACACACGCGATGTCTTTGTCAGCGATCCAGATCAGGCCATCGTTATTCACTTGACCGCCAATAAGCCCGGTAAGGTAAATTTTACGGCTAAACTCGCTCGATTGAATGCGTCAACCGCTTCCGGTCCAGACAATCGCTTGATACTTAAAGGTAAACTGGGCGTTGAGTACGAGGCTCAGTTAGTTCCTGTGGTCAGTGGTGGCAGTGTTATCTGTGGTGATGGGAAGCTTAAGGTTTCCGATGCCGACGAAGTTACGCTGCTATTGGTTGGAGCGACCAGTTACAACAACGCGACGGATATATCTGGTGACGCGACAGCGCGTTGTGAGAAATATCTCAACGATATCGGCAGCAAGTCATACGAAGACTTGCGAGCTGATCATGTTGCCGCTCATCAAGAGCTGTTTAATCGCGTGAAGCTTGACTTGGGAACTTCTGATGCGGTCAGTCAGCCAACCGATGAGCGACTAAAAGCGATCAAGAAGGGGAATTATGATCCGCAGTTCGAAGCGCTTTACTTTCAGTTCGGACGTTACCTATTGATCAGCAGTTCACGGCCCGGACAACTGCCGGCCAACCTGCAGGGTAAGTGGGCGCAGCAGTACAACGCGCCATGGAACAGTGATTATCATTTCAATATCAATTTCCAAATGAATTACTGGCCAGCACAAGTTTGTAATTTGTCTGAATGTCACCAGCCGTTTTTCGATTACGTGGAAAGCCTCGTCCCCTTTGGAGAGAAAACGGCAAAGGTCCATTACGGCGCAGGCGGATGGACGCTACACCATCTTTCTGACATTTTTGGGATGACGGCTCCGGCCGACGGCGTGCACGGTATCTGGCCGTTCGGTGCCGCTTGGGCTAGCCGCGACTTCTTGGAACACTACCGCTTTGGCGGTGACAAAGAATTCCTCAAGACGCGGTCGTATCCCATCATGAAGGGGGCCGCGCAATTCTTTTTGGATTTCTTGATCGAGGCACCTGAAGGAACGCCCGCGGCCGGACGACTGGTTTCCAGTCCGTCTCACTCACCCGAAAATAAGTTTGTCAAAGCGGACGGGTCAGAATCCGAGTTCACATACGCGGCGTCGATGGACCTGCAGATTATTCACGATCTCTTTACCGGCTTGCTGGAAGCCAATGAAGTGATTGATCCGACTGGCAACTTTGACGCTGATTTTCGTAGTAAGATTGAAACGGCGTTGGACAAACTAGCGCCGCTGCAGATTAGCGCCAAAACGGGCCGCTTACAGGAGTGGATTGAAGACTATGGTGAGGCAGATCCTCGTCATCGTCATACGTCTCATCTGTATGGACTTCATCCGGGGCAGCAGATCACCAAGAACGCTACGCCTGAACTTTACGAGGCGGCAAAGAAATCGTTGGAGGGACGCGGTGATGGTGGTAAGGGCTGGAGCATGGCGTGGAAGGTGAACTTTTGGGCTCGCTTTCACAACGGCGACCGCGCCCATAAGTTGCTGGACAACCTTTTGAGAAAGATGACGCTTAGCAACCTGTTTGACGATCATCCGCCGTTTCAGATTGACGGCAATTTCGGTGGTACAGCTGCGATCGCCGAGATGTTGTTGCAAAGTCACGATGGCGAAGTGCATCTCTTGCCAGCTCTACCAGCAGTCTGGAAGCAAGGTTCTGTGCAAGGGTTGCGAGCACGCGGTGGTTTCGAAGTTGATATAGAATGGAAGGACGGAAAGCTTGCCAATGCGACCATCCGTTCACTTAGTGGTAACCCGTTGAAATTGCGTTACGGAAGCCAGACGATTGAGCAGACTCTTGGAACGGGTGAGAGTTTTACTTGGAATGGAAAGTAGTTGGGTAGTTCTATGAAACTAAAGATTCTCTTTGCTGTTCTCGTCTGCGTGGTCTTGGGCTGGATGCCCGCTGCGGAAGTTCATGCGGATGGGAAGCCCAACATTGTGGTGATCCTATGTGATGACCTCGGCTACGGAGACCTTGAATGCTACGGTCATCCACATATCAAGACGCCGAATCTCAACAATATGGCCGAGCAGGGCATAAGGTTTACTGATTTCTACTCTGCAGCGCCGGTGTGTTCACCTTCGCGCGTTGGGTTGCTGACCGGTCGCAGTCCTAACCGCGCCGGGGTTTATGATTTCATCCCCGGAGGACGAAATATTTATATGCGGGCGTCGGAAGTGACGATTCCTCAACTCTTGAAGAAGGCCGGTTACGCCACCTGTATGTCGGGCAAATGGCACTGCAACGGAAAGTTCAACTCGGCCTCGCAGCCCCAACCAGATGCTGCCGGTTTCGATCACTGGATGGGAACGCAGAACAACGCTAGTCCTTCGCATAAGAACCCAGCAAACTTTGTTCGCAATGGTAAGAAGGTTGGCGAGACGGAAGGCTTTAGCTGCCATTTGGTGGTCGATGAAGCGATGACTTGGCTCAAGGGACAGCAGAAAAAGGATCCCAAGCAACCGTTCTTTATGTACGTTGCGTTTCATGAACCGCATGAGCCCATTGCGTCGCCGAAAAAGTTGGTAGACCAGTATCAACCTAATGCAGTCAATGAAAATGAGGCTCAGTACTTTGCCAATGTTGCGAACGTGGATGTCGCTGTGGGGCGATTGTTGGATGGCCTGAAGGAGTTGAACGTAGACAAAGATACGCTCGTTATTTTTACCTCAGACAATGGGCCTGAAACTCTGAATCGCTATAGTCGCGCCAAGAATTCCTATGGTGTCGCAACGCCGTTAAGAGGGATGAAGCTGTGGACGACTGACGCTGGTTTTCGGGTGGCAGGGATCATGCGTTGGCCGGGAAAGATCGAGGCAGGGCAGGTGGTGAGTCATCCTGTTTCGTCCCTAGATTTTCTGCCTACGTTCTGTGATTTGGCCGAGACATCGCCTCCTGAGAATATTTCTCTCGATGGAACGAATTTCTTGCCAGCACTTGAAAACAAATCGCCCGTTCGTCAAAAGCCGTTGCTGTGGATCTTCTACAACGCGCTCAACGAACGGCAGGTGGCTATGCGGGACGGCGACTGGAAAGTCCTTGCGAAACTGAACATTGAAAGACGTGTCAACGTCACCGAAGCCGATGTGGCCGAGGTTAAAGCCGCGAAGCTAATTGATTTTGAAATTTACAAGATCATCGACGACGTCGGTGAGAGCGAAAACTTGGCGGCGACAATGCCAGAGAAACTGGCCGAGCTTACTCAGCGGCTGAAAGCGAATTACCAAGAGTTGGTTGACGGTTCGCACGTCTGGCCCTCCGATTCCAAAAAGGGAGCGAAATAGATGCAACTTCCTCGTTCAATAAGTCTTAAAGTAGTGGCCTTGGTCCTAGCCAGTCTTTGTCTCACTCCAAATGTATGCTGTGCAGACGACGGAAAGTTCAATCCTGACAAGGTTGTGACGTACAAAACGATCGACGGTGTTGAATTGGAGTTGCACTTTTTTGAACCCGAGGGACTTCAGTCGACTGATAAGCGCCCTGCGATCGTGTTCTTTTTTGGTGGAGGTTGGACAGGAGGAACTCCGAAGCAGTTCTTCGAACAGGCGCGCTTTCTCGCCGATCAAGGAATGGTCGCAATGTCGGCCGATTACCGGGTTAAGAAGAAACACAAGACGACCCCGTTCGAGTGCGTGAAAGATGGCAAATCAGCGATTCGCTGGGTACGACAGAACGCAAAAGAATTGGGCGTCGATCCAAATCGAATTGCGGCGTCAGGTGGATCGGCGGGCGGCCATGTTGCCGCCTGTACGGGAATTGTCGAGGGCTTTGACGAAGCTGGCGAAGACACTTCCATTAGTTCGGTTCCCAACGCAATGATCTTGTTCAATCCGGTATTGGATACCACCGCCCTCGGCTACGGTTTGTCAAAGGTAGGGGAGTCTCGTCAAACTGACATCTCTCCTTGTCATCATGTTCGCGCCGGCATTGTTCCAACGCTAGTATTTCATGGAACCGCCGATAAAGCGGTGCCATTTGAGAACGCAGAAAGATTCACGCGGTTGATGAAGGAGGCAGGAAACGTTTGCCAGTTGGAGAGTTTTGAAGGGAAGGGGCACGGCTGTTTCAATGGGATTCACTTCCGCCCAAAGACTAAAGATCTAGCCCCCTATAAGCGTAGTATTAAATCGAGCGTCGAATTGTTAACATCGCTTGGTTTCCTAGAGTCTCGCGATGAGTCACAGTCGGAAGCATCTGCAAAAGCACTGGTTCATTAAGTCGCTAGAGTGCGAAACATTTCTGGATGTGGCGGGTTAAAGTGGACAGCTTACCCAACTATATGCTGAAGAGAGTTGGAATGATAAACCAACGTCACCACACACAATGATAAAACACATTCTACTTCTCCTCTTTGCCTTTGGGGCAGTGGCTTCGGCTGTTGCAGAAGAGCCATCTAAGTCCGCTGCGTTGACGCAACAGTCGATGCCCTTCGCGCATCCTGGCATGATGCACAGTCGCGCGGAACTGGAATACATCAAACAGAAGATCGATGCGGGCGAGGAACCATGGAAGTCAGCATGGGAACGGTTGTTGTCGTCCGAACGTTCGAGGAATAGATCAAATAGATCTCGCCGGCGACGTCGGCGGTCGCGCGAGCGCGACTCCAATAGAGTCGGTGTTTCGTCTTTGGATTACAAACCCAGCCCTTCAGCCGAAGTTATACGCGGCCCCTACAACAACCCAAATATTGGAAGTTCGGAGTTCTCAAGTGACTCCATGGCGGCCTACTCGCACGCTTTGCAGTGGTGGCTGACTGGAAAGGAAGTTCACGCGGATAAAGCGATAGAGATCTTGAACGCATGGTCTTCGACGCTTGAGTCTATCGGAGGGCACGATGCGCGGCTGTTGGTTGGCATGGGAGGCATCGGTTACTGCAATGCCGCAGAACTTATCCGTCACTCAGAAGCGAAATGGAAACCCGAAGACCAAGAGCGTTTTGAGAAAATGCTGCGGACGATATTTTATCCGCTGATCGAAGATTTCTTTCCCTCGGCCAATGGTAACTGGGAAGCGTCGATGATCCAGACGATGCTTGCGATGGGAGTTTTTCTTGACGACCGTGCGATGTTTGATCGAGCCGCAGACTATTGCCGCGATGGCGAAGGTAACGGAGCAATTAAGAATTATTTCAACGAGTTCGGTGAGTGCCAGGAAAGCGGGCGCGACCAAGCTCACACGCAAATGGGACTTGGGTTTCTCGGATGCGCTTGCGAAATCGCATGGAAGCAGGGCGTCGATCTCTACGCAACGGCCGATAATCGTTTGGCTTTAGGATTTGAATATACGGCGAAGTATAATCTTGGCCATGATGTTAGGTATGAACCCTATAAAAGCTTTGAAGGCCGGTACCACTATAAGGAACTCTCATCAGAGTCGCGTGGTCGGTTCTCGCCGATCTATGAGCGCATCGTTCATCACTTTCATGATCGAATTGGGCTCGACATGCCCTACAGCCGTGAAGTGGCAGAGAAAGGACGACCAAATGGCGCTTCGACGACTCACATGCCGTGGGGGACTTTGCTGTTTCATGGATTGCCGACTGGCCTGAACCCTATTGAAGTGGATAGGGGGTTGGAAGGGAGCGAACTAGACACCAGCGATAGCAAACCGTTGGTGCTAGGGCGTGGCGTTGCCCTGTTCAAGATCGGACGGTTGCTTGCCAAAGATGATTTTGAGAACTTGGACAATTGGGTGATACAAATCCAAGAACGTCCAGATTTTCCACCGGCGAAAGTTGTGGCGCGAGAGAATTCGCTCGACGGTCTTGTGCCGGGACGCGGATGCACTGCTTGGTTTAAACAAAAACTATCAACAGGCGTGTCTATCACCTACGACGTGATTTGCCCCACTCCCGATCCGGCGATTGAGGGCGTCCAACCTCGGGATATAAATAATTTTTGGTTGGCTACCGATGTCGGTGATGATTCGGATAAGGGATTGTTCGATTCGGAGCGCTACACGGGGGATTTCGGCTCCTACAACAAAATGCACGGGTACTATGCGAGTACCGGCGGTGGGAAAAACCGAACGACTCGCATGCGGCGGTACCCGCGCGAAGTGGACGGGAAGCCTTTCGAACATTTGGCGCTCAAAGACAAAGACGGAAAGCCTGAATTTATGATCACTCCAGATAAAGTAATGTCTATTCAACTTGTTGCGTTCGACGATGTGATCCAATACATCGTTGATGGTGAATTGGTCTACGAAATTGCGGCTGGCGACCAAATTCAGGTTGAGACGCGCGACAAGGCGGGCGAGAGGATGATGCAAAAAGCGGTCTACGATCTAGAGCGATTCCCTGTTTACCGAGAGGGCTATTTTGGATTTCGAATGGTCGGAACTCATCACATCTACACCAATTTTCGCGTCCATGCATTAGAACCGAAGGACCGCTGAGATATTGCACTCTTCCTCCATCGGTATTTCCGAACATTAGAAACTAATACTTAAAGAACCACTATGATGAAAACAATCAAATTGCTTGCCCTTGCCGCGCTCTTGTTGGCTACGCTGCCAAGTGCAACGACAGCCCAAGAGGCCTCTCAGTCTCATGCGGAATCTAAAGAAGACCGTGATCAGCGCATGGAGTGGTGGCGCGAGGGTAAGTTCGGCATGTTCGTTCATTGGGGCGTCTATTCGACGACAGGCGGACTTTACAAAGGCCAAAAGTTGCCAAACAGCGCCGAGTGGATGATGTGCCGCGGGAAGATTCCGATCGCAGAATACGAGCAGTACGCGGCTAACTTCAACCCGACGAAGTTTGACGCCGACGAATTTGTAGGATTGGCCAAACAAGCCGGCATGAAGTATCTGGTCATTACGGCAAAGCACCATGACGGCTTCGCGATGTTCGCGTCGCAGGCCGGCGATTGGGACGTCGTCGATCGATCACCTTTTGGTCGCGACATAATGAAAGAGCTCGCTGTCGCTTGCGAAAAGCAGGACATCAAATTTGGCTTCTACTATTCGCAAGCCCAAGATTGGCATCATCCGGGTGGTTTTGGAAATAACTGGGACAAAACGCTCAAACGCGTTAGCAGCGATGAATACGTGATGAACAAAGCGGTTCCTGAGGTAAAGCAATTGCTGACCGACTATGGCCCGATCGGGATTTTCTGGTGGGACACGCCACGCAAGATGACCAAAGAGTCATTCGATGCCTTGCACTCGCTGACTAAATTGCAGAGTGATGTGATCACCAACGACCGACTGGGCGATGACTACCCCGGGGACTACAAAACATTTGAGCGCCACATCCCGGATCGCGCGCCCGTCGGAAAAGATTGGGAAGTCTGCATGCCCATTAGTGGTAGCTGGGGTTACAAAATTGGCGACGATAATTTCAAGTCAACAACCAAGCTGATTCACAACTTGATTGAAATCGCCAGCATGGGCGGCAACTATCTGTTGAACGTTAGCCCAACAGGCGAGGGGACTCTGTTGCCTCAGGCCGTCGAGCGACTCAAAGCGGTCGGGCAGTGGATGGAAGTCAACGGAGAATCAATCTACGGCACTCAAGCCAGTCCCATGGGGAAACTGGAATGGGGACGCTGCACAAGTAAAGAATCGAATGGTGAAACAACGTTGTATTTTCATGTTTATGACTGGCCAGCTGACGGCAAGCTATTGGTGCCGGGGTTAAAGAACGCCGTTCAGAAAGTTTCTTTGCTCGATGGTGGTGCTGAACTTAAGGCAGAATCAAGCGACGCAGGTGTCATGGTATCACTGCCCGCCGAAGCACCAGATGAACATGCGAGCGTGATCTCGATGAAAGTTGCCGGCACGCTGGAAGTCGAAGCTGTCTTGCCGACCGTTGGCAAGGATGGAAAACTGGCTTTGACTGCCGATCGAGCCTACATTAACAACAACGAAGGCAGTAAAAACGCAGGCTTGAGTACCCATGATGACATAGCTCACATCAACTATTGGGTGGACAACGAAGCGTCCGTTGAATGGGCATTCCGCACTAAAATGCCGGGCGAATATGAAGTGATTGCTGAGCTTGCGGTTGAGGCGCCTAAGACAAAATTCAATATCGATGTCGCTGGCCAATCGCTATCGGCGGAGGTCGAATCAACCGGCGGCTATTCAAAGTACAAAGAAAAGAGCGTCGGTACGATCAAGATCGGTCAGGCCGGAGATCACACGCTGCGTGTCAAACCAGAGGCCTCGGCGTGGGAGCCGATGAACCTACGGCAGATCGAACTTCGTTTGAAAACTGAGTAGGTGCAGTTTTGGCACCCTCCCACTGGGAGGGGCGGAGGCTCGCCGACGGGCAGGGCGGGATTCCGATGGATCATTGGCTTGACGATAATTCGTTACTTCGTGAAGCCCTCTCCGTCGCCTAGACTCCGACTCTCCCAAAGGGAGAGTGTGGTCATCCCCGAACCGTATATGACTTTAACTCAATCAGCAAGAATAAATCACATGCAACGCTTACTCTTCTCTTTATGCTTGATGCTAGTAGTGGCCTGCCAAGCGCAAATCAGCCTTGCCGGAAACGAGGCGCCGGCGACTGACCGAAAACCCAACGTCATTCTGATCATAACGGACGATATGGGCTACGGTGATGTTGGCATTAATGGCAACACGATGCTGAAAACGCCTCA
>CAZDBE010000144.1:0-13752 GCA_964503675.1 uncultured Pirellulaceae bacterium | reverse complement strand
AGCTGATTGAATTGGCCCGCTTACCTAAAAGGATGAGCCCAGTCGCTACAAAGCTTACCAGCCACCACAGCCGCGTCCGCGTCCGCCACCACCGTAAAAACCGCGTCCGCCGCCACCGTAGACGGGACGAGCAAAACCGCCGCCGTAAACAGGACGGAAGCTACTGTAGCCAAACGAGACTCCCGGACGAACTCCGTAACCTCCGAATCCGCCGCCAAAACCACCAACAGGGCGACCGTAGAAGCCTGGTCCAAATCCGCCACCAAAACCACCGAATCCGCCGTTACCGATGGCAATGCTAAAACCGGATCCGCCTCGGTAAAACTGAGCTTGGCTTTCTTGGGCAGTACCCACAAACAAAGTCGCCACTGCAATTACTAGAGTTGCTACAAATTTCATATCCTGTTCCTCAGAAATTAAGACCAATTGATCAACACACGTAAGCCCACGTTATGGGGCCAACCGAGATACCACATCGCACTTGCCATGCCAGCCGCGACGTTTTGCCGATTTGAGACCAGAGATCACAAGATCCCCGGTACAGCAGTTAGTTTCCGGTTTCGAACCGAATACGCTGCTTAACCTACGGCCTAAACAGCGTCTCCAAATTGACAACAAACGGATATCGAATTCGCGACACTACTGACCAACAAATTATTGCCTCCTGTACCAGAACAGCAAATTCATTTTGTTTGATTCGCCGCAATTTCGACTGAGCCAAACAATCAATCCGCGACAGAGTAACGATTGAGGCGTTGCCAACACGTAAAAACTCGGTTGGAACAAACAGTTAAAATTTGACGCATGCAGGTACTTTTCCTATTAGACAATTGAGCGACATGAAAAAGGCCTCGGTATCAACCGAGGCCTATTCATCACGCGCGGCCTAACTTTGAGGCCATCTGCCACACATTTTGAATTTCCAAAAGCCCTAGCTTTTAGATGATCCAGTTTTGATTTTGATCTTTCGAGCAACGGGCTTTGCTGCTTTAGGCACGACAATCGTCAACACGCCATTCTCGTAAGACGCCTCTATTTTGGCCTCGTCCACCTGCGATTCGAACCGGAACGTGCGTTCAAAATTGCCTTGCGCACGGGAATCCTCGACGACGCGGTCACCTTCGGCAACATCGTCAATTTTTCGCACGCCCGCAACTCTCAATTCGCCATCGAGCAACTCGATTGCGACATCGGATGCGTCAACGCCTGGCAAATCCAACGCAACGGTAAACGTCATTTCCGACTCAACCACTTTGGCCGTCGGTCGGAACACCGGCTTGCTTGCGCTATCCCGTTTTGACTCTGTGTTCTCAGTGGAAGGCTTGTTGCCCATTACTTGATCGAACAGATTCTCGACGTCGATATAGAAATCTCCAAATGGAGTGAAGATACGATTTTTTGAACCTTGACCACTCGTTTCAAAACGCATTGGCTTGTTCCTTTTCTAAAAGAGAGAAAAAGTGAATGAACGCCAGTGTGTCAGCCGACACGGGCGAATCCATAATCACTATTCGCAAGCAGCGTGCCAATCTTTGCAAGAATCCGTCTCGCCCCGGAAAAACAGGGCAGATATTCATCCTTCGGCATTGGTAGCACTCATCTGTCACGTGCACCACAATCTTCAATTCTCCTAGACTGACTGCCAAAACTGGCAGGCGTGGCAGTTGTTCAAAACATTGCCAATGCTGAATTTAACTCAGTTCAATTTCAAAAAATGGCTCCACTGATATCCGTCCGGTAGATATTCAGTTGCGCTAAACTCCAAATGTAGAATTCGCCGACGTAGATTCCCCTCTGGCTCCGTATGTCCACTTGCGTGCGAGATCATCGGCCGCATGGCAAGCACATCACCAGCATTGACCAGAATTTTGACGGCCTCTTGCTCTGCAGGCTGCACCGTCTTTCCGCTGGCGTGTGAGCCCGGAATGACTTCTAGCGGACCGTTACTAGTCGTCACTTCGTCCAAGTGAATCCGCAAGGTCAACATGTTCTCCAACAGTTGCTCGGACGCTTCGACGTGGTCTACTCCAGCCTTGCGAGTAAGTTTTGAGAAGTGCGTCGTGGGCAGCGTATTGTCTTTGACTGCTATCGTCAGATCCTTGTGCCACGGCAAGTACCACGACCGATCCGATGGCTTATCAAAATACAGAACACGCACCAAACCAAATCGTGCTGTCAAATCTTCGGTCAACAACTCCACCAACCGACCAGCGCGATAGAACGATTGGACGTCAGGAATCGAATCAATCAGATTTCTAGCGGCATACACTTTGCCGCGTGACTTGATAGAACTCTTAACATCTGCTGCGATCGCGCTTTCAAGTTCCCCAATCATTCGCTGCACCTCAGCAGCGTTAAAAACCGATTCAACCACGCTGAAACCGTCAGCTTCCAGTCGCTCTAAATGGCTGAAACGCTCCATTTACTACCCCTTGGAAATACCATTCTCGTTAGATTCGATTGAGCTTTGACAACAATTTAGATTCGCTGCACGCTTTTTTTTTGGTATTGTCGGTCATTGCCCGATTGTAACCTATAGTCGACTGACTCATTGCCCAGCGGAAAAATCTGTGAATGCGAACCATCTGATTGAGTTTCAACCAACGCACCGCGGCACGTTGTTATCCCTACCGCGCCGCTCATTGGGCAAGGCCAGAATTTTTGGTTGGCTGCCGATTGCATTTAGTCTTTTTCCAATTCTCTTTGCAGTGACTTGGATCGCCTCCATTTTCCCAATGATGTTTCAGCGCGCCCCAGTCGGCATGGGTGGTGTTAATATATTCTTGGTCGCGTTTTCTGCTGCTGGCCTAGTTCCAATGTGGTTTGGATTGAAGATTCTTGCTTTGGGAATAGCGATCTTAAGGGACCAGACTCACACCAGCGTTGAAGTCACCAACGAGAATCTGATTTGCTACGAATCATTCTATGGCTTCTCCTTCAAACGCAAGATTCCATCTCAACCCATCAAACAACTCGTCATCAATCAAATGATTGATCCCCCCGGACTCGACGACTCGGACATCGATTCTGAGTCCATTCACACAGTCAAAGCTTCAGACTTTCTCCGACAGTTTTTTCCCGATGATCTACGGGTATTGGCAACGACGAAGAAAATGGGAACGGGAATTCTGATCGCCTATCCATCGCAAATCCTTTCTGAAGCCGCCACGCTAATTGGTGAGGAACTAGACCACATCCAATTTCAGCTTCCAAGCTCGCGCGACGTAGACGACACTCAAACCGATGATTCCAACGCACGCGTAACAATCATCGACATTTCTAACGAAGCAGAACAACAACCGACTGGATATAAAACAAGCTCGTTGCAACCAGTCCCACCGATCAGTTCTCCGGGCCCAACCGAAGGCAGCCTACCGGCGGAACCACCGGGCAACAGTCTACTGAAGGTGTCCCATCAAGATGGCACCGATGTCTATGAAGTCCCACCACAAGGCTGGGGGAGGACACAATCAGGACTAGCTGTGTTCTGGAATGGCTTCATGCTTTTCGCAACTCTCATCATAATCTTAGGGAAACCACAGAACCCCTTGGCCAACGTCTGGGAGATCGTTGGACTCGTCGCATTTGCAGTTGTCTTTTGGGCCATCGGCATTGGTCTCGCGATTTGGGCGTGGAACTCGGCGAAGCGCAGCGCCATGATCGGTATATCTGGCGAGCAAATGTTTATCGAAACGAAGTCAATCTTTAGAACCAAGTGGGTTGAGTTCAATCAAAGCGAGGTCCATTCGATCTCAGTTCAAAACAGCAACGTAAGCGTAAATGATGTCCCAGTCAAACACCTTGTCATCGAAACATCCAACCAACCTCCACTAGGACTTTTCGCGAATCTTACCAATGAAGAACTACGCTGGCTCGCCGGTAGCCTAAAACATTCACTGAACTTTAAATGGAAAAACCGCCTAGACATTAGTACCGCATTCGACAACGACGGTGCAATCATCGCTCCCGCAAAAACTCGGGTCGTGATAGGCCAACGCGTAGGCCGAACCACCATCGAAGTCCCTCGTCAAACGCTTGGTAAACAATTGGTCAGCCTGTTCCTTTTTGCTTTGGCGTTGGCTTTTGTAGTGGGAGTTTTCTACTTCCCCGCGCAAAGGCTTGACTTTGGAATCCTCATTTTCTTGACGCTCTTTGGTGGAACCTTCGCTGCAATAATGTTGGCATGCTTCCTTTACGGTGCCCGGCGTTGGACGATTGCCGCAACGCCAGATTATCTGACGGTCACCCGCCGCTGGCCACTAGGAAAAAACGAGCTGACATTTGATCGCGACGACATCAAGAAAATCTGCATCGGCACAAATGGATTCAAAACTGGCAACCAGCATCACCACCAATTGGTGGTCCACACATATCAAAAGAAAAAAGCAATAACGCTGATGGGCGGTTGGAGCGTCAACGAACTGAAATATGTGGCCGCAACGATTTACGACGCGATGAATCTAGAACCCACGGCGGTCGAATAAGTTCGTCACTGCGAGACGATTACGATCAATTTTGAAACTGTGGCCGGACGTCACCGCCAGCATCTTAAGCCCCTAAGCACCCATGGCGTCTTCGAAAGAGCCCTCTTGTGCCGGGAAGCACAGGTGATCTTGAACGTATTTGATGCCATCAGCGCTGGTAGCGTCGCCATCCCGGTAGTTACTCTCCGCTTCCACAACCAATGGTGCCGAATCAACGCCCATCGTCTCACAATAGCGTTTGGCGTAACCGACTTTCATCATCAATTCGACGTAGCGCGTCATGTTCAGATCGCCCGTGGCGAGATCGGTGAACTGCATCGCGCGGTGATGCCAATCGCCCTCCATCTTGCGAAGTGGAACGCCCTGATGAATGGTAAAATTCTTCACGTGACAACCGTAGATGCGCGATCCGACTTTATTGAAACGTGTCTCCCAGTCCTCGCCTTCCCAACAGTGAGATGGATCCGCGTTGACGCCTAAACATTTGTCGCCGTCGCAAATATCGACCAGCATATTGAACTCATCGGCACACATTGCTCCAGTGCCAGGATGAATCTCATGTGCCAAGATCATGCCTAACGAATTAGCGTGGGCGCGAATCTTTGCCGTTTTCTCGACGAATCGATCTTTGCCTTCCTTGATCAAATCAAAATCGCCGCCAGCCCAAAATCCCCATGGGTAACCTGTCGCCAACTCCCAGCCAAACGCGACGCCCCAGAACATGGGCAGGATCTTGATGTTCAGCTCTGCCATCAAGTCCATCAATCGCAAGATATAGTCTTCGTAAAACGCTTCCAATTCCGATGGAGACATTGACTGGTTCGGGCCATGAATAAACGGATGTCCGCTCTTGGTTCCAGTCCACGCGCTCGTGTGGACCCAGAACGGGCAGTGCGCTGAAATACCGTCCATCTTCAAACCGTTTTTCTCAAACGCAGACTTGATCTCGTCAACCGATTTGAACTTCTTTCCATCCTCGGAAGCCTCCAGCATGTAGTTGGATGGCTGAGCCCCACCCGCACCCGATGCCTTAGCAAATGCGAGGAAGTTATCTAGACCTTTGGGACCGTGCTGAGCACCTTCGATACTTGAATGAAAAATTGAATTGGCCATGCGTGATACCAGAAGTGGGTAGTGGAGAAAAACGGAAAGTGGAAGCGATTATCTTGATCGGTTCCACTAAAACTTGCAAGCTTTCTCGTCGACCTGATATCGATTGCCATGAAAAAAACCGATGGACCACAGGAAAACCAAAGAGTTGAGCTTTGCCCAAGCTACTGAATCACAAAGATTCGTGGGGGGAAGCAAAATACGGGAATCGCCAGCGAAGCCAAACCGATCGTCCAGCGGAACCAACCGATTGGAACATTGTCATTGCGAGTAGGAGGATGCTCAGTACCGATCAATAACAGAAGAGCCACCATCAAGATCATCATTAACGTTTGGTAGTACACCATAAAAGCGATGGCGAACAACATCGTCCCTTTGGCAATCCAGTGTGCGGCCTTTCCAAACAGCGTATACGTCACATGACCTCCATCCAACTGGCCGATCGGCATCATGTTCAACCCTGTAATCAACATCCCTACCCAACCGGCAACGAACAGCGGGTTGAGCTGGCTGAGCCAAACTACGTCGCCGACCTCGTATCCCGGAACTTCAGACCACTGCGCGAACCAGTCCATCAAAAGGGGCAACCGAAAACCAATTCCTCCAAATGGTTGTGTGGTTAGATCCAGCTGTGCAACGCCAAACCAAGCAATAGGAATCGCAGCCACTAGCCCCGCGATAGGCCCGGCCAATCCGATATCGAATATTTGTTTCCGATCGGCCGTATGGCCGTGCATGGCGATCACGGCCCCCATTGTTCCAATCGGATTAATTGGCAGAGGTAAAAAGAATGGATAAGACGCGGGTACGCGATAGATCAACGTCGCAACGAAATGCCCCATCTCATGCAACCAGATAATCAGAATCACAAAGAACATATACGCCAAGCCGATGTCCCAATTGGCCAGCATCAAAATTCGAATATCAAAGAAATCCCAATCAATAATCGCCTTGAAAAAGGGCCCGACCGGACTCCACTTCGATGCGCCAACAAAAAAGGTCGACAGGCAAGTAGCCATGAACAACAGCAACGGCAAAACCGTCTTACGACGGTAGCGATCGTAAAGCACCATTGGAGCAGCGGGTGGCAACTCAGGAGGGTAGGGGGGATTGTTGGAATTCGCGCTCATGTGACGCAAGGATACACCAACTCGCACGCTGAATCCATTGGTCCAGCCTTGGAAACAACTCGAGTTTCCCGACTGACTAAAGCCTGCGGGAGTTAGCGAATGAGAGGATCAAGCAAAAAATGTTAACGTAATATCTTTTTCTTTTTTTTGTAAAGCTCTCAAGTCGATAGACCAAATATGGATGGTATTGCGCAATCTCATGGAGGGATTATTTCACACACCTCAATGAGGAGTTACATCTTGCCTATCGAATTTTTTTCGTCCACTATTGCCGTTGGCTTTGTGACCGTTTGGTTGATGGTCGGTCAGTTTTCTGTTATGAAAACCTAGCCTATCGCACTAGCTCTCTCTGGTCCGTGAGAGCAATTACAATTTGAAACTCATCGAGCGCGAAGGAATTTTCCTTCGCGTTTTTGTTTTGCCGGTCGTTGGCGAAAAAAAGTATCGGTGTCGGACCAATTTTCGGCAATTTAGTGCGGTGCTGGGCGAACAGCCCGTTGAGAGAAAACAAGCTCCAACTGAGGTCAAAATGTATACACACTACAAAATGTTCAAATCCGGTTCAAAACGTTGGTCAACATTGTGCAACGAGGCAAGCGACTTCGCGAGCGAGCTTAGCGAAGGACAATTGATCAACATTTCGCATTGCTGCGACCACCAAACTGCCGTCGTGACAGTGTGGTTCTGGGACAAAGAGTCCAGCGCGAAAAGCGATAGAGGAGCTTAGTATTCGCCCTCGAGGGCGCCGGTCTACGCGGTGTCGCTATCTGACGCATCCACCACGCGCGGCACCCCGTAGCTGACCTTGTCGGGTACCGTAATTCCGCCCGAGACAATCGCCTGCAGCGTTTCTTGCAAGTCCCAGTTCAATGCAACAACGTTCTCTTCTGGCACCATCAGCATGTACCCGGATGTTGGTACGGGAGTTGTAGGAACATAAACGCACAAAATCGTTTTGTTCGTCGCTGCGTCCACACACTCGTTGGTCACAAACGCAGGAGCCTTCATGCCAGGATGCGGGAATTCGACGAGCACCACACGCTTGAAGTCCTTCACTCCTTGAGTGCCAGACACCGAATTGAATACGTTGCTGACCGCCGCGTAGATCGTCTTGATGCCCGGCACCGTCAACAATACCCAGTCAAAAATTCGGTGTAGTCGCGACTGCGCGAACATGCCGGCGACGAACAGAATCGCTAACAGACTGATTACGGCAAGCAAAGAGAAAAAAGAATCTAAGAGATACCCGCTTTGGTCGTTCATCGACGCATTGATTGCGTTCTCGGCGTCGTGCGAGACGTACGCGTTCTTCAAGTACTCGGCGATTGGCCCCAACGCGTAGTAGTACAGACTATTATACAACCACCCAATCACAGCAAATGTGATGAATACCGGCAAGACTACAAATATGCCCGCAATGACCCGGTTGCGAATGTGACGAAAGTTTTCGCCAACGGAACTCTTCACCGCTTTGACTGCAGCCTCGACCTCGGTTTCAGGCTTCGCGTTCTCGGTCATGCTGTGTCAGGCTCAGAAGTTTGGAAGTAGTTTCGAATGCGATACGTTCTACAATACCAGTGAACGTCTTACGCAACTGTTGAACGTTTTACGCTATCGCGAAGTCAATCAGGTCTTGAATCTCATCGGCAGAAACGCCTTCTGCCATCGCATATCCGTGGGTCGACAGCGAAAATTCCTTCTGCTGGTGATGAATCACCAACCCAAGGCGACACAATTGTGCAAAAGCCTCAATAAAACGAACGGTCTGACGCGGCTGATCCTTACGCCGAAAAACCAAAAACACCCCCGGTTCCGTCTCGACGCAAACCGCCAAAAAACGTTCCGTTGAATCAAACGAGTCTTTGGTCGCCCGCATCTCAAACGTACCCCGTCCCCTTGCTACCAGCAACAGCATCTTGGCCTCGGGAGTCAATTTCTCCAGAGCATCGTCCGCCTCAAAATCGCTGCTGACAATCGCTTTGGCACTTAGCATCGCCAGCGCGGAAACAACAGGGTAACCTTCGTTCATCACTTTCAACATGGCAGTCGAATCCTGCTCATTGCCGCCAAAATTCGGTGCCAACATCGTTAACCCATTCGAGAGGAAGTTCTATTACCTAAGATCGTATTAAACGCCAATTCCTAGATTCTGGCAAGAAAGCGCCCCGCCAACGGAAACGTTTGTCGGCGATTGGCGGGCTGACATGAACTTTTCGCTAAGCTTTCGGGGCTACGCTTTTTGAGCCACAAGCTTATTTGCAAGATCTTTGCAGGCTGCTGGCCAACTAGGAAACTGAAAATTAAACCCGGCGGCCAGCAGCTTTCCCGGCACCACGCGACGACTTTTGAGCAGTAGTTCCGTCTCGGTCTTCATCAATCTTGCTCCAATCTCAAGCATCCAGCGCGACGCTGGCAAACCGAACCTTACCCCGTTCGCCCGCCGGAGTTCCTTCATGAAATCTGAGTTGGGAAGTGGATTCGGCGCAGCAACATTCACAGGTCCCTGTAATGATTCATCAGCGATCAAGCGATCAATTGCTACAACGAAATCGACTTCGTGAATCCAAGAAACGTATTGCCGCCCATCTCCGTTTCGTCCACCCAAAAATTTCTTGACCAGTCCCGTCAGTACATCAAACACCCCCTGAGCATCGGGGCTCATCACCATCGCTGTCCGCATCAGGACCTGCCGCGTGTTTGGGAGGTGAGACTCCGTCGCCGCTGCCTCCCACGCTTTTGCCACGTCAATGCTGAACTTCCATGTGTCCTCCAAATTTGGTTCACCACCGCCAATAATGCCAGTCTCCTCATCATTGGGATTGTCGTATCGATGAGCGTAAATCGTTGCGGTGCTGGACTGTAGCCAAACTGACGGCGGATTCCGACACTGCTCAATGGCTTGTCCGATCGCACGTGTCGAATCCACTCGTGAATCCATAATCAGATTGCGGTTCGTTTGGTGATACCGGCAATTGACTGACCGTCCCGCCAAATTGATCACCACATCAGCGCCGTCAATCTCCGCAAGCCACCGGGCCTCAACATTCTTGCCGTCCCATTCCACCTGCTGAACACGAGAATCAGAAAAAGGGTGCTTACTCTCCCATTTGCCTTTTGATGGTCCGCGAGACAAAACGACCAATTGATGATCGGCTTTCAAAAAATGTCTTGCCAATATTATTCCCAGCTGGCCGCTGCCGCCGGGCAGAATAATCTTCATTCGTTAGTTGCGGGTGAGTCCATGGTTTGAATCGCCCCGAGGTCAGTTTTCATTTCACCTGACACTTCTTGACCCAACAGGTCGACATAATCGTGTCCGCCACCCCACGTGACGCCCCGGTCGTTACCATTAACCGCACGAAAATTGTATTTACCACGCACCATCGAAACAAATTTTGGATCCTCGAAAACTGCTTCTGAATCGATGTTCGCATCGTTTCGTAACGTAGCCCTCGAGCCGCCGGCAGTGCAGTGAAGCAGATTGTTGTACCAGCGATTGCCCCCCGAATTTCTGCTCTCGTTGATTTCACTCGCCGCATAACAAGACCCACTTGGAGATCGCTGGACCTTTAGCGACTGCATGACGCAATTGCACACTTCGCAATCTTTCGCGTTCTGCAGGCTGATCTGTCCCAGATTCGAATATTTCCCATTGTAACGCGTACGTTGCCGGTTTCCGACGCAAGTGTTGTTCTTGATTTTCACCCCAACGGATTCGAAGCACTGAATGCCGCTGCCGCCATTGAAGTAACACAAATTGCCCTCGATCAACATGGGCAGGTTGTAAGGCAGTCGCTGGTTGCCTGCGCCTACCGCAGTGTCGATGCGAATATTCTCTAGGTTGTATTTGCTCAAATACTTTGACTGCGTGTATTTCGTATCGTCGATGATGATGCCATTGCCATCGGTCAAATTCCCTTCATCCGTCGGAGTTTCGTTCCGATTACTATGGCTGGTATTGCGTGTGATCAGCACGCCCCAATGTCGCTCGCGCGGATTGGTTCGATAGTTAACGGGCTGGTAGACCGAAATCCCGCTGTGTTGGTCAGAGTTTCGAGTCGCGTTGTCGTGGACCAAATTCTGCGTGATCAAAATCATATCCGACTGATTAAAGTTGATCCCGCCACCACCGCAGTAAGCGACTTCATTATCGACGACTTCGACATTGTGTGAATCGGTAACCTCGATGCCCGGTCGATCGTTACTTCCCCGCGCCCCCTTGATAACAAGCCCTTCGATTCGGAGAAACGAACCTCTAAACTCAAGGTTCCCCCGAATGACGGCTTTCCTTCGATTGGCGGCTTTAATGAGAGTGACTTTGTTGTCCCAGCCATCGAGGCGTTTGAACTGACCATCAGGTCGAAGTCCACCAATTTCAACGCCGCCAGGCAGGGTATAGTCACCATCAAGAATCTTCAGCGCGTCGCCCGCCTTGAGATTCTCCAACGCCAATTTAAGCTGAATCCCTGCGGCAACAGGATTGCCGGCGTTAGGACCAACAACAATCTCCTCGGCGCAAGAGACGTCAACGAACAAGCCCAGCGCGAAGACAAGCAGAAACGCAGCGCTAAACCCAGAACAATTTTGCATTCCTCACTCTCCCTTTGACTGAATCATCTCCATCTCATCGCCGAGTGCCGGAATTATTGCAGGGCCCAGCTTGTGCTTATGCAACAAGTTTTGAAACTCTGTCGCACTGTCAAGTTCGCAGTGCACCAGAGCGATCTTCTTGACATCACCTTTCTCCGTTGTCTCGCGCGCCCATTCAAGCAGATTTTTCTGATCAGCGTGGCCGCTACTCCCCTGCAAATGGCTAACCTTGGCATTCACTTGATATTCTTCACCATAAATCTTAACTCGGTCTAACGACCCATCCATCAGGATCCGCCCCAGCGTATGTGGCGCCTGATAGCCGGCAAACAAAATCCGCGTGGTTGGATTCTCGATGTTGTTTTTCAGATGGTGCAAAATACGTCCACCCTCACACATCCCCGAGGCGCTGATAATCACACAGGGTTCCTTTGAGTGGTTGAGCGCTTTGGACTCTTCCACCTTGCGGATATATCGCAATCCCTCAAAATTCAGTGGATCGCCGTCGTCTTCGTACAAAACAGCATTTACCATCGCATCATCGTAGCACTCGGGGTGTCCGCGAAAGACATCCGTCGCGTTGACGGCCAGTGGGCTGTCCACGAAAACTTTGATCGGCGGTAATTCGTTCGCTTCGGCCAGCTGATTCAGTCGATAGACGATTTCTTGCGTGCGTCCGACTGAGAAGGCTGGAATAACCAATTTGCCCCCATCGTCCCACGTCTCTTGGACGATCTTTTTGAGCATCGCACGCGCGTCGCCGTCGGTCGAATTTTTGGCATGCTCACGATCTCCGTAAGTGGCTTCCATGATGACGTAATCGGCCCCTTCCACGATTTGCGGATCTCGCAAAATTGGCATCTCTGATCGCCCAATGTCGCCACTGAAAACCAGCCGCGTCGGTTTGGCGGTCGGGTCAGTTTCCGAATCTAAATTGATCTCCACCGTCGAAGCACCCAACATATGTCCGGCGAAGTGGAATTGGCAGCTCACACCTTCAAAGATTTCAAACGGATGACTGTATTCAACCGTGCGGAACTCCCTTAACGTCGCCGCCGCTTCCTCGGAACCGTATAGAGGTTCAAATGGCTTCTGCTTCTTCCTCTTTCGTTTCTTATTGACGTATTTGATATCGTTGACCTGAATCTTCGCGCTGTCCATCAACATAAATGCAGCTAAATCGCGCGACGCTGACGTTGCGTAAATTGGGCCGCGGAAACCGGAACGATATAGCGACGGCAAGTTGCCGCTATGATCAATATGAGCATGTGACAGAACGACCGCATCAATGCTACTGCCATCAAACGGTAGTTCCCTGTTCCTCTTGAAAGCTTCTTTGCGACGCCCCTGATACAAACCGCAGTCCAGCAGAATTCGTTTGCCGTTGTGGATAATCAAGTGCATTGAACCGGTAACGGTTTGCGCGGCGCCCCAGAATTGTACTTTCATAGCGGTCTCAACGAAGGAAAGGGTAGAACAGACGAACTAGTGAATATCGACTTGGAGGCCGGATTAACCGAATTCAACCGGTTAGATGATGACCGAAACAAAAGCGACTTGCAACAGCGATCAGCTTGATGCCATTTTTCTCGGCCAGCGGCTGGGTTAGAATGAGGTTCAAAGATTTTATCGAACTCCTTCATTCATTTACTGGGGTAACTCATGCTGGCTGCATCGCTCAAATTCAGAACCAGTGCGCTCGTAATCCTGTTCGTCTCTCTCCTGTCGGCGTCGGCGAATGCAGAGGTGATGACCAAAACGGTCCAATATCAGGACGGCGACACAGTACTGGAAGGCTTTGCCGCATGGGATTCAGATTCCACTGGCACCCCCGGCGTGCTGGTCGTGCATCAATGGATGGGACTTACCGATTATGAGAAAGCGCGTTGCAAACAACTAGCAGAACTTGGCTTCGTGGCATTCGCTTTGGACATCTACGGGAAAGACAATCGCCCCGCCAACAGAGGAGAAGCGGGAAAGGCGGCAGGTGGATTCAAAAACGATCGAACACTTTATCGCCGCCGACTGAATCTTGGCCTTGAGCAACTGCGTGCTATCACACAAGTCGACAAACAGCGCGTCGCAGCGATCGGTTACTGCTTCGGCGGCACCGGCGTTTTGGAACTGGCGCGAAGCGGCGCCGACATCAATGGTGTTGTTAGCTTCCATGGCGGGCTCGACTCACCGACTCCAGGCGACGGTGCCGACATTAAGTCGAAAATTCTGATCTGCCACGGCGCAGATGATCCTTTCGTGCCGGCCAAAGAAATCGAGGCAATGAAACAAGAGTTCAACAAAGCGCAAGTCGACTGGCAGATGATCTACTATGCCAACGCCGTTCACTCATTCACTCAACCCATGGCCGGAACGGACAAATCAAAAGGTGCAGCCTACAACGAAAGAGCCGACAAACGATCTTGGGTTGCAATGCGTTCGTT
>CAZDBE010000143.1:7256-13759 GCA_964503675.1 uncultured Pirellulaceae bacterium | reverse complement strand
GTGAAATTCATGTTCGACCGATAATGCGACTTGATCAACTCGAACCTCAAAACGGCCGGATGAACAGGCTTGCCAGTCACCTTGCCTTCAAACACGTCGCGCGCTGTGTAAAAATTCCCCTCGGACTTAGACATCTTTTCGCCTTCGACAAACAAGAACCGTGCATGCACCCAGTAGTTTGCAAAATGGCTCTCACCGCTGCAGCCACATGACTGAGCAATCTCGCACTCGTGATGGGGAAAGATCAAATCTTCGCCACCGGTGTGAATGTCGATGACGTCTTGCCCCAGTTTTTCGGCAGCCATCACGCTACACTCGATGTGCCACCCAGGGTAACCGACGCCCCACGGAGAATCCCATTTCATAATGTGTTTTTGGTCCGGCTTCCACAGCAGGAAATCGGCCGGATGCTTTTTCATCGACTGATTCTGATCGCTGACTCGACCGCCGGCACCACTTTGAAGTTTGTCCATCGTGTTGCCACTCAAGTTGCCATACTCAGGAAAACTCTCGACGCTGTAGTAAACCACGCCATCGGAGGACACGTACGCATGACCGCGCTCAATCAGACGCTCAATCATTTTGATCATGCCGTCGACATAGTCCGTCGCACGTGGCATGCTTTCTGGATACTCGGCCGCAACTTTGTAACCCAGCTTGTTGGCGTCATCCAAAAATGCCTTCGTGTAGTAGTCAGCAATCTGGTATGGGTCGTTTGGATCATCAATCGCGCCTTCAGGAACGCGCCCAGACTTTTTATTTTCCTTGACACGCGACGCGGCTGCGAGCATTTTGTCCGCTTCACCTTCGACCATGTGTCCCACGTCGGTGATGTTCATCACGTGCTGCACGTCATATCCGACTAGTTCCAGAAACCGCCTCATCAAGTCTCCAAACAAGAAGCTGCGGAAATTTCCAATGTGAGCGAAGTCGTAGACGGTCGGTCCGCACGAATACATTTTGACGACGCCGTCCTGAATGGATTTGAATTCTTCCTGTTGATTGGTCAATGAGTTGTAGAAATTGATTTTCATATAAACTGCTGGTGGAGAACTCGAAAGCAAAATGGGGTAGCGCGAAGGCCGTAGGACAGAACGGCCAGAAGGCTGTTGAGCACAGAATGTACAGGTTTAGTGCGTTTTCCGGCAACCGCTGTTTCGCGCCTGCGGGACCTCAAACTGCGAAAAAACCGATTCACCCCGTCACTTCACCGCTTAGAAAAGCGCGAGCAAACCAACTACAACGGGAGACCACTCGGCCAGATCTCATAGAGCCACGGATGGACCCACGGGTTGAGGTTTGACCAAGAAACCGAAAGCACGCTGGCGGCCAACAGCGCGAGGCAGAAAAAGCGTCCAAGCTTTACCTGCGCCAGAGCATCAGCCATCGGCAAAATGCAAACCAACCAAAGCGGGTACAGCCAAAACACCCAGCGCAAACCGCTGCTGACGCCGCCGTAATTTCGATTGATTGTTGGTTGCACTATATAGAACGTCACCACGACCGCCGACAGGCCAATCGTCATCAACCCAAACCACCGCAATTGGTAGCGCGACGAAAACATCAACACCATCATCCCAGAAAACGCCAAGATCCAAATCGGTGTCAAGGAAAAAATTCCGTGGTGTCCCAACAGCACGTGGAAGGCATAAACCAAAGGATCCTGCTGTCCTTGATCGACCAGCGATTTTCTTTTGAGGTTCGACTTCAACCAATAGCTACCCGGATACTCATACCAGTTAGAGCGCGGGTGGATCGAAAACAAATTCTGCGAGGCAGCCGAGTTATGCTGAATTACGAAACTTTGATCAGACAGACGGTCTTCCACATTCCACCGCCGCACATCAGGCGGCGTCGAAGGCCAATCGCCAGGCGTAATCGTCACCGAAGAGAACCGAAACGCTTGTGGCAAAGCATCTTCAAGCAGCGCCGGCAAACCACCAGCATCTAATTTTTCAACAACCGGCCCCGATGGTTCAATCTTTACCGACGCAACTGCCGCTCCGTCGCTGCGATGAGCGTACGGCATTTTCAACTCACCATGAAATGCGTAGTTCGTTCCGAGGAAGGCTAACATAATCACTGCCATCCCGGGTAGGAAAGCTGTCATCGTCAACTGCCGTGATTTCCAGACACAAATCAAACCCGTCACCGCTAACAACGCTAACGCCGGCAGGTCGTTTGAAAACGCCAACGCCGATGCAATTCCGGCAAGCAAGAACGTTCGCCAAGTCGCTTGCGGAAGTTTAGAATCTGGGTAGCGCATGATTTTGGTGATGCAGTAAACCGTCGCCATCGCTGCCGCAGCGGCCGGCAAATGATTGTTCAATGACACAGCAAACGTAGAGAGAAACGTCCCAAACCCTGCACAGGCCAGCACGTAGTAGCGACTCCAGTCGCGCACCGAAATACAATCAATCGTTTTGGCAAGGAAATACAGTAGTAAAAACCAGCATGCACCATTTAGTAACAACAGCAACGTGCGCGTCACGACGAAAGTATCCTCGGTGATCGTCAATCCAGTGAACGTTTTGATCGCCATGTATCCCCCTGCAACCACTGACGCCAAAAGCGGCGGCTTGCTGGAGTAGGCGTGCATTTTCCCGTCGCGACCGATATGTTTGACCTTATCGATCGAGTCCCAATTTATGGCTTGGCCACGCTCAATCACATCATCAATATGAAAGGATTTCTCATCGACCAACGCGCGAACGGTTGCCCAACGACTGCGGTCATTAGCGCAAAAGAACGGCGTCTCGTCCTTCGACAAGTGATTTTGAACTGTTGCGATTCTTCCGCAGACCACGGCAAGCGAGCAGGCGATCAAGATCCAGTAGATCGACCAATGACGTTGCTGGCAAAACGCCGGCAGTTCTGTCGGGCAGGCTTGGCGATTAGTGGAAGACATAAATTAGTGTTGTTAGGGAATGGCAAGCGAAAGATGACTGTATTCTATTCCAGTTTCTTGGCGATCGAGTACGGTTCTTCGCGTGATTGCCCTTTGGCCACAATTAGTTCTGCCAAAAAACCCATCGACAATAATTGAGTTCCAAGTATCAGCAGCCCCACGGAATACAAAACAACCGGACGCTGGTGCAACGGAATCCAATCAGGATAAGCCACCATTCTTAGGATCCAATAAATCGCCATCGCAAACATTCCAAACGCACCAACGCTGAACGTCGCCAGACCGAACATCCCAAGCAGATGCTGCGGACGCTGGTTGAAACCCGTCAGAAAACTGACCGTCAGGAGGTCCAGAAACCCCTTGGGCAGTCGCTTGAGTCCATACTTAGAGACACCGTGTTGACGCGCCCGATGATTGACAGGAATCTCAGTAACGCGAAATCCTTTGGCGGAAGCCAACACCGGTACAAACCGGTGCATCTCACCATACAATTTCACCTCATCAAATATCTCGCGCCGATAGACTTTAAAACCGCAGTTATGGTCGTGCAGCTTCACCCCCGTCAGAACCCCGACCAGCCAATTAAACACCTTCGATGGCATGGTCTTGTTGACCGGGTCGTTTCGCACCTCTTTCCAGCCGCTGATCAAGTCATAGTCTTCGGTAAGCGCCGCTAACATCTTTGGAACTTCAGCCGGATCGTCCTGTAGGTCAGCGTCCATGGTGATGATTAAGTCCCCCGTAGACAGATTGGCTCCTGCACGAAGCGCAGCCGCTTTACCGTAGTTTCCGCGAAACATAATTGCTTTGACGTTCTCGTTGGCCGAACAAAGCGATTCAATTATCTTCCAAGTGTCATCGGTCGATCCATCATCAATGAAGACGATTTCAAAATCGTAGCTGTTGTCGGCAGAGACGGCAGCGATTTCCTTGTGCAGTTGCACGAGCGAATCTTGTTCGTTGAAAGCTGGGATAACGAATGAAAGATTTGGCATGGTTTGGGATTGGTAAGCGCAGAACTGGTAACAGGACGCGGATTACTCTCCGCAGGTTTTCGACGATTGCCATCTTAGGGGTTTTCCAACCGGTATCACAATAGGAATGACAATTGTCAAATTGGAAGCCGCGAGCCATGGAATTGAACTACGTTCGATCTCGCAAAGACCGGTCTTTTCTTGAAAGAACACTTGTTTTCGCACACGCGTAAGCGCGAACCAGCGCTGTCTCGCACTCACTTTTCACGCTTGGGCAGATATCCCGAACTACTGTCGTAGATCTTCGTGCGGCGTTTCTCAGAAACCTCCGCCGATTCCTCGTGCTGATTCACCAGATCTTTCTTCATTGCGATCGTGAACGGGCACTTCAGCACTTCCAAGCGGAACTGAATGTAGTCCGAATGGGCATCCTCCAACACGCCCAACAGATGATTCCCCATGTCCTGCCGCGACGGTACGCCTATCTGATTTCGACGCCAAATCTCCCCCAGCGAATGCAAGCCCGCATCGCGCCGTCCGTTTATATGACTCAACCGCTGCAGCAACGTCTTGTCACTTCGTAAAGCTTGCTCAATTTGGATCGCGCGTTCTCCGTCTAGTGTTTCGTCGAGGAACGATTCCAGTTCGGCGTCAGTGAATTCTTCGGTCACAAGAATTGTGGGGGTTTTAAAGTTCGGTTGAAAGTGAGCAAACATAAGCGGGTGTAACATCTACGTTACGTCGTCAGCGGAATCTCCGAGTTAAGAAACTCGGTCGCCTGCTGAATCAGGCGCGTTTCACTGGCGCCTGGGCCGCCGCAGCAGACAAACATGCGCGTCCTACGGATGACGCCTTTCTCAAGAAAATCTGAATTAAGATGAAAGACAACGGGGCAGGGGGACGTAGGATTTTCAATTTCCAACTGAGCAAGGTCTGACGGGAACGCTCCAACAGCAAGCTTCGCTCCTCCAACTAACGTCGCCACTAACAACTGGCTGCTGGCGATATCATCCGAAGCCTTCCATGATCGATTTGAGTCGGTGCTGGCTCCCGCGACCGTAAAAACCTTAAACGACTTGATCGGCACGACTGAGGTCACCTTCGGCGCCGGATTGGAGTCAAGCGAATCAGTCTGCAAAGAGTATATTAACTCGACGCCCACCAAGGCTCCGTCGTCACTCTCACTTTGCTCAGCTGCGTCACAATCGATCACACGCCAGTAAACTTCGCGCTCAAAAGGGTGCCCCTGACTGTTGAACCGAGTCACCAAATCATTTCCTCGGACGTAAGTATCCTGCGGCAGGTCACCTTCACCCTTTTTCTCCAGTGCTAAAAGAGATACGGCATCTTCCCCCACTTGAAGCATTCCACCAGAGAGTGGCGTATCGGTGGCGACAGTTAACCTTACTGGCAACTCGTCCGCGTCACCAAGGTCCCATGCGGCGGTTGCGGAATTTTCGGAGGTTTTCCAAACTGAGTTCAGAGTCATTGGGCTGGCGATCGGTATTTTGTAGACAAACGTAGCGGATGGTGCGACCTATCGTATCAGGAGCGATGGCAGTTTTGAATACTGCTGTTTGATTCGGTTCGCGTCGCTGAAGGTTTACCGAGGATTTGCCTACCTGTTTCTTGCCGTAACTCTCAAGTAAGCTGTTTATCAGTAGGCCTAGAGTTAACCATGTAAACGAGAACCAGCAGCTCATGAATTTTTCTGATCAACAGCTTGCCGAATTCCTGACCGCCGCCGAACATGCTGCCAAACTCGGTGGTGCCAAGCTAATGGAAATGATGGGAACCGCCAAAGTTAGCGAGAAAGCCCCCAAAGATCTTGTCACCGAGGCAGATTTGGCATCTCAGCATGCCATTGAGAACTTCTTGCTGGAAAAATTCCCCGACCACATTCTAGTCGGCGAAGAAGACACCGAACGCAGCGGTGACTTAGACAGCGATAGCGACAAATGTTGTTGGATCGTCGACCCGCTCGATGGGACGATGAACTACGTTCATCAACTGCGTTCATTTTCGGTTTCCATCGCGCTTCGCCACCAAGGACAATTGCTGGTCGGTGTGGTTTACGACCCGTGGATGGATGAATGTTTTTCTGCCGCGTTAGGAAAAGGCGCGACCCTCAACGGAGAGACGATCCGCACTAGCGGTTGTGACAGTATTTCGGATGCGCTAGTCGTTTGCAGTTTCTCCAGCAGCGTGACGCGCGAGCATCCGGAGGTTGAACGGTTCTTGAGAGTGCTGGGGAACGTAGCCAGTATCCGACGCTTGGGTTCGGCGGCTTTAAACCTATCTTACGTTGCCTGCGGTAGGACCGATGCATATTGGGCGACAGGCCTGAAGTGCTGGGACATTGCGGCCGGTTTTCTGATTCTGTCCGAAGCCGGTGGCGCGTTGGACTGCATAGAAGGTGGAACTGAAGTGCAGTTCGACAAGCCTAAATTCTGTTCGGCCGCGACGCAGAATCTAGGACAGGCGATGCGCGAATATTTGGTGTTGTAAGCGTTAGTCCTGAGCATACCGGAAAATATGCTGCAATTGTCCTCGATAGTGGATGAGGTTACGAATCCTACAGTGCCAATCCTGCGCTAGGATTCGTAACCTCATCCACTACG
>CAZDBE010000143.1:0-7246 GCA_964503675.1 uncultured Pirellulaceae bacterium | reverse complement strand
CCCTTTTTTTTTTTTTTTTTAACAAACAAAAAACAACCAACCCTGCTCTAGTTTTATAAACCCCACCCACTACGCTGCAATGTGCTGTCGACCAGCGTTTCTCCTGCTGGCATAGATCTGGGTTGTCTAATCCGCCTATGACCCGTATGTTGCAATCGAATAAACAACCCCTATCATCAGGAGATCGTCGTATGTCCATCAAAACTATCTGTAGCTGCATGGTTGTAGCGCTTATTTTCAGCTTCGTTCAAAATGCCGAAGCTCAAAACTTAACACGCCGCGGTGCCCTCACCGGTGCGATCATCGGTGGCATTGTTGGCGGTCAGAATAACGAAGTTGCCGCAGGCATCATTGCCGGCGGTCTCGTTGGCGGTGTTGCTGGACGCGTGATCGACAACAACGCCAACAGAAACTACTACGGTGGCAGAAGCTACTACGCACCGCAGCGTACTTACTACTCACAGCCAGCGCGAACCTACTATGCACCGCAGCAACAGTACTACGTGCCTCAACAGCAGTACTACGTTCCGCGTCGTTCTTGCGGCGGTTGGTAGTTAGTCGTCCTTGGACGGTATAAAAAATTCAATGACACCCAGATCTTGCGGCTGAGGATCCTTTTCCTCAGCCGCAATTTTTTTGACGTGTAGCTTATGCTTCCTCAGAAAGCTGTCCCCGCGATCCGTTGCCAGTCGAATTTCTAACTCGTAGAAACCAGGTGGAAGATTTTCGATTTCAAAATGATGCTCATCGGTAAACTTGAGCGGATACTCCATCAAACGGGCTGTCTGTTGTCGCATCCCTTTCTCTGAAGCGTTCCACTGCCTCTGCCATTTCTGTCGCCACGTCTCGTCCCATTGATCGTAGCTGTCGGGATAGTCAGGAAGCTGCGTCTTCGCTTTGGCAAATCCCTCAGCTTCTATCCGCCGACCCTCGAAGTTAAGTTCTCCGGTAATTTTTCGGCTGGGCTGACCTAACAAAACATGTACACCAGCGGCGGCGTTGAGACGCGCTATAACCTGCGTTGTTCGACGACCTTCGCCATCGGAACTAAAACTCGTTGCCCGTCGCTCAATCGAATATTGGATGTTGGGAACCACTTTTTTAAGCTCAAACTCGCCATCGGAATTTGTGGTCGCCTGCTGTTTGATCCTCGTGTCAAGTTTTTCATTGCCCAACAACACAAATTCAGCAGTATTCTCGCTGCCAACATTTTTCAAATCATTGCCGCTGATGGTTACCCAAGGCGATAATTTCACCTCATGCCCCGCCTCAAAGAAATCACCGTTGATTCTTGCAAACCCGAGTTCATGACAAACGTACACCTGCCATGCTTTCTTGTCCGCGACCAATGAGAAACAACCATCGGCTCCCGTGCTGGCCGAAACAAAGTTGTCGAGGTTTTCTATTGTTCCGTTGTTGAGCCTGAGGGTCTGAAACTTCTTCACCGTAAGTGCTACCGTTGCGCCTTCGAGGGGTAGCCCTTCGGGGGAGAGTACTCTTCCCTGTAGTCCAAACGTTTGTCCAAGCCTGAAATCGAAGGCAAATTCGCCATCGTCTCGTTTGAAGACGGTAGATCTTTGCGGCGCGAACCCGTTGGCCTTGACCAAGAGCCTGTAGGTTTTACTCGGTTCTGTAATCTCGAATTCAAATCGACCGCCTTTTCCACAGTGCGTATTCTGCAGATTGGAGGACTTCCAACCAGAACTTTCGTGATACTGTTGGACGACGCTGAAACGCTCAACAGGCTTACCCGTTTCTGCGTCGACCACAGTTCCGCTGACTTGCAATGGGCGAAATAGTTTTGCGATGACAGGTTCTTCGCCTGCGATATATTCGACCCACCCTTGATTCTGGAAGCCGCTAGCGCGAACATCAAACTGAACGGCCCCTTCCGGAGCATTCTCCAAGACGAAAATTCCGTTCTCATCAGCGAGCGACGGCAGATGCTTTTCGTAAAGCGCACCAAGCCCCTTACAACCCTTGAATAAAACTTGTGCTTGGGGGATAGGATCTCCGTTAGTTTCGACAACTTTGATTGTCAGCGTTTTACCGGAAGTCAACTCAACATCGAAAGGGCCAGCGAACTCCTCATCCACCGTGATCTCAACAAGTTCCGGCGCTAGATCCTTGGCAAAGACGTTCAGCATTTTCGCACCCTCATCGCAGTTTGTAAAAGCAAAGTTTCCTTCTTGGTCAGTTTCTGTTTCGTGCGACACACGGTCGAAAGCATTGAAAGCAGAGTCGTCAACTAGATAGACGGCCGCTTTAGTTACCGGTTTTCCGTCTGGTCCAATCACTTTGCCCCTCACAGTGGCGCGCTTTCGCATCACCGCAACATGAACGAGCGTTTGTAGGTCTTCGATGAGCGCCTCCTTGCCATCAAATCGGTCACTGACGTAATTCGGATGATTCAATTCGATACGAGGTTTCAGCAACCGCGAGGGTGCGATCGGGCAGCTCCACTTTCCCTGAGCATCGGTTTTACAGGGGAAATCCCCAACCGCTGAGTCAAGGCCCGAAAAACCGCTGATGGCATTTACACGCACCGTTACCCCTTCAATAGGATCGCCTGATTGGTCTAGTATCCGTCCGCCAATTGGTTTGGGCGAAGGAAGTGTGACCACAAAGGGCTTTTCGGAACTATCCGGAACGTCGTAACTACCCCATGTCGCTTTGATGGGACTCTTTCCCTTGGACTGGCAACACAGCGTGAGATATGTTGGTTTTGAATCGAATGCGATCCGAAAGTCACCACTCGAGAGTTTTTCATGGTTGTATGACTTCCAGTTGACTTTCGTTGTAGTCGAAACGTCCTCTATTCGAACGCCGTCTTCATCAACAACACGAAAAACGAAATTCCACGCAGCAGGTTCGAATTCAGTTTTCTCTTGGGCGATGACGTTGGGAGATGCAACCATTGCGAGAGCTGTGATTGCAACCAAAGCAAAACTTCGCCACAGAATGTTCGCGCGTCCTGCAGCCATCTCATCGCCTTTCAGTGTTCACCTGATCGTTAGAGCCCAACTGAAGTATAGCGGATTAACTTTGTCGTTGGGAAAGAAGTAAACCACCGATGGACGCGGATAGACACGAATATTGGGCGCCGAAATCCGTGTTCATCGGTGTCCATCCGTGGTTAAAAGAACCGAAGAGACGCCCTACTTCATTTCACTTTGGGGTTTGACGGCAACAGCAGGCGGTGGGTAGCGTGCTTCGACAACACCGGTCGTCACGGTCGTGCCACGTTTGTTCGTAGCCGCGATGTTCACGTTCAAAAATCGGCTACCACGCAGCTTGCCTTTCTTTAACGTGTAATTCCAGACGCTGATAATGCCACCACGATTGGCAAGTTCGGCAGCGACCTGAATCTCTTCAGCTTGCCAAGTATCGCCGTTGTAGAACTTCTTCGTCTCCGGATGCTGGATCGACAATCTTACGGTGTCGACCGCGCGATCGTCTTCGGTCATTCCCGATATCGTGAAATCGTTGCCTAGCATTGGCTCCCATTTCGAAGGGTTGGACAACGTGACTATCGATGCCGTCGGTCGGCCCGCCGAACTATTTGAGTTTGCCACACGTGCGGATCGTAGCCGTCGTTCAAATGACTGACGCTCCTCCCTCTCTAAATCAACCCAACGATTGTCCAACTGGTCAGGGTCCTGCTCGAGATCGTAGTACTCGCGTTGACCATTGGCCCAATGAACATAAAGCTCATTCGTTGTCCGCAGCGCCGCATAGGCACACTGGCACACGTCGTCGAACACACGCTTGCGTTCAAAATTTTGAATCAGCAGATCCTCACGCCAATCGCCCGGCGCAACAGCATCAGGCGTTTCCAACAACGCTACGAACGACTTCCCATCAGACCGTGGACATGGCTTGCAAGCCAAATCCAAAAATGTCGGTGCCAAATCCAGATGACTGACCAGATGCTCCACACATCGCGCTGCCATCGACGAGGCACGTTCTTCGATTGCTGAACTCCACACAATCAATGGCACGTTGGTCGATCGGCTATAAGGAACCTGCTTGCCCTCCATTCGATGATGGCCAAGTAAATATCCATGATCGGAAGTCAGGAAGATGAAGGTATTGTCCAACTCACCCTCGGCCTCTAGACGCTCAAGCAATTTTCCAATCTGTTGGTCAACCGACATCAACGCTTCCACACGGCGGCGGAAGGTCTGTTTAAACTTCACCATCCGGTAACGCCCCAACGCCTTGAGCTCTTGAAATTGCAGCGGCTTGTCGCTCATATCGTCTTCGTCAAAACTGGCGGCCCATGGCAAGGATGCTGCGGCTGCCAAACCTTCATGCCGCGGCGCGATCATACTCTGTCCGGAAGTCGGTTCATGGGGTGCCATCGGAGCAAGATAGAAGAAAAACGGCTTTCTTCGATTGAACGTCAGCGTCTTATGCAGTTCCAGCATCGACTCCATCTCAGTCGACTCATGGTCAGTGCGAAAGTCATCCTTGTCGGCGGTGAACTGAACTTTCTCTTGGCCCTTGCGAGCGCGAGTGTAATACGTTTCGAAGTAACGGTCGCCGCGGGCCATCAAGATCTCATCCCAACCAGGTGCGGCGAACGAATCTGGGAGATCGTGGAGGTATTTACCCACCGCCAGCGTTCGGTAACCGGCCGATTGCATCCAAGTTCCAACGTGCTGCCTCGCAACTCCGGCCTTGGCGAGTACTTGGTACCCGCCAGCGTAGCCATTACTCAACGGGCCACCGGTCAGATTCGAACGGACGCCAGTACGATGAGCGTGCTGGCTGTAAAGTAAACAGGTGCGCGATGGACCGCACAGAGGAGTGGTGACGTGACAATTGTTGAAGCTGAGCCCAGTGGACGCCAGCTGGTGAATGTTAGGGAGAAACTTCCGCAGCACAGGTTCGTCCAACAATTCCCGTTCGGCATCGTCGAGATTGATCAAGACAATGTTAGGGCGCTCGTCATCTGGCAGGTTCGCGTCTGGTGTGTCTACACTTTCCAAAACGCCGCTGGCAAATTCTGTCTTCAGCGGATCAACAATCGATTCGGCCCAAAACGAATCGCTAGAATAGCGCAACGCCATAACGGAGACGGCGGTCAGCAGTAGACTTATCAGGCAAAAAGCAATTGCCCAACGGACGGAGAGCGCGGGTTGGGGAGCGTCGTTGATTGGAGAGGCCTTAGTGGAGGTGGATGAGTCCGCCTTTAAAGCGACGAAGGCCACAGTCTAGCGAAAATTGGCAATCTGGTGCAATGAAGGTTTTCGGCTTGGAAAAATTGGAAAGTTCCATGTTTGGTCTGCAATTTCGTTGACGCTCGATATATCGCACGGCTATACATAGATGTCCGATAGTCGTGAACAGCCGTGTGGGCAGTGGCCCGACCACGTTCCCGACAGAGTGACTATTGAAGAAGCACACAGAACCTCGCTTAACCACCTTCCGCGACGAACTTGGTACACCACAATATTTCCCTAAACTTCAGAGGTGGATGATGCGTTTTTCAACTTTTGCTATCGCAGGTATTTTCCTATCGGCGCTGTTTACGATGTCGATGTGGCCCGGGGAGGCGCGTTTTGGAGCACCTGAATCCAGCATTGCCCAAACGGTTGCCGAAGATCCATTCTCCAATTCCGACCAAGCCCCCAAAGGGCCACCCTTGATCTCCGGAACGGCCAAACGGGATGCCGCAACCGAAAAAGCGCTGGAGAAGTCGATGAGTATCCATTATGAGGAAACGCAATTCTCTGATGTGATGGCTGAGATAGGAGAATCGTCGAGGCTGAACTTTATCCTTCACGAGTCGGCAATCGATGACGCCCTGACCCAAGAGGAACTGATAACTTTCAGTGTGAATGGGGTCACAATGGCCAAGGCGCTTGATCTGATGTTGTCTCCCTTCAATGCGACATACACCATCGATGAAGGTGTTGTTGTGATCATTTCTATAGACAACGTTAACGTCCCCGAACATCTTAGGTTGAAGATGTTTGATTGCAAAAAGCTGGTGGAAGCGTTTGGAGCCTCCGGCGACGAAAAACTACTTAACTTAGTGCAATCAATGATCTATCCCGATACTTGGACAATCAACGGAAAGGCTGGGTACGGCCAAGCTTCGGTTGAAGGCGGAATCTTGATCGTCAATCAAAGTGAGCGGGAGCTGAGGCAGATCTCTGAGATGCTAACAGACTTGCGAGGTAAGGTTTTGGGTGAGAGTGAAATACCCGCCGCTGTCTCAAAGAAAACCCCAAATAAAAATCGGAAGAAGATGGCTATCAAAAAGCAAGAGCTTGATCCATCTTCCCCGTTTGCGGATGACGACCCGTTTGCGGAAAAGAGCAAGTGAATTAGCACAGTATTCGTATCAAAGCTGTACGGTGGTCCCCACTGTTCTTTACGGCGGAGACCGCCGAGCTAGGTTTTTTTACCCCTGAACCGATTCTTCGACGAATCCAATCGCATCGGCCACAGGATTGGTGAACACGCCGGCCTCGCTGTTCTCAAATGCTTTCTTCCACAAGCTGTAACCTTCTTGCGTCGCGTCGAATTGCTCCAGATCGCTCTCTAAGTCATCGAGCTGACTCTCCAACTCGGTCAAACTATCTTTCAACATCACGGCGGCATATGGCAAGTGGCTGATGAACAGCGTCTTGCCGCCGGGAGCCGTCGGGTTGGGTATCTCCAGCCCTGAGATATAGATGTGGACGATGTCGCCATACTCCGGGTCATCATGATCGATGCTGACAATCGTCACCCGAGAATCGGACTCACCTTTGCGTGTCTTGTATTTCCAGACTTGGCCGGCGACGAACGAAGGGGAAGAAGATGGCTGTTTGGACATGGTAACTCTATGCGGGAAACTGGGGCTGCTGTAGCGAACCGCGGATTGTAGAGATCCCCATCGCCCAGAAACAGTCTCGGCGTACAGCGGAAGCGCGTTTTCAACAAATTAACCACTCGCAATCTCTCATCGCCAATTGCAAACTTGGGACGAATCTCGCATAATTTGGCGCTTCAAAAAAAATATTTCGCGAGCGATTGGTTGAGCAAATTGCCGCTCAGTGAAGATGTTTAACCGTCAGCCGTAGGCGTACGTTGTCATGCTAAAAGCGTACGCCTACGGCTAACGGTTAAACAATAACGCAAGTTAGAGCTTCGTTGAACGGCTTTGTGGACAACCGCGAGCCCAGTCGAAATTACGATACCTCGAGAAACCTGAAGCCATGCAAGACAAGATCCGCCACACCGCCATCAC
>CAZDBE010000142.1:3301-13815 GCA_964503675.1 uncultured Pirellulaceae bacterium | reverse complement strand
GCAGATGTGATTTACGATCAGCATCGGGGTACGTTCATGCGATTGGATCCCCGGCGGATAAACGACGGCGAGATCAAGCAGTTTCGCGAATCGCTCGCTGCTTGCATGGACGAATCACTGGAGTCCAGTAAGGAAGCCAACGAGGCTCGGTTCTTACGGATCAAGTCGCTGGTGGAAAAACTGGCTGATAAAGAACGTACAAATTGGCGTAATAAAGTCATCGATGTTCGCAACTGGTTCAACTTCGTGGCCTTGGAAATCTCAAAAGAAACCAAGAAAACGCTCAGCAGCTACGATGGCAGTTCCGGCCAGTCCGGTGGCGAGAAGGCGAAGCTGGCGTTTACGATTCTGGTTGCCGCGATCGCGTACCAGTTTGACATCGATCCCAGTGGTCAGACACCCGGTCGATTTCAGTTTGTTGTCGTGGACGAGATGTTTTCCAAGGTCGATGACCAAAATGGAACGTACGCGTTGAAGCTGTTTCAGCAATTTGGTTTGCAGCTGTTGATTGTCGCGCCGCTGGATGCGAAGGCGCGCATCACCGAGCCGTTTGTTGATCGCTACCTGCACGTGGTGAAGAACGCGGAATCGAGTCACTCACAGTTATTCAGCATGACGGCCCAAGAGTATCAGGAAGTGGTTCAAAAGCTGCCATGAGTTTCCCGACGCCCGACCAAATCAAGCGGAAAGCCGAATTGGCTTATTTGAAGTTGTTGCCCCTGTGGTGCGCCGGCGAGGATGCTGGTTTCTTTCCCATCCGGGTCCGGATTTCGTTGAAACTGGACAAGCAAGATCCGGTGGCGGCGATCGCAGCCCATGAGAAACTGCTGTCTCAGTCGAAACAGCAACGTGGCTGGGGTTACACAGTTCATCGAGCCGAGACGAACTCGCAAACGATGGGTAAAAATCGAATTGCCAAATCCATCACGATTGACACGCTCGATGATCTGCTGCGGCTGGCAAAGAAGAAAGACGAATTTGCTGCTACGACGGCTGTGGTTAGTGCTGTGCGCGGGCAGTTGCCGGCGCTAGAGCCTTGGCTGCGAAGCAACATAAAATCGCTTCACAAGATTCACGAAAGTTTGGAGGGTTTGATTTTGGTGGCCGCATACTTTACGGACAACCCGTGGCCCAATTGTTACGCAAGACAAATTCCGGTACCTGTCGATACGAAGTTCGTGCAGCGCAACCATCGAATCTTGCGGCAGTGGCTGGATATCTTACTGCCGCCTTCGGGCATCGACGTCAACGAGCGCAAGTTCGAGCGGCGGTTTGGGTTACGCGATGGGCAACCGCATCGCGGGCTGCGTTTGTTGGACTTGGCATTGCGCGAGGAGCTGAATCTGTCACACGAAGAGTTATCGTTGCCGCTGAGTTCGATTGCCGATTTGCCGATGCGTAACGTGACCGTTCTTATTGTAGAAAATCGTTTGAACTTGCTCACATTGCCGGCCGCAGATCGTGCGATTGGTATTGAAGGCGAGGGTAATGCGGTCAATCGACTGGAGAAACTGGACTGGCTCAATCGCAACCGAATTATTTATTGGGGCGACATCGATGTTGAGGGTTTTTTGATTCTGTCCCGTCTGCGGAATCTGTTTGAAAACGTAGAAAGCATTTTGATGGATGAAACCTCGTTGGAAGCACACATTCGGTGGGCAGTCCCCGGCAACGGCACCAAACCGGTCGCGCCAACGAACTTGACGGCGGAAGAAGCTGCCGCGTTTGCACGCTGCGCGAGTGATAATCTGCGGCTTGAGCAGGAGAAGATCGCACCGCCCTACGCAGATCATCGGATTGGTCAGCTCTGAGTCGTCTGCGGAAAACAACGCTTGCTTAAGCAGTTCGCACACTAAATTCGTGACTATACGGGGCGAATATCGCCGATATTCTGATTCGTTGCTCGAATTAAGTGTGTTCGTTACCGGATATGTGGCAAACTTGAAGCAGTCGCATATCCCAATGCCATTTTTTCAAGAAAGCCGCGTTGGACATTCGTTCAAACAAAAAGAAGCAGTCTCAAGCAGATCGATCCCAATCAAAGGATGCAATTGTTGTCCAGACGATAGATCAGGACCCGATCGCCGCACGCCTGCAGCAGCGTCGGACCTTCATCCCGCTGCGCTATGGTGATCTAAAAATTAAGATCGCTCAGACGCTGGACCTCCAAGGCACCAATGCTCACGACTTCAAGCAACTTTGTGAACGTCTGCAATCTGTTTTTCATGCCGAGCATCTTTCCTCGCTGCTGCGATTGGAAGAACTTTACGGACCGTTAGATCCCGATGATGACTCGATTGAGATCAGAGAGTTATCGGTCGACACTCGGAACCGCCGAGTCAGCCGACTGTTAGACGAGGTCTCGGGGCTGCTCTACAGTGCTCACTACAAAAAACTGTCGCGCGAAGAGATTCAAAGTGCTGTCTCGATGGGGTCGCAATGGAACGTCAAGTTGGAAGTCGACTTTGAACTCTATGACCGTTTAGAGATATTCGCACGCGGATACCGAGTCGTGCAGGCTCGTCGTAGACGTTGGCAGAACTTCTATCGCGAAGAAGTGATCGAGTTGCCGGAGTTTCAGAGACTGATCATGGCCTTTCGCCTGAAGTCAGACCAAGAAATGGATGAGTCGATCGATGCCTCGAAAGTTTACTTGAAGACTTTCAAGAACATTCCGGAAACGGATTTGGAAACGTTGCTGCCCGGATCCAAGATCAAGCTTTCGATGATCGATCGAGGAAAGATTATTCTGCCGACAGTCTCCGGCGCTGCGATCACGATCTTCAAGTTGCTGAGGGGCGCTGTTGTGTTGGCGGTTGCGTTTACGCTGCAATCGATCTTGGTGTGGTTGGTGTTTCTGGGAGCAATCGTTGGCTACCTAGTGAAATCCGTACTCAGTTATTTCCGTACGAAAAAGAATTACCAGTTTGGGCTGACTCGCAGCCTGTACTTGAAGAATCTAGACAACAACTCGAGCGTTATCTTTCGGATTCTTCATGAGGCCGAGGAGCAAGAATTGCTTGAGACGATTTTGTGCTACATGTTGTTATGGGATAGGACCGGCCCGGACCGCAAGGGTCGTTCGTTTCCTCCAAACGTGACTGAGTCACTTGCCTCATCCGATGGCATGACTGAGCAGGAAATCGATTCGATGGTGGAACACTACTTGATTCGCGAAACGGACGTGGACGTGGATTTTGAGATTCACGATGCGTTGGGAAAACTAGCCCGATTGGGCTTGGTCAATGTGGATGATCAGGCCCGATGGAGCACGATCGAGATTGGCGACGCAGTCGATCGGCTGAACGCAAACTGGGAGAAGTTGTTCCGTCTGAGGCCACCGATTGTGACGTGATCGTACAGAGTGAAATACTACTTATTGATCCGCTCGTGCTACAAGCTCGCACAGTCCAGCTTCGGTGACTTGTTGTGGGCAGCTCCATACGAGAAAGAACAGTGCTTCACGACACCAGCGGCCTACTGGATGCCCTTCCACAAATCCGGCGCCTTTGGCGGCGATCATGGCGGCCTGCGTTGAACGCGTGGCGAGGCTGTTCGCGTCAGCTCGCAGTTGCCCCGCGCTATCGAAATCTCCATCAGCAACCTTTAACGTCAATTCGAGCAACAATTCGAATTGCTGGTTGAGCGAATCAGCAGTTTCGGCCAACTCGGGACGCGCCACCGATTCTTGCCGGATAAAGTCGATCGCCGTACGAACCAGTCCTAACGCCAATGCTGATGTTTGAACGCCGCCAGCACCAGTGCCGCGGCGTGTGGCTAATACTGATTCTCGAGGTGATACAACAACGTTAGTGTCAGGTACAATGACTGAGTCGCATTTTACGGCACCGGTTTGACTGGCAGATAGCGCTATCAGCTCGAACCCTTTCTCGATCTTCACGCCGGGTGCATCGGTTGGCAACAAAAAGAGTATCTCATTGCCATCCTCCAGCACGCCACCCATCAACAGCCACTTGGCTTGACTGGCTCCGGTTACCCAAGGTGCAAAACCGTCCACCCGCCATTTCTCTCCCTCACGGGTCACCTGCATGACCGGTTTTTGAGTGTGACGTCTGCTAGTGGTCAGGTGTGAGATGCCGACCGTTCCGGGACCAGAGCCGTCAAGCATCCCCGGTAGAACGCGCTGCTTCAAATCGGAGTTGTCCGAAGAAGCCAATCGTTTCATGGCGGCGACACGTTGCGTTACAATAAAAGTCGATGTTAAGCACGCCGAACCCAACGCGATGTAACCCTTCGCGATATCGCTGGCTGACCATTCGAACCCGCCAGATTGCCGGTCGAGAAACCAACGGTAGACTCCAGCTTCGGCAATGAGGGAAAGCTGTTCCGTTGGCCAGTCATCGCGCGTCCACGATGTTTGCCGCCCGCTGGCGGCTGAAATGGCGCTTGTCAATTTTCCTAGTGCGGCGTCGTCATCAATTGATTGAACCGGCAAGCTATTCGAGAGATCAGTCACAGTTGTAATCGGTCAGGAACCTGCACCATTAGAGGATCGTTGCTTGGTCATTTCGACTTCATTGCCGGTTGCATTGTAAGACACCGTATCTACAAAGTTTTTGATCAGCATCACGCCTCTGCCGCACGCCTTGTCAACGTTTTCGTCGGAGGTTGGATCGCAAACATTGTCTGGATCGAAGCCAACGCCTTGGTCAGTGATTTTTCCGTAAAACTGTCTATCGGAAAATTTGAGGACGACATGAACAGGTTTGTCGGGGTTGCTTTCGTTGCCATGTTTGATGGCATTCATTAACGCCTCTTCGACGGCCATTCGAATCGCAAACCGATCATCAGGACTCCATTGGAACTTCTCCAACGCTTCCAACAACGGGCCGATCACTTCGGGACAGACATCGGGGGTTGATGATATCTGGCGATCGAAAGTCCATTTCCAGTCTTTGGCGTTCATCAGTCTTTGGCGTTCATGAGGCTGGTGACAATAATCGGCATGGCAAATCAATTCGGTCAGGTAGTGTTACTCTCGCAGCGACTCGAGCGCTTCTTTCTCGTCTTCACGGATTTGGAAAACTTGATCCAGATGGGTGTAGCTGAACAGATCACGGACTTCTGGCCGGAGGTTGGTCAGGCGGATTTCACCACCGCGCGCCCGGATGTGTTTTTCCAAAACGATCAGTTTGTTAATCGCGGCACTGGAGAAGAAGTTGACGTTCTCGAAATTGACGACCATGTCTTCATTGCTGTCGTCCTCGAGCAAGGCCAAGAATTCTTTGCCCATTTTCTCGATCCGCACGGGATCTATGACCTTGGGGTCTTTAAATTTGACAACGGCAACGTTTTGTACGTTTTCAAAATCAAGGCACTCAAAATTTTCCATGGCTCGCCCACATTAGAATCTTAGAACAGTCCGCGAAGGGCACTGCTAGATGAACCGCCCCCTCATACCTCTATCATAGGTTGCGGAGCACGACTTTGGAAGCTTTCTAATCCCCGGCATTCACATTTGCTTGGCCCTAAGTTGTCTCGAAGCGCAAAAAAAACACTAGCCGAAACATCAGCAGATGATAGACCAGATCTCATCCGCTTGCGTTTCAAGCTAGTGTTTTAGTTTTGATGGCCCTCTCAGTTGGAGGCCTGTTGTTTTGGAGGCTTCCAGAACCCGTTCAGTGACGTGGCTTGGTTGCTCCTTGAAGCAAAAGGAAAGCGCCTAAAAATAATACCGGCCAGCAGAACCAACGCGGTGGAGCGACGGTGCTTTGTCCATTATCTCGCATCGCAGTGGCCGGGCTAGGCGTTGCAAGTTGATTACCGCCGGGCTGGCTGTAGGAAGCTTGGTAATAGGGGGAGTTGTAGTTTTGTCGAGGAGCAGAAAGATCTCCCGACGTGGCGACACTGTTCGGTGGCACTTGGGCCGCGAGAGGATGTTGATGTGAAAAACTGTCGTTAAGAAAGTGCGACATGCGCGGCGTCAAAGTGAACGACTCCACCAGATGCAATTGGATACCCGCCAAGATCAGAAAAAATCCGGTAGCCATCGTTGCTGTTCGGCTCATTGAGATCTCAAAGAATGATGGACGGGCTTGGTTGTGTCTTCAAACCAAGTTGGAGAATCAACATTTGCTGTAGGCGAACTGGTGAGCTGATCCGACCAGAAATAGGCTTTGTGGAAAAGGGAACCGCGTTGCTTCGCTCTACAGGTTCAGATATCGATCGATCCGATTGGATACTTGAACCTGCTATCAGAAAACTGGCGGCAAGACACTGGTAATGATGCTGGGAACTGATTGAAGAGTGCAACCGTTGCAATCGTTAAGATTGAACTACATTGGGTGCCGAGCGATCATCGAAATCGCAAGCCATCCGAGTTGGCGATTGCCCTAGCGGCAGGACTGACAATCCTCTTGAGTGCCGTTCTGACAGGCACAACCGCTATCGCCATTGGCAATTGTCGACGGTGAACCGGGGCGACAGTAGCCCAGCGGTGAATCGCAGGAATGCGGACAAACCCGCATAGCACGCGGGACCAAGAGCAGTTTGTCAGCCAGAAATCTACCTGCCGAGACAAACGGTTGCTTGACCAGTCCTTTTGTCTGCCCATATCGCTCTAGTGCAACGTCTTCGAAGTAAAGCGGCTGATATTTAATGTTAGGAGCAGCCCAAGCGAATACTTTGTCTGTGGCAGCAATATTACCGTCAAATCGCCGCGATGATTCAAACAATTTACTTGCGCGATCCTCAGGCGCTTCGGCGTCATATTCGACCATGTCTAATCGCACTGCCTGAATAGACTTGCTGGGCCATGGGCCAAACTCAGGCCGAGCAATAGGTGAATCGTCTTCACCATCGTCGAACTCGTCATTGATTTCGTCGTCGAGTATATCTTCAAGATCGTCGTTAGACAGGTCTGGATCGTCCTCTTCGCTGTCTTCGAGATCTTCAGCGGCTTCAGTCGCCTTGGCCTCGTTAGTTTCTAACTGCCCCAATGTAGGGGAGTCGAGTTCTTCCTCGGAAGAAAAGCCGGCTAGGTCTTCGTCTGATTGGGGCTGTTTGTTCGGCTGAGCGAATGAGACGGTGTAGTAACCCGGACTGGAATTCACGATTGCTGGCGACGCATTGTCTGTGGCGTTTGATTTCGCCATTGCCACATGAGCGATCGGTTGATCGGCCACGGTTGAGGAGGCAGGAGGTTCGGTGTTGGAATACGATTGAGCGCCTGGCGGTACGAGACTTTTAGCGCTGACGATTCTTGCTTTGTTGAACTGCGAAACAGGTGGAAGCGATTTTTGTTCGTTGATCGTAAACAACCGTTTGGCTTTGCTGGCTTCCTGGTGAGCGTCAGTATCGATTGCCGGTAGACTACGAATCTGGCCAATTGAGACGGAGCTCTGGGCGACCGCGCAGTTACATGATGTTAAGACGGCGAAGGCGACCAGCGTTAGAGTCGACGAGTTTTTAAAATCGAATTTTGGAAACATGACGAATCACCCATAATCAAAGACTTGGCCTGCCCCAACTGGACAGCCCCCTTTCTTCATCGACCCGAAGCTTCCTGACTTCCTGAAAAATGCGTACAAGCCGATCGCTTTCCCTAGCCGTCAAACTTTATCCGGAAGAGCGCCATACAGGATTCAACAACGTGAGGGGGCACTAACGTGATCGAGATTGGTTTGCGGCCCTCAAGTAACGTCCCAACTCGTGCATCGATGGGTGTTACAAACGCTCGTTTCATCGAAAAAACGCATAAATCTTACAATAAAGCCCACTTGTGGTGCCTCATAAGCGGCAATTCTCTATGCCAATGGTTGTTTGGGCGTAGAATGTGAGGTTTAGCGAAACAAGTAGGGTTGAGTTCAGTTTCAGAGATATGGACCCTGCGTTCAGCCGGTCGCAGCAGCGTGGCTCCGGCTCTCAAGCGGAGTCGATATTGGCACTGCCACAGTTGCTATCCCTACAGAAACCATAGAAGAGGACTTTGTAGATGTCGAATCCTTTTAAGTGTTCCGATCACCGTTTGAGTCGGCGAAACTTGTTGACCGTAGGCGCCATCGGTGGGCTAACGCTGTCAGATTTCTTCCGCATGAAGTCTGCTCGCGCTGAACAAAAACACTACGAAAGTAAAGAAGGATCGGCCAAGTCGGTGATCTTTATATTTCTGCCTGGCGGGATGGCTCATCAAGAGTCGTTTGATCCCAAGCCATGGGCACCGCTTGAGTATCGTGGTCCTTTCAACTCGATCGAAACGAATCTCGCTGGCGTGCGTTTCGGCGAACTGTTCAAAAAAACGGCCAAGGTCGCTGATCAGCTAACCATCGTCCGTTCCATGACTCACGGCGAAGCGGCTCACGAGCGTGGCGTACACAACATGATGACTGGCTACCGTCCGTCGCCGGCGTTACAGTTTCCTAGCATGGGCAGTGTCGTGTCGCATGAATTTGGGCCACGCAACAACTTGCCGCCCTATGTCTTGATTCCCAATGAGCCAAATACTTACGCTGGATCCGGATACCTGAGTTCTTCTTTCTCTGGATTCAGTCTTGGCGCCGATCCGGCTGACAAGGGATTTCGTGTGCGTGACCTGCAGTTGTTTGAAGGCGTCTCTTCTGAACGCTTTGCCAAACGCCGCAAGATGCTGGAGGTTGTCAACGACCACTTTCGCCAGCGCGAGCAATCTGATTCGCTGGACGCGGTGGATACGTTCTATAATCGGGCTTATAGCCTGATCAGTTCACAAAAAGCGCGAGAGGCATTTGATCTTGAAAAAGAAGATCCGAAACTGCGCGATCGATACGGGCGCAACCAAGCTGGTGCTCGAATGCTATTGGCGAGGCGACTGGTGGAGTCGGGCGTGCGATTCGTTACCCTGACCTATGGTGGTTGGGACCACCACGACAAGATACAGAACGGCATGAAGAAGATGGTGCCGTCGTTTGATCAAGCTTATGCGGCATTGATTGGGGATTTGAAAGAACGCGGAATGCTTGATGAGACGTTGGTGTGCGTCACGTCAGAGTTTGGGCGATCACCAAAAATCAATGCTAACGCGGGCCGCGACCATTGGCCAAAAGTTTTCAGCAATCTATTGGCTGGCGGCGGTATCAAAGCCGGACAGGTATACGGGAGCTCTGATGCGACCGCTAGCGAACCAGCCGACAACCCGCTGACGGTGCAGGATTGGGCAACGACCATTTACTCGTGCCTTGGCATTAACGCTGACAAAGAACTAATGGCTCCGGGGGCCCGCCCCGTTGAGATTGTTGACGGTGGGAGAGTCCGCAAGGAGTTGCTGGTCTAAGTTGGTGTGAACCACCGCTTCTTTCTGTTGGCAACTGTCGTTCATTTGCATTTTTAAGATCTCATGGCAAAAACTTCCGTGATTCAATCCGATTCTTACCGTCGCGATCCGGTGATTCATCGCCGTGCGTTTTGCCGTAAGTTTGGGCGTGTGATAGGCCTTTTATTGATTGTGTTTTTGTCGGCTTTTGCAACTGACGTCACGTGGGCTGCAGCGCCGGGGTCCTCGCCCGAGTTGCATTTGATATTACCCCGAGGCATCCAACGCGGACACGAGAGCAAGCTTACCTTCACCGGCGTTAGGCTTAATCGTGCTCTTGAGATTCTGTTCTATGATGAGGGGATCACGGCAAAATCGTTCAAGGTCATCGATCACAAGAAGATCGAGGTAACTGTCACCGTGGCGGACGACTGCCGGCTTGGTGAGCACGTTGCACAAGTTCGCAACGATCGCGGTATCTCAGATTTTCGAAGCGTGTTCGTTGGGCCGTTTCCCGGCGTCGCAGAGGTTGAGCCCAACAACCGTTTTGAAGAAGCGCAAACGGTTGAGTTGAACCAGACCATAAACGGAACGCTTCCCGCCGAGGATGTTGATCGATTTCGGTTGGAACTTAAGAAGGACCAACGTTTGTCGGTCGAAATTGAGGCGATGCGTTTGGGCGCGTTCGTGGATCCTGTAATTGAGCTGCTGGGGCCGCATCACGATGAATCCTCTGATGGAGCTTCGATCGCTTTTTCTGATGATAGTGTGCTCACCAATCAGGACGGGTTTTTCTCTGTGACCATTCCACAGGATGGAACTTACAGCGTCGTGGTGACCGAATCAGCTTTTCAAGGAACGCCCAAGTCGCACTACCGGTTGCACATCGGTGACTTCCCCAGACCAGAAACGGTTTTTCCTGCCGGGGGGAGACCGGGAACTAGCGTTTCTCTCAGGCAAGCTGCCGCAGAATCGACCGCAATGTATGAGGTGAATGTTCCCGACCCGCGAGCATTTAGAGATGGCTTGATTGTGTCCGATGCAGATGGCACTTCACCCTCGCCGGTGAAGTTCCGTGTTACCGATTTAGACGATTTCGAATTGCTGGACGATTCAAAGAATATTGATTTCAATACGGCTGTCGCAGTCGAAGTACCGGCCGCGATCAATGGAAGGCTCAACATCAGATTTAACTACTTCAAATTTTCCGCAAAGAAGGGGCAGACATGGGACATTCACGCGTTTGCCAAACAAATTGGTTCGGGGC
>CAZDBE010000142.1:0-3291 GCA_964503675.1 uncultured Pirellulaceae bacterium | reverse complement strand
GGGCTGGATCCACTTCTTAACATTTTCAATGCCAAGAAGAAACATTTAATGGGAAACGACGACAATACGTCACGTCCCGATTCGACGATTCGCTTCAAGGTCCCTGAGGACGGAGATTACTTTGTTCGAATCAAGGATTATCTTGATCGGTTCGAGCAGGGGTTCCCTTACCGAATTGAGATCAGTGAAGCAAAACCCTCTGTGGTGATGGCGATCAAACGCAACGACCGCTACTCGCAAAAACGACAATCGATAGCGGTGCCTCAGGGTGGGCGATTTGCTGCAATCATGTCGGTTAAAAAAGACTTTGTCACCACCGGGGTTGCACTCGATCATGGCCCATTACCTGATGGTATCTGCATGACGGCAGCTGCGATGCCAAAAAGCGTCGCTGAGTTGCCGGTCGTATTTGATGCTGACGATGACGCACCGCTTACGAGTCGCTTGGTTGATTTTTCTGCATCGATTCACGATTCAAAAGCGAAGCTTGACGGGACTAAAGCGAATACGGCGACCTTGGACAGCCGGTTTGAAATGCCAGCAGTCTGGTCTCTGGGGCTTCCCAATAACACTCCCTATCATCACTGCAACGTTGATCGGCTGGCAATTGGTGTTGTTAAACGACTTCCGTTCTCCATCGACTGCGTTCCGCTAAAAGCGCCATTGGTGCGAAACGGATCCGCAAGAGTAAAGGTTATCATCCGCCGAGATGAAGGATTCAAAGAAGTCATTCGCATGCAGTTTCCCTTTCGGCCACCGGGGCTGGGTACCAGCTACCAGCTTGATGCGGGACCAGATAAGACCGAGTTCGAGTATCCGGTTAACGCCAACAACGGCGCTGCAATTGGGAAGTGGCCGTTTTATGTGATCGCAAACTCCAACGTAGAAGGGCAAGCTTGGACGTCGTCGCAGTTGTGTGAGATTGAGATAGCCGAACCGTTTGTCAAAGCCGAAGCAGATCGTGTGGTTGGCGGTCGCGCTGAAAAGCTGGCAGTGAAAGTAAGTTTGGAACAATTGGTTGAATTTGAGGGCACCGCACGAGCCAAGCTGCGGAGCTTGCCACCGCATACCAAAGTTAATGGACCGCTTGAGTTTGACAGCAAGACCGAGTCGCTGGCGTTTGAGATCACCACCACTGATAAAACTCCGTTCGGAAAACATGGAGGCTTGTTTGTAGAAGTGGAAATTCCATCAGGTGGAGGATTTTCCACCGGGCGCGCTGGCAACGTATTATTGCAGGTCAATCGACCTCCGAAAAAGAAACCGACTGAGGCCAAACCACAGCCAAAGCAAGATGTTGCTGATGCAAAGAAAGCGGCGGTAGTCGCTGAAAAGAAGTCGCCTGCCAAATCGGAGGAGAAGTAATGCAGGCAATGTTTGCGAGAGAACGTGTTTGGACGGACCGCATTGGAGGGCGGCTTTGGGTAACGATTGCGTTGCTGATTTGCATCTCTTGGGCACCAAGCCACTCGATGGCGGCACGGCAAGGTAAGGATCCAGTTTCCCTACACGTTTTCCCGCCGTCGATCGAGCTTTCTGGCAAACGTGACTTTCAAAAAATTGTCGGGCAGGCCGTTCGCTACAACGGTGTCACTGACGACGTTACGGACGAACTTCAAATTGTGGTCCACGATCAAGGCATCGCTAGGCTTGATGGGCGCACGCTAATCCCGCTCAAGGCGGGCCAGACGAAGTTGCGAATTCAACATGCTGCGTTGGAAGTGACGGTGCCCGTAACAGTTGTGGCCGCCGATATTGACCCACCGATAAGTTTTCAATTGGACGTTATGCCCGTGTTTGCCCGAACGGGCTGTAACAGCGGAAGCTGTCATGGTGCGGCGCGCGGCAAAGACGGATTTCGGCTTTCTCTGTTTGGGTACGATCCTGATGGAGATTACTTTCGTCTGACGCGTGAGATGTTGGGACGCAGAATCGATGTGGCGACGCCTGATGACTGCATGTTGTCCAACAAAGCGACGGGAACTGTCGCTCATTCAGGTGGAACAGTTTTCTCCCGCGATTCGGACTATTACCACACGTTGAAGCGCTGGTTGGTCGAAGGCGCAAATTATGACGAAGGAGACGTGCCGGAGATATTGTCCGTCACTTTAATGCCACCGTCCGCCATTTTGGATGGTGACCAAGCGACCCAGCAATTGTGCGTAACTGCGTCATATTCCGATGGGACGACACGCGACGTGACTGATTTGGCATTCTTTTCAACGACCAATGCCTCTGTTGCCGGTGTATCAAAAGAGGGTGTGGTCGCCGGCGGCCAACGCGGTGAAGCACTCGTGATGGCTCGATTTGGCACCCACACCGTTGGGGCTGAATTTGTTACCCTTCCAAAAGGGTTGGATTTCGTGCCGCAACCAATGCCCGTCAATAACTTCATCGATGAACGCATCAACGAAAAACTGAACAAGTTGCGAATCACGCCCTCGGAACTTTGCACCGACGAAGTTTTTATCAGGCGTGTGTCGCTGGACATCTGCGGTACGGCACCGACGTTGGATGAAGTTGGCGCGTTTGTTGCCGACGAGAGTTCCGACAAAAGGGCCAAGTTGATCGATCGTTTGCTTGAGCAGGACGCTTTTGTTTCGATCTGGGTGATGAAGTGGTCGCAGCTACTACAGATTCGCTCCTTTCAAAACGTTGTCAGCCCCAAGAACGCCTTGCTTTACCACGGTTGGTTGAAGGAAAAGATCTCTGACAACACTCCTGTCGATGAAATCGTGGTCGAATTGTTGAGTGCGACAGGAAGCACGTTCACAAATCCGCCAGCGAATTTTTACGAAATGGAAAGAGATCCACTAAAGATCTCAGAAAATGTCGCGCAGAGTTTCATGGGTATGCGAATTCAGTGTGCTCAGTGCCACAACCATCCGTTTGATCGTTGGACGATGGAAGATTACTACGGCTTTGCTGCCTTCTTCAAACAGATCGTGCGAAAGCGAGCCAGAGATCCTCGAGAATTCATAATTTACAATCGCCGTTCAGGGGAGGTTAAGCATCCAGTTAGCCAAGCCGTCGTGGCGCCGAAATTTCTCGGTGGCGATTCGCCCGCGACCAAGGGCAAGGATCGCCGAGCGGTTTTGGCGGATTGGATCACCAGCACGGACAATCCTTATTTCGCCAAGAACCTTGCCAACATCGTTTGGGCTCATTTTCTTGGCAGTGGCATCGTTGATGAAGTGGATGATGTTCGAGTTAGCAATCCGCCGGTGAATGAGGCATTGTTGGAACAGCTGGCAACTAAACTAAAGGAGTCGAATTACGATTTTCGTGAAT
>CAZDBE010000141.1:0-13855 GCA_964503675.1 uncultured Pirellulaceae bacterium | reverse complement strand
TGAGGCAAAACGCGAAATGCTGAAAGGTAACTTCGCATAACTAAGTGCCATTCGTCTGTGGGACTGGCGAAATCATGGCAGCAAGGCGGACGATGGTTTTGTGTATGGCATCAATACCGAGAGCTATATCCGATACATCGATTTTGCCCATGAGAATGGTTTGGCCTATGTTTTAATTGATGCGGAGTGGTACGGTCCCGAACGAGACAAAACCTCCGATCCGGTGACATACGAAGACGAGGTCGACATCCCAGAAATCACCCGCCGCGCCAAGGAGAAAGGCGTTGGCATCTGGCTTTACGTCAACGACATAGCGCTTAAGGAATTCGACATGGATCGCACTTTCGCGCAGTATCAAAAGTGGGGCATCGCGGGAATCAAGCATGGCTTTCTCGGCGGCGGGAATCAGGTCAAGAATACATTCAGCGTGCAGGTTCTTGAGAAATGCGCCGAGTACCAGATTATGTACAACTTGCACGAGCCAAACAAACCCACGGGACTGCTCCGAACCTATCCGCACTACATGTCGCGTGAGTATGTAAACAGCATGCTCGACGCTCCCAGTCGGCCGCCGGCGACTCCTACCGAGCTCTGCGTTTTTCCGGTGGTGCATAACCTAGCGGGGCCCGTTGATCGCAGCTGTGGGTTGTTCGATATGGATCAAGCCATCTCGCGCGCGAAAGTCCACAAGCAGATTCCCAGCACGGTTGTCTCGCAAGCGGCGCAGTGTCTGATCTTCCCCAGCGGAATTTTGACGCTACCGGATATGCCAGACGCCTATAACCGTAAACAGGACCTGTTTGAGTTCATCAAACGATTGCCAATGACCTATGACCAAACGAAAGTCCTCGAAATGGGAATTGGCGATCATATCACCATGGCTCGCCGAACCGGAGATGCTTGGCTGGTGGCGGCGTTGGCCAACGAAGCCGGTCGCAAGTTTGACTTGAAACTAGATTTTCTAAAATCCGGTATCACTTACGATGTTACCCTCTACGAAGACACTGACGAGAGCAATTATCAGTTCCCCGGTGGTTGGAACAAAAAGGATGCGGCGAAGAAAAAAGTTTCTTTCAAACCAGTCGAGACAAAACGTGAACTGTACCAAATTCGCAAAATGTCGGTGACCAAGGGCGACTCTATTTCAGCTGCCATCGCGCCCGGAGGCGGGCATTGCATGTGGATCCGCCCGCAGAAGTAGGTTGCTAGAGAAACGGGAGGTGCCTGTGTCTAGGATCTTGCGGCCAGAACGAAGGCTTGAATAGTGTGGTTGGTTTCTGTTAACCAAGAAGCACACGAATGACACGAAAGCAATCCGACCGCACTTTTCGTGTCATTCATGTTTCGGTGTTGGTTTTCGGATTCAGTTGATCCTTTGATTGCCGGAGAAACTAGAGACCGTGTGAAAGCGCATCAACTCGGGCAACAAGAATCCAAGGCAGCGCTTTTAATCTGGCAAAGACAAGCACGTCTTCGCCGTCCATGACAAACCCTGAGGTTGTTCCGGTCTTCGCATGCGCTTCGAGCTCTGGAATCCCTAAAACGCTAAGTTCCTTAGTCTTATTCCCGCCCATCGAAATCGCTGTCCGGCTACCCTTTTCTTCTGAACTCAGCACAACTTTTCCTGAGTCATCCATCAACCAAGTCTCTTTCACGCCATCAACTTCTGGCATGTCCATCTCTTCAATGACGGTGTCCATCGACAGATCCAAACCAGCCACGCCAAGCAGCTTACCGGATCGATCGTAAAAGGCTTGGTTGCAAGGCATCAGGTAACCCGATCCAGTCGCGTCGGGATAAACATTTCCCCACATGGAACCATATTTATTGGATACAGCCGAAACGTACCAAGGCCTTTTACGTGTATCGTAATCTGCGGGATACTCTTCGTTTCCCGGATAATTAAGAATCGCTCCATTCTCAAGGCCAACGTAAGACCAAATGATTGGCGTACCAGCTTTAAGAATCGCATCCGCCTCACTTTTTCTAAGCTCACCTGCATCCATGCGAGCACTGCGAAGCAACGCATCTCGAAGTACATACTTCAGTCCACCCAATTGAAACAGCTCACTTTGGACAGCATCCAACTCAACGCCAGTCGCCAATACGACGACGAAATCATCGAAGCTGACGCGCTGTTGATAACGCTCAATGTTAGCCAGATCCTCCGGAGGGTTTTCTCCTTTTAAATCGCTAGGTTGATATATCTGATAGGGTTCGGAACTTGCATGCTCAAGTTGTTCACGACTGGATGTCGCAACTCCCTCAAGCAAGCCTTCCACTTGAAAAAGGAGTGTGTCAAACTCGTTGACTCTCTGATTAACATTTGCCACCAGACCGGCAAGTGTTTGACCTCGACGTGATGCGATCCGTTCTGCCTCAAGGCCTCGATACAAGCTGACTGTTGAAATGATCGCGGCTGTGGAGAGGGCAATTAGCAGTGCCGACATCACCGCGATGGGATGACGCTGCACGCGACGCCACAAAGAACGAACTAGATTATCAGGCCTCGCGTGAACTTCTTCACCGTGAACATAGCGTCGCAAGTCGTCGGAAAACTCTTGCACTGAAGGATAGCGATCTGCTGGATCTTTCGCTGTTGCCCGATCTACAATCGCTTGCAATGCCAGAGGAACCGGCTCGCCTTGGTTTACGTCAGCAAATTGTACGCGCGAACCGGCGGGCACTTTTTCGAGTAGTTCCGCCTTACTTTTAATTTTGCGAGGGGAAGTAAAGGTAAGCATTTGGAATAAGACCATGCCGAGTGCAAACTGATCACTTTTGGGCCCCACGCCCTTTCCTCCCACTTGCTCCGGCGGCATGTAAATGGGCGTGCCCATGATCGCGCCCACTTGCGTTTTCATTTCATCGTTGTCGGTTGAAATATCAGTTGAACCGAGATTCGACTCATAGCCCGCAACAGATGATTCATCCTCCGGTTCATCGAGTAGACGCGCAATTCCCCAATCCATGACGTAAACTTCGCCGTAGGCGCCTAGCATCAAATTGTCGGGCTTCAGATCACGGTGTACCACTCCGCGGCTGTGACTATAAGAAATCGCATCGCAGACACGTAAGAAATGTTCGATGCGCCCAATCTGACCATGTCTCTCATGGTCGTAGTCGGACGTGCCCACTGCGGACGAGCACTGCTTTATGTACTCCGCAAATGTATCTCCGCGGATCAATTTCATTGTCAGAGCGGGGTTGCCCTGCCCCGTTTCCTCCAGTCCATAGACCGGAACAACATTGGGATGAGAAAGCTGAGCGGTTACCTGAGCTTCACGAACAAAACGAGCTAGACCGATATTGTCCTCGTTCGAAAGTACTTTTACCGCAACCTCGCGATTCAACATGCTGTCGCGCGCGGTAAATACCTCTCCCATTCCGCCCTTGCCTAATTTCGAACAAAGGGCAAAACGGCCTTCAAGCGGTCGAATGGCATCAGCCGATGCACCGGCAAGCTCAGCCAAATCGGTATTTGACGTATCGCCAAGACTTTGTCCAACCGTTACGCCTTCAAGCCCGGCAGAGGTAGAGGCGAACGGTAATTCGAAGTCGTCTTGAGTGTTGTTGCCAAAATCGCTTTGCGTTTTATCTTCGAAATCGCTTTGCGTTTTGTCCTCGAAATCGCTTTGGGTTTTGTCCTCGAAATCATCTTCAGGTTCATCTACGTCATCACTCACAAATAGCTCATATCATCTTGCAGGCAAATTGTCTTTGGGAAAGAGGCTGTCTAGCTCTGGCACTGGTAATCTTGTACCCAGTTAGCGTAAGTGAATTTTATACGCAAGTCGCGCCGTTGCAACAATTCGAAGCGCGACTTCGGGATAAATACGTTCCTTGGCAATCTGAAACGTGAGGTTTGTTCTCGTGGATGTTGCAAATGAGCCTAAGGTAACTTGGAAAGATTGATTTGCAGTCAAACAACGACAAGCTCGAACGACACCTAAGTAAGGCGAACGCACTTTTCATGTCTCACTTAGTGAAGCGTTCTGCGTCCAGCAGCCGATCGTACCGGAAATCAAAACTGCGGCCGCTCAGTGTTTGGCACAGGATTCGCGTTACAGACCCAAGCAATCGTTTCCTTAGCATGACAAAATTGCGCGAAACGAGTTGTAACACCTCTCGAAAGTTCCATTTGGAGACTGATCCGTATTGAGCCCTCAGTCCTTAAGGGAACATTTTGTTACATACGACCAGTCGGTACCACCGACTAAGTGGAGCATTTGACTATGAACTTGATCGTAAAGCGCTTTTTCGTTTTGGCTCTGCCATTTTTGATGGCAGGTTCTTTGGCAGACGAAGGTTACAGTATTCAGATTGAAAACGATTCCGGAATCGAACTAAAAGATGTCGTTATTACTGGGCAAGAAGACTGCAAAACGACTTCCGAGAATGAATTTAAGTTTGGGACGATACCTACTGGCCAGCGTAAAGGTCTTGGGCATGCTGATCTTCAGTTTGCCGATCTTCCACCGAAGCATTTGCAGATCTCGTTCATGCCCAAGCATGGACGGCAGTTGCTGAAAAACACCGTCGAGCTTCCCGTTTTGGGAAAAGGCCGATCAGTAAAACTGACCATCGATTCGTATCTGGATTTGATCACTCGATCAAAATCGTAACAGGAGTTGGTGCGACCAAGAGGGCTGCTATTGGTCAGACCAGCGAGTGGTGAAATGTTGGCAATTCCTGCGTGCCCTCTCACGCAAGACAATGCCTCGTCGCTCACTTGACGTTTGGGTGATCTTGCAAGTCTCTCTCCTCACTTCGGCGACTGGTCTCGGCAGCATATCCCAAGCCAAAATACAGTCCGGTGCACAGAACCCCGATGAAGGCCAGCATCACCCAAACGGGATAGCCTTCGACGGTCCCGTTCGTTTTGGCAAATCCACCGATTGCCCACATCAAAACCAAAATCAAGCACTGCACCACACAGATGTCACGGATGAGGCATTGCGTTTGTTGTATGACTTTCGATGGTTTCGTCTGAAGGCGGGATGGGAGAACAATGTATCGGAGGAGTAACAGAGCACCCGCGAGCAGTGTGAAGCTTAGCATTGCCCACGCTTGGGAACGAATGGTAACGATGACCAGCCACGCGAAAGAACCGACAACTGCTCCCGCGATGCCACCTGCCCTGCCCCAAAACGAGGATTGATTTTCCTGCTGAGAGAGCGAGTGTTTACTTGCATCGATATCCATTACGGCCGGGAGCCCATGAATCTGATGTAGTTCCCTCTGCCGTCGAACGAAACGCATTATCAGCATCATCAATGCTCCAACGAAGGTCAATTGAACCGTAACGAGTCCCAGAGACTGCCATCGCGTTGGCAAATAAACAGTTGCGAAAATACCCAGCAGCAGTGCTAACATCAACAATGCTTGTAAGCGGAAGAGGCTCTTAAGCTCTATCACCTCTTCTTCGGACGTTGCTTGTTTGATTCCGTTTTTAATTCCCAGCCATGCGCCAAAGAGACCACCCAGCGAACCCAGTATGCCTCCTGCCAATCCTAACAGCGCGCCTGTGCCCAGCGTTCCGACGATAGCTTTTCCTACCAACGCTTTTCCCGCTGCCGCTTGTCCAACTTTGACTGTTGCTGTTTTGAGCGCGGCGGCTTTTGCGGTCGCGGAAACTGACGGTAACGCAGCTATCACGCCTGCAGAAAAATTCCTTGCGGGCTTCGAGTCGACCAAAAAGTCTTCCACCATGGTCTCGATTTCTTGTTTCAACATTTTGCGGCCGCGACTGAGTCGTTGTTTAACAACGTCTTTCGAAAGTTCCAGTTGTTCCGCCACCGCAGCGACTGAAAGATCTTCTCGATAGAAGAGCACCAACGGCTCGCGGTACTCAAGCGGGATTTGGTTCAGGCTGCTCCACAATAACTCGTTTTGCTCTTCTCGGCTGGCTTGGTTTTGTGGGTTCGCGTTGGTCGCCGGGCCATGATGATCTGACAGTTCGACGGCGGCCTTCTGAATTCGGTTCTCTTTTATTCGTCGTTCGTTGCGGGCGACGTTTGTGACGATGCCTCGTATCCAACCCGCGAAGCGATCCGGATCCGCGAGTTCACTCTGTTTTTGCCACGCCAGCAGAAAAGCCTGTTGGGCAATGTCTTCGCTGCGCTGCAGGTCTCCCGAATTGGCAAACGCGATCGAGGTGGCGAGGTTCTGATAGCGACCGACCAGTTCAGCAAACGCCTCACGGTTACCAGCCTGAAATGCTTGCACAAGTCCGCTTAGTGATGAATCGCCCATGTTTTTCCCCTGTTGGAACAGCACTTTAATATAGTTTCCCCGAACGACGACGGGGCTATCAAGAAGTGTGTTGCCGCGATCCGATGGTGACAGCAAATGGGCGACTTGAAAGGAATAAGTGATTTTCAGGACTTTCCCGCCGCTTTCCGGTGCATTTTTGATCGAAAATCAAATGGAGACCGCTGGCGATTCATGTGATTGAGGTGCCCCGCGTTGCGACAATCAGTCAAGGAAATGTGTAACTTGTGCCGATAACTAGCGTGCCATGGCATCATCCGAACTCGCACAACAACTCGACCTCGTTCGAAAGGTCGCTCATTCCCAACTGGCTACTTTCGCTAGGTTGGACGCCGCTGCCTGCAAGGAATCGTATCTGTTTAAGGACGACCATTTTTGCGGAATCAAGATTGCTCTGGGGAGTTTTCAAGCCCGATGGGAAGTTGGTCATGCGAGCCTAATGATCAGCCGAGGTGCCAAGGTGCTGCAGACCGTTTCACTCGATGCGGAATCGTTCAACGGATCATCCCAGCGCCGCGCTGCTTAAGTCGCGTAGTACGGCACTCCAAGCCGTCAGTACACAGCTCTGGGAGCTGTGTCACACTAATGCTTCTCGGCAGATCCTGCGGCGGTCGTTCCCGTAGGACGCACACGCACGTTGCGAAAAGCGATTGCGCCATGATCCAGCTGTAGCATCAGCGGGGCCGAAGCGTGTTCAGGTCGAGGCGGTTTTATGTTGCCTGTGGCGGAATCGAGTTCTACATCTTTCTGGACTGTGGTCCCGTTGAGCTCCACCAAGTCAATTCTTGCATTGGTAGTTTTCTTGCCGCTTTCGTCAAAACGAGGTGCCTTGAAAATGATCTTTAATGTTTGCCACTGGCCGGCTGGTTTGGCCGCATTGACCAACGGCGGAAAACCATCGTCAGTGTAGGTCAGCATCTTTTTCCAATACTTCAATTTGAATTCCCAATGCGGATAAATTCCACCGCAGTCTGTACCATCGGGCTTCTCTTTTCCGTGACTGTCGTACAACTGGACCTCGTAAAGCCCCTGCAATTTGATCCCTGAGTTGGAACCCTTGCCGATCAAAAATTCCAGCTGCACCACACAATCACCGAAGGCTTGTTTGCTGAAGACGTTGCTGTTCTTGACTCGCTTGAGCGCTGCCAATACTCCAGTGCCATCGATGGCTGTCAGTCCCTTGGAATCACCGTCTAACGAAACATCGCCGCACTGCGTCACCCCTTGAGCGATTTTTGCAAATCCAACAGCGCCCTCTTTCCCAACCAGCTCCACCCAACCGGATTGAGCTGTGCCTGTGCCATCAGTAGGTTGCACCTCTTGAGCACAAGACGGGGCCGGACAGGTCAGAAAAAGAGCGGCGAAAAAGAGCAAGCGGAGCATGACGGACTATTTGGGCTTGGGGTTCAGGCTTAGATGATCGAAGTTGCTTCCGTGAGATTCTACTTCTTATCGCCGAAGTGAATAGAACAGGCATCGTCCCCACATTCCATACCGTCTTTGTTGGCAATTTTGTAGCGGCGTTTTGCCACTTGATCGTAGACCCACTGCTGGATTGGCAATGTGAATGGAATGTGAGTCAGCGGAGCGAGGATCCACAGTTTGGGCAGCCGGCGTGAAAGGTAACGCACTGCCTTGGCACCGCCGTATTGATTGCCGTCAGAATCGATGACGTACATTTGCTTCATCATTTGATCGTACGTCAGATCGGGAAACTGGCGTTCGACCTGAGGATCATGCAGTGACATGAATGCCAGTCGCTCTTTTCCATCGAGCTTCATCAGGTTTCGAACCTGACCCGCACAGAACACACATTTGCCATCAAAGATGACGATGTCTGCATCGGGACGATCGGTCGGCGTTGGCAAATCGTCGGGAGTGTAACGCATCTCTCCGTCGTTGCCGATGGCTTCCGGATTGGTTACCCGTGGATCGGATTTTGGAGTGTCGATGCTCAAGGATTTTGCCTAGCTAATTGTGTTTGACCTTATTCTATAGGATAGGCTTCCAACCTGTCTCTTATAAGGCGAACTCGTCTGTCTTCAAACGAACGACCGTATTCTGGCCGTTTGCAGTAACCAACTTACGCATCTTCAATCGCCTGCGCTGCGGAAATATAGCGAATTCCTCGTCCAATGTCGCGGAAAATGCGTAGTACGTTATGAAAAGCCTAGGCCCCGAAGTTGCGGGACGGGAAAAATCACTATAAATAGAGAGCGTCTCACTTTCACCAAAGGGCTATACTTATTGAGAGATGCGTGGAGACGAGCCGTTCGAGGACAGTGTCTTAGGCAATTGGGGCGACAATGGACGAGATCAACAAAACAGTCAAAGCTGCTCGCAAACGCGTGATGTGGAATCATTTTCTCCGGATCATCACGTGGACACTTTTGGTGACGCTGCTGCTGATTGCCGTCGGCATCGCCGTCCCCAAACTTTGGCACCTCCCATTCTTAGACGACCCCAATGCCGCTAATTTCTGGATCGCCGGATGGACGATTTGTGGTGCGGTGGCAGGCCTGATGTTTGCCGCCGGATTGACAATCGCCCGACGACAATCGTTGTTGAATGTCGCAGTAGAAGTGGACCAAAGGTTCGGCCTCAAGTCCCGTCTTTCTAGCACATTGGCCATGTCACCTGACGATCACGGCACCGAAGCTGGTGCAGCGTTGGCCGAAGATGCGGCTAAGGAAGCGTCAAGGATCGACGTGCGGGACGAGTTTAAAATTGAAACTCCGTGGCAGTTGTGCCTGCCCTTATTTGCGGCGCTACTTGTGTTCGGCTTGCTGTTTATTCCTAACGCTACCAGCGAGGCCGCATCGGCAAAAACAGTGGTGGAAGACTCCGACGATCGGGAGAAGGTGAAAACTGCGGTTGAGCAACTGAAAAAGAAGATCCGAGAGAAACGAGTCAGTACTGGACTCAAAGATGCCGATTTGGATTTCGAAAAACTCGAATTGAGCTTAGACGAAGTTGAAAAAGATAAATCGGTTTCCAAGAAACAGGCATTGGTAAAGCTAAACGATTTGAAGAAGCAGATCGAAGAACGGCAGAACAAATTGGGTTCTACGAAATCCTTCAAGGACGCGCTGAACAAACTAAAAGACATTGGCAACGGCCCCGCAAAACAACTTGCAGATGCGATGAAGAAGGGCGATATGGTAGCGGCCAAAAAGGCGATCAAGAATCTGGCCAAACGACTCAAAGACGGCAAACTGACCAAAGACGAACAGACGCGGCTGAGGAAGGATCTTAAAAAGATGGCCGAGCAATTGAAAGCGATGGCCAAAGCGCAGCGTCAGAAGAAGGATGAGCTGGAGAAGCAGATCGCCAAAGCCAAAGAGGAAGGGAATCTCGATAAAGCGGCCCGTCTTCAGGAGAAACTGGAGCAAGTTAAGAAGCAGGACAACCAAGCCAAAAAAATGGAGGAGATGGCCAAGAAGCTGGCTAAGTGTGCCCAGTGCATGAAGCAGGGCGGTGGCGATTCACAACAGCAGGGACAGGCAGGGCAATCAGAGAAGACGCCATCGGAAGCGGAGGCAGAAATGCAGGAAGCTGCCGAGCAAATGGAGGACCTTGCTCAACAACTCGAAGACATGCAGATGGAGATGGAAGAGTTAGAGGATATGGAAGACATGCAGCAAGCGATCGACGACGCTAAGGCCGAAATGAACGGCCAGCCATGTGACTGCCCAGGAGGTGAGGAAGGTGACCAACCTGGTCAGGGCATGGGAGAGGGCAATGGTACCGGTCGCCGCCCGAAGGAAGAGAACCAGACTGGCAATTTCAAATCACGTGTGCGTGGCAAATTGCAAAAGGGAAAAATCGTCATCGCCGGGACTGCCGATGGCGAGAATTTGACAGGGCGAACGACCGCGGAAGCCCGGCAAATCATCAATGCGGAGATGAACTCGAAAAAGGAAACCGTTGAGAATCAACTGCTGCCCAAATCTCAGCGCGAACATACCCGTCAGTATTTCCAATCGTTACTCAAAGGGCAGTAGCGGCCGATCGAATATTGGCTGTCTGTGAAGTATGTCATTTCTTAACTAGCTGGCTTCAAAACCGCGGCCTAGTTCCTTTCAACTTCTTCGGGTTAATCAACAGGAATCTTGTGTTGGGAAAGCTCCTCTCGACGATTGAGCAATGCTGCCCCGGCGGTTAGTAGAAGGATCGTCCATTGGGGATTGGTGATCAATCCACCTGGACCATCTTGGTAAAGACCGACGTAGATAAACACCACGGCAAATGAAAGCCAGAGTAATGCAAAAACAACTGCGGGTTCCCCACCTCGCCAGAGAACCAACACAGAGGATAGTAAAAACACACTAACGAAGTGCCAACACGCGTGCATGGCACCAGCAGCGTTGGGAGTAAGTCCGGCAGCAAGTACTGGAGCAAGGCAATCTGCTCCACCAACGAACAGATGTATCAAAGCGGTCAGAGCAGCCAGTGCGGAAGCGATTTTGGCAAACATCTCTTTTTTACCTCTTCGTGTGGTGACCCTAGCAGTGTCTTAGTTTTACTGCAACGCGGCGCCGACGTTAACCTTTTGAATTTGATTGCCGGATCTGAAGCCTAACAACTCGCACCCCTATAAAAGGCACGTTGAAGACAGATGAAGTAAGAAACTACCGATTAGCGGAAGTTTTTGGTTGAAATCTCATACCCGGGTTGATAGTTTGCTAGGAGAGTGCAGGAAGAAAGTATCGAAGTCCAAGAATCTGTTACCTAAGGAGATCACGATGCGTCGATTCATCAAGATATTCTCTCTTGTCCTTGTTGCTGTTGGCGGGCAACTAGGTAGCTCTGTAAGTGCAGAGGTGATTTTAACCGAAGATTTCGAGTACACCGCTGCCGAACTTGACGCCGGTGCTACTCTCTTCACCGCTTCTGAGGAGACGGTTGCCAATCCGTCTGGTCTGTTTCACGATGGTACGTCTGACTATTTTACCGTTGCCGACGTTGCTGGCAGTTCGGTTTCGGGGGCTCCGAATGTAACTGGTGGGTTCTCTGGATTTTCGGGACAGTTCTTCATTGCCGAAGACCTCGACGATGGAGGGACAAGACCGGCGACTCAAACGTTGACCTTTAGCATAGACGTGACAGGTTTTAGTGATCTGTCGCTGGACATGTTGTTTGCGGCCGGTGGCAATGATTCAGTGCCTGCGTACGACAGTAACGATGGCTTTCTAGTTCGAGCTTCACTTGACAATGGTGCGACATTCCAAAATCTGCTTGCTTTTGAATCGATTGGTACCACGAATATGGAGCTTCGGCAGGATGCTGACTTTGATGGCACTGGCGACCCAGCGGGATTCCTTCCCAGCAATGTGGCAACGGCGTTCAGTGGGCTGGCGATTTCTGGGACTGGAACAAGCTTGTTGGTTGAGGTTGTCGTTTCGAGCAACGACGGCAACGGCGAGTTTGCATTCGACAGCATTGTGCTCAATGGAACTGCCTCAGAAGTGGTCGTGGGCGACTCCGATCAAGACGGCGACGTCGACTTTGATGATATCCCAGCGTTCATTGATGTCCTGATATCTGGCGTTTATCTGCAGGAAGCAGATTGCGATCTAGACGGAGACGTGGACTTTGATGATATCCCCGCGTTCATAACAATTCTGATTGGCAACTAGTACTGCGGCTGATTGGTATAGAATGAAGAGTCTTACAATCAGCGTACGGTTTAGAAAGTTAATCGATGAGATGTTTCAACACGTTAGTTTTGTCGTTGGTGCTTGTGGCAGTTTTCGGATGCGAGGGAGCGAAAAGGACGGTAGGCGCCGGTGCGAAGTTTGACGGTAAGGCTTGGATTGCAGCCAAAGGCGACTCAGCCAGGCAGTCAATGGTAAAGTTGCTCGAGGCCGAGTTGAAGGTTGGAATGTCAGCCGAAGACGTAGTTAATTTACTTGGCGAACCAGATAGAAAGATCGATTCGGAGTCCGGAAAATCTTACATCTATGGTCTGGGACCTGGACTCATTGATTATGAAGAGTATTTCCTCATTTTTGACGACTCGTGGGCACTCGTGGAGTTCAGGCAGGTTCAAGGCTAGCCTACTTCCATTTCCTCAAACGCCGATGTCTTCGTTCCATAATTCGGGCGAGTCACTAATAAATTGCCGCATAAGTTCGATGCACTCGTGATCGTTGGCCACTTCCAAATCAACGCCGCGGCTGCGCACATATTCTTCGGGGCCGCAGAAGGTTTTGTTTTCTCCGATGACGATGCGCGGAACCTTGTAAAGTAGCGCGGCGCCGCTGCACATGTCGCAGGGGGATAGCGTTGAGTAGAGAGTGGCTCGCGCATAATCGCTGGCGGTGAGGCGTCCGGCGTTTTCGAAGCAATCCATTTCGGCGTGCAGAATCGGGCTTCCGTTTTGAACTCGGCGGTTGTGACCTCGTCCGACAATTTTTTCGTCGATCACCAAGACGCTGCCGATCGGGATTCCTCCCTCGGAAAGGCCTAGCTTGGCTTCCTCAATTGCAGCTTGTAGGAATGGATCCATTTGTTCCAAAGTGAACCAAAACAAAAAAACGTATCAGCTTCCCGCTGATTTTCCAAAACGGTTTATTGACTGATCAAGATGTAGACGAATGGAAATATGTCTAAAAAGTCAACTAGCCCACTCAGATCAGCATCAGCCTCGGCTTGGAACTGCCCAGATTGCAGAAGCGATATGAATACAGGGATGTCAGAAAAGTCGACGGCACCGTCCAAGTTGACATCTCCCAGCAATGTGGAAGCATCAGCGCTTAAGGCGAATGAGGTGAGTGTTCCTGTTGCCGATACTCTGTCACCGGTAGAGCGATACTCCCCAGCAATTCGGAAGATTTTGGTTTCGAATTCAGCTAGGTCGAACTGTGCCGGAAATGGTACGTCGATCTCTGCCGATCCATCTGAGTCAATAAGCTCTGGCCCAAAATTGAAAGCCGAGAACGTTGAATCTCCAATGTCGCCACCAGTGTCCCCCGCGATGCGAATCGAGTACGAAGAGGAAGGTGCGAAATTGACTTCACCGAAAATGGAAGCACCATCAAAAAAAAGCTGAACACCATTAATCGAAACAAACAGTGTTCCGTCGGTTCCATTCCAACCGGTGGATTCGAACTGAACGAAACCGGCAAAAGAATCGCCGACTGAGAGGTTTGGGATTACGTTGCCGTCGTTTTGACTCACCTCGTTGATTTGTCCCGAAAACGAATAGCTTATTAGTTGTGCCTGAGCTTCGATCGAATTTAGGACCGACACAAGCAGCACTGAAAAAGAGAGGACCGAGCGGAAAATTCGTAACTCTTTATTCATGATGGTAGCTGGTTCAAGCAGCGAGAAAGCCAAATGAGGATTTTGAAAGTGGCACAACTAATTGCGATCTATCTAGGGCTGTGACCAAGTCGCTGTTACTGTTAGTCTTGGGTCACACGAGAAATCGAACGCTGAGCTTTGTCGTTGTGACATCTTCAGTCTACAGTACGTGCCGCGCTGATGCAAACTTTTTTACTCGCCTGCCATAAAGTCAGTAACGCTTGTATCATTTGTGACGTGCTGAGGGTGACACCAATACTGACCAGCATGCTTT
>CAZDBE010000140.1:13223-14030 GCA_964503675.1 uncultured Pirellulaceae bacterium | reverse complement strand
TGTTTGTTCATCGTGTTCTTACTGTTTGATTGAGCGAATGGAAATTCGTTTGTGGTCAATCAAGGTGTGAGAAAAGGTTGCAAACAGCGTGCCGTTTGAATTTTGAATTGCTGCGTAGTGCTAAGCGCAGTGATGCTCCCCAAACGTCAAGTTAAGGCGAAGAGTAGGTGAAGATTGCTTTAAGGGATTGTTAATGCGCTGCTCGCAGTCAATAGCTGCAAACAAATCGTGCAGGTTTCTCTTAGGAAAAAGCTGTTCAGGTGACCCATCCCGTGTTCTGGTCAAGAAACGGGTTCCAGATGGATCGTTCTCGTCCTTCAGATGGTTCTTCTTCGCCCAATAGTGCCGATCAGGCCAACAAAAGCCACGAACAAACATGCACTTGGTTCAGGAACTGCGATCGTCACCGTTGCTGTAATGAATTCGTCAGGATCGTCGCTCAGGTTGTCGACCTGGATACCGAAAGCGTCAAAGCTGACAGTAAGAATCCCGTCGTCGGCCAAAAATGTGTCCAGCTGGCTTTCAGTTAGTTGGACGATTGCACTGGCATTGGTGGTTTCTGTGCTGAAATTTGTGCCGTACTGTTCGCCGCGATCGTTGTCCGCACTAGTTCCGTCGAAGCTGTCGTTCAAGATGTTGTTGTCCCACAAACGTCCTAGAGAAACGCCCTCGATCGAGATGTCGATATATTCGCCAGGGTTGGAGAAGTCGCCGAAAGTCGTTAACTCCAGAAATCCGCTGCTCAAAGCGTCAGTTCCCAGCCCGGTCAGCTCAATCGTGAAACTTGCCGGAGGCACGATGTTGTCA
>CAZDBE010000140.1:0-13213 GCA_964503675.1 uncultured Pirellulaceae bacterium | reverse complement strand
GTTGTCACCTACGAAGCCAGCGCCGTCGGCGAAACCTGTAACGGTCTCCGTTGACGAGATCGCGTCCGCCACGACCGACTGCTGAAAACAAGATGATAGTCCAATTAAACAAGTCAACACGGCCTTCGTGATGATGGGCTTGAGCCAAGAATTCCGTTTCATAATTACTGTCCAGTCTAAATGTTGACTTCCCGAGTGGTGTATTCCGTTACATTCCCGAAGAGTCAGATTCTCAAAGATGTTGCCCTCTAATAGGTTTTCGTCTGCTACTCGACAATAGCAATTTGCGTTTAGGAATGTGCAAGCGTCAAGAAACCTCTTTGATTCGCGATCTGATAGATCGACGAAGCAACTTAAATTGCATTTCGATGAGCCAAATTTGCCGATGTCAAGTTGTTTTGCTTAAGCAGTCGGTTGCCACCCCGATTTAGTACACTACTCTTGATATTGATCGCAATGTTGCTTTTCAGACAATCGTGCTCAAATGCTCTTGAGTACTGACGCATCGCCCTGCACTGCCACAGCATAAATTGAAGTCAAGTGCATTTTAAAACCCACCAAGACCTTCGCAGAGGAAATCAAAATTAGTGCAATTGAAACATCGGGAATGGGGATCAAGACCTTTCAAAAGTTAGCCAAAGACAAAGGCTACTATGGGGCCATCATGTACCAAGCTTTGGAGGGCGATAGCGATACTGTCGGAAAATTTCAAAGTGCGCGGCGCAATCGGATTTCTCCTTCCGCTGGAACGGGGGAAGGGAATTTTGGAGAGCAAACTCTAAATGTTGTCGCTGGTGCAGCGCTGTTTACGGATCCAGATATTTCGAGGTTCATTAACACTCTCGCAATCAAAGCAACTTTGGCGGCACACGAACAACTGAAGATTAACGACGGCAAAGAGCCGTTTGCCGGCGCATTTGAAATCCATTCTGTAAAAGCGGATGTGCCGACGATGAACTGTTTTATTTTCTATCGAGAGAGCGTGGAAGCTCAAATCAGAAAGCTGCACAGTGACCTCAAGAAACGAAACCTTCCCGGTATGGAGTCTTTTGGGAAATCGGGGGTCGTGCTGGGGAAGTGTGGCTTGAGCAGACCCTATTCGAGATATGGCCCCGGAGGGGAACCTTATCTGCATGGGAACTCGGATAGCGCAGGCGGGCTTGACCCTTCAAAGGATTGGAAAAGCTATAAGGTGCCGCTTCAATTCCCAGACACTCCTAACTTCAGTGATTACCGAGTTGGTAATTCTGCATTGGCTACCCATTTGGATGATAGCGCGGATCTTCCATTGGATGATTTGGCCGCGTTGGTTTGCGAACTGGAATTGCCGCAACTAAAAACCCACGCGAAAGTCAATTTCATTGACGACCTAAAAGCGAATTCTGATAGCCTCGGTTCGTTGGCCAGCAAGTTTCGAAATGAAGGAGACGAAGCAAGGGCTAGTGCGATCGAGACTGCAAAAGCTCTGCTCAACATGAACTTGGTCTATGATGTCCAAAATACGAGGTCCGCTGAGTTTTGGCGCAAATTCAAATAGGCGGGGCTTTCCGTCAGTGCAATTCAGTGTTTTGGACAAACTCGCCCTGCCTAGTTTGAGCTTTGATTTATGAAACACGTTTTGGCACTGACGCTGGTGGCGATGATCGCTTTTGCCGGTAATAGTATTATCGTCCGAATGGCACTGGCGTCTGGGAGTATCGGCCCTCTATCGTTTGGGGTGATTCGGCTTTTGGCTGGGGCGATTGTCCTTGCGTTGTTAGTCAAGCCAGAACGCGCGTTCTCTTCAGGCAGTTGGACGGGGGCGCTATGTTTACTGACCTATGTTGTCTTTTTCTCGTATGCGTACCTGTCTCTCGATGCGGGTACGGGGGCACTGATTCTTTTTGCGATAGTTCAGATTGTCATGATCGGTTCCGGCATTAGACACGGTGAACGACTCACGACGCCCCAGTGGGTGGGAACAGGCACTGCGTGCCTTGGCCTTGTCTTTCTGCTGCGTCCGGGAACAGCCGTGTCGCCCGATCCGCTAGGCGCGTTGATAATGGCAATGGCCGGACTTGGGTGGGCTTTGTATTCACTACTGGGCCGGCATGTTGAAGCACCGACTTTGGCGACCGCCGGCAATTTTGTGAAGGCCTTTGCGCTGGTCCTTCTGATCAGCGTACCGCTTCTATGGATCAGGCCGGAAGATTTTCCTTCTACCAAAGGCGTCGTCTTGGCGACAGTGTCAGGCGGCGTTACATCGGGGCTTGGTTATGCGCTCTGGTACCGCGTTTTGAGATACCTTCCTGCGACGTGTGCCGGTGTTGCGCAACTGTCAGTTCCAGCGATCGCAGCAATCGGAGGATTGATCTTCCTCGACGAAGCGGTAACCGTGCGTTTGTTGATCACTTCCGCGATGGTGCTTGGCGGCGTGGCCATCGCCACCATTCAGGCCGACAGTGTAAACGAGTAAGCCTACATGCGGACCGACTCGGTTACATGTTCTCCGGTCGCGTCTGTTTCTGCGGACGTCGAAGTTGAAGATTTCGAAGGACAACAGTAACGCTGTAAGGGGACCTTTTCTCAACTTTCGCGAAAACAAACTGCCTACGTCATCGGCTCTGACTTTTCTGACTTCGTATGGAGCAACAGCAATGCTGGGAGCACGAAGATGTCTGCGATCAACGCTAAAACCAACATGCCGGTAATCGCAAGAGAGAAGTTCTTGACGACTACCATTTCGCTGATTCCATAGACAAGCAGGCCAGCACTTCCAATCGCTGTGGTATGCGACATTGCAGCACCGCATTGCGAGATGGCTTTTTGAATCGGCGGCAGCACGTTGGATCCAGTTCCTCCGAATTCGCGGTAGCGAATCAAGAAATGCGTCGTATCATCCACTGCTATTCCCAATGCGACGCAGGCGGTCATTGCGATCGCCAAATCAACAGGAAAGTTAAACCACCCCAAAGCCCCAAAGAAAACGACAATAGGAAAGAGGTTTGGAATCATCGCGACTAAGCCCAACCAAAACGACCTTAGTACGATAATCAAAACGGGGGTGATGATTGCGAAAGCTAACAAGAAGTTTCGATAAAAGTCTGCCAAGAGCGTTAGTTGAGCGCTATGAAATAAATGGGTCTTCCCCGTATAAGACAGTCGAACTGGCGAGGAAAGAACCGCGAACTCATCTTTGAGAAAAAGAGTCTCTATTGCTTCGGCCGCAGTGTCGGTGACTTGGCTTTGCAGTTCTCCAAAATTCGTTTCTTCTGTAAAAGGAAACCGCAAACTGATTCGCCACGTTTCAGAGTCTGGACCGACATTTAAGTATCGCGATTTTGCCAGCGTATCTCTTTGTTCATCCAGTTTTTGTTGGTAGATGCGTTTCTGGAAGAAGGAACCAACGCGCTTGATCGATGGCTGACGTGGCAGGTAATTTTGCAAGGAGTGGATTGTTTCAATCTCCTCTACAGAAGACAAATAGCGCTGAAGCTTGTAGATCAATTGAGAACGCACATGAAAATCTTCGGCACCCACATCTTCAAACTCAACTAGCAGTTCTACTTGATCAATTGGCCCCATGCGTTGCTCAAGCTTGGTCAGCGAAGCGATAATCTCCGACTTCGGACTAAATAGCTTTTCAACTTCGACCCTTGCGGTCAATCGAGAGAGTCCGACCGCAGCAAATACCATCAACGCAATTCCTGCCAAAGCAAAAGCAAACCGAAACCTATATATCTGAGAACTAGTACGATTCCAGAAAGAATGATCTGTAGCTCGCGCCGCCAAAGTCCGTTGGCCAGATTCGCCAAGCCGATGTAAGAGCCACGGCACAATGACTAGTTGAAAAACGAGCGCGAACCCTGCCCCTGTCGCACAGAAAAATCCAAAACTTCGAATTGCTGGAAAGCTACTTCGCCCTAACGCCAACATCCCAATCGCTGTTGTTAAAGCAGAAATACAGCAGGGCCTCCATCCAATAGCAAGCAGCTTCTTCGGGTCTCCAATGACATCCAAACTGTAGTGAACCAGATGGATGCTTCCCGACGTCGTCAGGATGTACACAAGCGCCGGGATGATTGACATCAGTCCGCCAAACTTAACACCCAGCAGGGGCACGATCGCAATACTGCAGACCGTTGAACCGAAAGCTGCAAAGAAAACAATGGAAGATAGGATTATGTTGCGAAGACATAAAAGGGACATGACCGAGGCACAGATCACCGACGGCAATAGAAAGTAAAGGATCGAGTTTTTTAGCTGATTGTCGATGTTCAACCCGACGTAAGGATAGCCGCCAAACGTGATCTCCTGCCGGTCGAGATCTGGAGTGTTTTCAATTGCAACTTCAATCTGCCGAAGTGACTCCCTCCGATTGGCGGTTCCGTTTTTGGTCAGTGCGATAAGCGCAAGTGTTTGATTGGGGTCATCGGTGCCGAAAAAGATTCCTCTGAACCGATTTAAGACGCTCTTCTTTGATAGGCCGGCGTCATTCTTCAGACGAGTAATAAGGTCCGTTCCATTAACAACGGATTGAATCAGTTTGTCGGAGTCTTGATCAACGATGCGTTGGCAGAGGTGCTTGAGTCGTGGATCAGCGACCGTGCAGTCTTTCCAAGTAATCACTAAGAAATCATCCGAGCCAAACTTTTCCTTAAACCTATCGTACAAAAGACGTGAGGGAGAGTTGTCAGGCAGCCACTGAACAACATCTTCGGTGTTCGACTGAAAACGCGAGAGTCCGATGACGCAGAACAAGAAGCACAAGAGAATGAGCGCTACACCGGCAATATCGAATCGCGTCTTTTTTGAATTGCCCAATGACCACACCAGCAGCGATTTGTCGGTTACTTTGATTGTGCCTCTGACACCTCAATATCTTACGGAAAACAGAGCTTCCATCGATGAAAACCTATGTCGAAACTCATTTTTTTCTTACTTCAAATGTAAAACTGTAACTCATTTCCTAACACAGTTCACTCTAGGCGGAATGAAAGGATTTAGGCAAACGATTGATCTTCTTTAACCCGTCGAAGGTTGTGTCTCACTCTTTTTCCAGAACTTGATGGCCCAACGTGCGATCAGTGGTAGGACACCGATAAGTACGAATGCCCCAAGGATTTGTGTTAGTTGCGCTGGTGGAAATGCGGCGTTAACACCTCTCTCGGCCAGTATTGTGAGGCTCGGTACGCTAGACCCGGCGTAAACGAATACGGCTGTTCCGGGAAGCATTCCAATCTGGCTTACCCACCAGAACGTCCACGTCTTGAGCGGCGTCAAACCCATCACCGCGTTGATGATGAAAAAGGGAGCCGCCGGAATCAATCGTAAAGTAAACAGGTAGAATGGACCTTCGCGCTCCAGTGATTCATTGAACTTCGTTAGCCGATCCCCAAAACGGTTCATGATCGCATCGCGAAACAGATAGCGGCTAAACAGGAACGCGATGGTTGCACCAAGTGTCGACGCAAAGCTGACTAGCAGAAGCGTTTCGATAAATCCGAAGTACCAACCGTACACTAGCGTCAAAACGACCGCTCCGGGAAGTGACATTCCCGTAACCGTCACATAAATCAGAAAAGCAATTGCGAAAACAAGCAGCGGATGCTGATTTTGGTAATCCCTTAACGCAGTTTCTTGTCTAGCCAGACTTTCCAACGACAAATAGGATCCGAACTGCCAGTACAAAACGGCTGCGACGATCGCCGCCGTCACAAAGATCAATAATTTCCACCAAACCGATGTGGCCGACGTACTATCTGGATGTTCTGCAAAATGCTGGTTCATTGAACGTTCAACTTTGAAGCCGATAGCAGTGTTTGCGGTGCCGAGAAAAACCGTTGGGAATGTTCAAAAACCAAGGTTAGTACTTTCAGTGTGGTGAATGTTTGAACGAATCGTGAAGCCACGGTTACTTCCAGTTTGTTTGAGGCAGACGGCATACGAATTAGCCCTTTGAATAACCGAGGATTGTAGGGCCTTATGCTGTTTTTCTCCTCCCCATTAAGTGGGAACTGTTTTCTCTTGAACATGTAGGAGAGATGAATAGAATGCGAGATTCGTGGGAGTTCGTGGAACCAATCTGTTCAACGAGATTTCCTACAGGACCACCGTATTCCCAATTTTTCTGAATTCTACTTTGAGCGAGAACGAGATGAAACAACTTTTTAGATTTACCATTCTGGCTGTTACTTGCTTGTTTGGCTTGACGAGCACTGTCTCTGCTCAAATCACTTGGGAAGATTCCGTCAACATGTTTCGGGACGTCGATGGCGACGATGTTGGGGACACAGATCAGACTTTCGTCGATACGACTGGCACCGGCTTGGTTGCTCTTAACGCGTCGGGCGATACTAGTGGAGATCAGAACCCTACCGTCAACGGCGTCCAGTTTACAGGAACCGGCATGGGGACGGCGTTGGTTGGAGTCGGCGGTCATTCCATTACTGTCAACGGAGGTGTCGACAATGCGAGCGCATTTAAGGACGGGGAGTTCGATGGTGATGGTGATATTTTTCATCTGCTCCAAGGTGCTATTTTCGAGGTCGAGAGCGTCACTTTGGGTGGCTTGGTAATCGGCAATGAATACAGAATCCAAGTATTTACAAACGATGCCCGCGAATCCCGATCCGCTCTGTTCGTCACCGGATTTGGCAATGGAAGCGGTACTTCCACCGAACCCACTGGCTTCTCGAATTTGAATAACGGCCCTGCCGGAACCATGATGATTCCAGATCCCGAAGACCCTACGATGATGATCGAGGTCCAGATTCCACCTGTCTTTCCTGAAACCGAAGTCGGCGACTCGATTATCGGTACTTTCACGGCGGCTACGACTTCACTAACTTTCAACGTTTTTGGTTCAACTGCTGACCCCGCCAGCTTCAGTACGGGCGTCGGACCGGCGCAAATCAACGGAATTCAATTGCGGGACGTTACCGGCGTGATTGACGTGCTAAAGGGCGATGCTGATTTGAGCGGAATCGTTGACTTCTCAGATATCCCAGCGTTCATTACCGTATTGCAATCCGGTGTTTTCCAAGCCGAATCAGATTGCGATTGCAGTGGAGTTATCGACTTCTCTGATATCCCAGCGTTCATCTTGATCTTGCAAGCTGGATAAATCCGCATTGCAAGCGGCGCTATGCTGTTCGTAATCTGAAACTGAAAGTCGAAACCAAGCCTTCTTCGTGAGGGCTTGACTTTTTTTGGTTGCGAGTGCTTGGTCAGATGCACGCCTAAAGTGCCCGAGCCGCTTTTTCCTCACTTCAAGGCATCGATGTATTGTTGGCGATGGATCGGATCCAAAATCGGCGTTGTATTTTCGTGCAGCCGCAGGGTAAATGCTTTCCAATTGGCACCCGACAAAAATCCATTCTCCAAATTGTCTGGTGATCGATTGGCCCGAAGATCTTTAGTGATCCAGAACTTACCGGCATCGATCTCCAGCAACGCATTATCAAGAGTATTGATCGGTGACGACGAAAATGCTTGTCTGTCGAGGGTTCCGACAATCAGCAGTTGCGCATTAAGTGACAGCACATCAGCAATACCTTTCTGGTTTCGGATTTTCTGAATTTTGCCGACGAGATCCTCGGTCTCCCACTGCTTGTCATTCTGCCATCCGCAGAGCCCAATAGAGGGTGTCTTGGACTTAATGCCACCGTTGATCACTAACGTATTGGGGAAGACTTGCTGGAAGGAATTTGCAATCGTGTTGAACTGTGATTTGTTCAATTGATGGGCAGGCAACCACTGACAAAAAAGACCGTCGGAGCGAAGCGCCGTTTTCACATTCTGAAAGTGCTCGAGCGAAAACAGCCGACTCTCTCCGGCACCATGTGGACGAAACAAATCTGCCACAATCAAATCGTAATCATCATTAGCACAAGCCATGAAAGTTCGTGCATCTTCGATAATCACTTGGTTCTCAGGCCGATCGAAAAACGTCAGATGCTGATCGGCAAAATAGTCACGAGCGATTTCGAAAACCTTTTCGGATAACTCAATCGACGTCACACTTGGCGGCGATTGGAGAGCTTCTAAACCGCTGGCCGATATCCCGGTAGCAAATCCCAAGCAGCATACGTTCTTGCACTCAGGATGTAACAACCAAGGAAGTAAAAGCTGTCTTCGTTCAGCCGCTTCGGCCGCGGTGCCGGAGCTACCAAGGATATACTGATTGTTCATCAGGATGCTGCGCGAGTCTGATTGACCTTTGACTACCATCAGCACGCCATCACGGCCAAAGAGGGTCTTCTCAATTGCAAATTGTTGCTTAACTCGTGGGCTCAGATAGGGCAGATCCCGGTAGGAATCCATACTCAGCACGCCGACCAATAGACCGCCGATCGCAATCCCGGCGGCAGTCAGTTTTCGATTCGACAGAACACAGGCCGCGATCACAGCCAACGTCGTTGCGGCAGCCAGTATCACGAATCCACGATAGATTCCAATCTGCAAGACAAGCAGCAGATTGGCAAATTCGGCCCCCAACAATCCTCCCAAGCCATTGACCGCTAGTAAGAGGCCGACCGAACGTCCCTGAGTGTCGTGCTCTGCATGGATCGACATAATGGATGGGAAAACAAGCCCAAAGAAAAACATTGTGGCACCTGATGACCACGCAATGATCGTCAATAGCAACCACCAGTAATGTCCTATTGTGGCAATCGTTTGCTTGTCCATCGCAGCCAAGTAACGCACTGAAACCAGTTGGTTAGTCACTTGATAAAGGATCAGTGGACATAGAACGCAAAAAAGCGAAGCGCCTACTGCCCCGATAATCAATTGAGTTTGGCTAGGGAGTCGCAAACGATTCATGAAGGCCACGGCTACCGAACCCATGGCGAGAAAGAGAATGACATTTGCCAGCAAAGCGCTGGTCGTTTGAATGGAGGAAGGTGATACCAGCGCTAGTAATCGTAGAATTAGAACCTCGCACGCGAGTACGACGGCACCCGATGCGAAAGCCAAAAGAAAGACATGTTTAAAATTGCGGACCTTGTCCGTGGAGTCAGACGCTAAATCTTGCTCAAGCGGTTGATTTTCCAGTGCTGCAGTTTCTTGATGCGATCCGCTGACCACGTGGCTGGCAAATCCAAACGATGTCAATCCGATTAAGAGGTTACCTGCCGCGGCCCAAACCATCGCCCCACGCACACCGGCAAATTCCAATAGAACGTTCGAGACTAGCCACAAGCCAAAAACACCACCGAGCATATTGAGCGCGTAGATCCAGATGCCGCCGCTACGGATGGTCCCGCCTAGGTCGGTAATCACCTGAATAAACATTGGCATCGTCGTTCCCATCGCAATCGATGGTGGGAGAACGACGCCAGCGGCAAGGATTCCTTTAATCAGTTCACCTTGCCATGAGACGAGCAGGTGTGTTCCCAGAGTCGACACTAATCCATCTGCCCAAAGCGGCAAGAAGATTGCTGGCAGCGAAAGAACTGCGATCAAGATTTCTGCGACTCCCAAACGGATCGCTGAACTCCCTCCGGACTTCGACCATCGCGTCGCCAACCAACCGCCCAACGACAGACCAAGAAAAAAGAGTCCTAAAACCCGGCCGGTCACTGATTCGGTTGCACCGAGCAGATCGATCAGTCTCCTCGTCCAAAGAAGTTCGTGCGAAAGCGCAACTGAGCCACTTAAAAAGGCTAACGCAGTAAATAGCAAACGAAGCATCAAAAATCCGGTCTCAGAAACGAAAAAATCAACTCTGCCAAACGCGACAGAGTTGATTATCAGATGGCATTACAAAAGATCGTCAAAGATCTTTCCGGTCAAACGCGTCCTCTACGAAGAGTGCGAGGCACGCCTTCCATCGCCTGTAAACTAATACCTATTGAAGAATCATTGACCCATCAAAAGAGTGACGAAATCTGGGATGTCATCAAAATTAACCGCGCCGTCCTCGTTAATATCCGCCGATTCTTCATACACTCCTGATTGCAGAACCGCAATGAATGCAGGAATGTCATCAAAGTCGATCATGCCGTCTCCGTTGACATCTCCCAGAATTTCTTCCACAAGACCGAAGGCCAATACTGCGTCCTCTTCGAAATCTTCCTCATCCATTCCGTTGTTGAAAATCAAAAAGTATGGATCTGACTCTACTGGATCGCTACCATCTGCAGGAATGGTCGTAAACTGAAGTAACAGACCAACCGCTCCGTCAGTGGTGGCAAGTGATCCAGAGAGATCAAATGCAAGGTGGTTGTGGATTTCGCCGGGACCCAAGACGACGTTCTCTTCGCCAAGAGATGGTGGGACATCACTGATGGCGGTTCCATCTGAACCCGTCGCGAGGAATACTTCCGCATCCCCTGAAATCAATTGATCTCCGGCAAATGTCGATACTGCATTAGTGGATCCTGTGATCTGGAGAGTGCCAAAACTGGAGTCTTGGTTTTCCAGTGCATCGGTAACCGGGTTGTAGAAGTTCACGTAGCCTACGCCTCGCGTTGTAGGAGAACCGGCAGCGGAAGCGTCAAGCACTCGAACAAACACTTGATCGCCGACGTTTACAGTCAAACCTTCGTCAGCCGGTGTAATGAAACCCGGACTGTCTGCTGTTGCAAAGCTCCCCGCGCGAGTGAATTCGCCCTCGGCGACCAGAATGCCTTCATCGGTTTCCTCAGTCAGCTCAATTTCAAACTCTGGGTTATTCAGGTCCTCAAACCCAAACTCGATATCTGAGTGCCCATGCTCCTCTTGAGCAAAAGCGGGTGAAACGAAAAGTGTTGCGAGCAAAGCCGCCAAAAAATATTTAGTCATTGTAAAAACTCTAAAGTTGTAAAAGTAGTAATTTATAAAAATGTTCCAGAGTTTAATTAACTCGTCCGTCATCGCGTGCTCCGAGAGCCCACCAGACTTCTTCCTCGATGTCGTCAGATACGAAAGAAACTGACCCGTCGGCACGTGCAAGATTGACTCCGCCAGTGTGGTTGCTACTTGGCGTTACCAAAAAATCCCCTTCGTTCACACTGTTCGAAAAGTGTCCCATCCGAGAGTTCGGTTGCAGGATGTGAACGTAAGTGGGAGCTGTGAACGTGTAACCTGAACTCCAAGAGCGACCTGTATATGCCGATTCAATCGCGTGACGGTCTGTGCCGTTATTGATCCTGAAAGCAATTGCTTCGAGCGATTCAGCGTTACTGGGAATAATATGCTGTGAAGTAAGCCGCGGGTCACCGTTTCTTATTTGACTAGGGATGTCGTTTGTTTGGATCAAACGCTCGGAGATCATCGCTGTGTTGGAGCTCCCGTCTAAGATTTGTGCAAAACCAGATTTAGAGTCTCCATGCCAAGCGACGGGGTTTGCAGGATTCTCAAGTGCAATAACACCATTGAATCTCCCCTTGGGCGTTCCTCCCCCGGCCCCGGCGACAAGCGCCCGTTCACCGGTGAAACCAGAAGCAAACGATGGCCAGCCAATATTTCCCGCGTAATTGCTGGAAGCTGGATTCGCTGAACCCAACCACGAGGTATTATCGCCAGACGGAGCATCTGAAGGGCAAAGGAATAAAGGCACCTCTGTCGCCGCCGCAATCGCGTTGGGATGATCAGCGCTCATCTGGAAATCCTCATTGTCATCGCCGTTGTTTAAACTGAGGTCAAACTGCGAGTACAGGTTTGCTTGCTCAACAAACGGGAGAATTGGCACCAACCAGCTGTAGTGCCCTCCAAAACCTCTCGACTCACCGTGGTTTATCTGATTAACAGGAAAGCGACTGTGTGCCGATTCGTAGTTGATCGTTCCTAAACCGATTTGTCGGAGTTTGTTTGCACACTGCGTGCGGCGCGCGGCTTCTCGGACTTGTTGGACTGCTGGTAGAAGCATGCCAATCAAGATTCCGATAATCGCAATCACCACTAACAATTCAACAAGCGTGAAGCCAGATTTGATCTGTCTCTTAGCACTCATTACAAACACCTTTTCACAAAAACATGTGAGATGGAATTAATTCACAGGCACCTATCGACCACAACAGTACCGGTCGAGGAAGTTAGACAAATAGCCGGTTGGTGCTGGAACTCTGGAACAAGAATTTGTCCAGCATTCACCCGGTCATCTAGATCTAAGTAACAACGTTCTAAGTCGATTGCGATCTGCGTGTACAAATTCGTGAACCAGCTGTCGCTGCGCGCATTAAAAGATGGCGGACCAAGAACCCGTCGAAGAAATCAAAATTTAGCAACCTGCGGGAGGGCCGCGAGCGCGACTAGAAATTCGAGCGTTTGAAAGAAGGCAGTCGTGGCGCGTAAAGACGGGCTCGAGTGACTGCTGGGGTACCGATTGGTAGTATTCGGCAGGTGTAACGTGTAAAGAGTCAAAGAAATCGCAAAACGAGCAGTCGTGCGAAGAATGAACTTCGTATGTACTGGTCGGCTCAGGCGCGGTTTCCGAACTGCTACAGCATGAGCATCCATGGTCAACGAAGGTAGAACTGGTGGGAGCACAGCACGCGTCCCCATGCAAGCCAAAGATGCTGTGGGTATGGAGCGATGGCCCAAGGTTTAAGAGTAAACCCCAATAAGCCAAAAGTAGAACTGTAAGTAGTCTTCGCACCGGAGCTGATTTTCAAATTTGCTGAAAGGACAGGAAATTTCCCTTGGGATAGTATACCTTTGGTCTGAAAAGGTAAACTCGAAAAGTTTGGGCAGAACCTACTATTTGTCAAGAATGCGAGCCAACTTACATTATCGACGCAGTTAGGCAACCGCGTAACTGATGGGAACTCGGCAGCGGTCTGTCAAAGCATAAATTAGGGGTTTGCCGTAGTGTGTTTCGCCAGAATTCCCCCGCTTTTAACCAATCTTTAATCGTGGCAAACCACCATGCTGCTCGGGACAAATTCTTTAATCGGTCTCGTCGCGAAGCCGCAACCTATTCTTCCTTTACCAGCCCGGCTTTGGAAAAGTCAAACGGGACGAAGCCTAGTTTCAATGCAGGCGATTCGGGCTTGAGCCCAAAGTCACCTTTATCTGGATCAACGAACAGCGGATCAACGGCAAGGCTGTGGGCATCAATCCCGTCGGCCTGCTGCTTTTTGAGAAACTTCTCCCCCAATTCACTGTCAGCCATACACCAGTAAATATTGAAATCAGTGTCTGCGTCTGACGCTCGCGCTAATGCTCGGCCCCGACGATCCTCTGACTGCGATTTTCCATTGGCGGGTAGCTCGTTGATGAACTGGCTTTCTGGATTCGACGAGTAAAA
>CAZDBE010000139.1:0-14123 GCA_964503675.1 uncultured Pirellulaceae bacterium | reverse complement strand
AGTGAATACACGTGAAAGTGGAATCACACCGGACATAGAACCAACATTGATGATCGAACCGCCCTCGCCTCGCTGCACGAAATACTTCCCGAACACTTGGCACGCAATGAATACACCCTTGATGTTGACCTCGTAGATCCGATCCCATTCCTCTTCAGGAATCTCAAGGAACGGGGTGGCACTGTTCATACCGGCGCCGTTGATCAGCACATCGACCTTGCCGCTTTTTTCCACAACATCGGCCAGCAATTTTTCTAACTGGTCACGTTTGTCGACCTCGCAGGGTAAAAACCATGCTTTCCCTCCGGCAGCCTCAATCGATTTCAGACGTGCTTCGGCTTTTTCTTTGCTGCGACCGACAAGGACGACTTCGGCGCCGGCAGAGGCAAGGCCTTCTGCCATCGCACCGCACAGTTCGCCGGTGCCGCCGATCACGACAGCCGTTTTTCCATTGAGCGAGAAGAGTTGATTTAGATAGTCAGACATTAGTTTTATTCACAACAGGTTTGATTTAAAAAATTCTTTCCTACGCTTGGTCGGCGACTTTGAAACTGGCTAGGTCCAGTTTTGCCAAACCGGCTTCTTCGGCAATCTCGTTGAACTCGCCGATTTCAGCTTCACTGAACAGCAGGCCACCTGCCGCCTCAGTTCGTTTGGCGAACGCGGCTTCCATTTGCCCCGGTAGCAAACACTTGTCGTTGCCATGCCCCAAAATGTCGTCGATGACAACTTTTACATTGTCAGCTTGCGAGCGTCCGGCGGCATAGTCGTTGCCGTTGATTGCGTCTGGGTGGATGACTTGAAAATAGAACGCACACGTGTGTTTGTCACCGTCGTCAGCCCACCGCGATCGCAAGGTTGGCGTGCTGCCACCGATGTAGCCAGCCATGATTTCGTTAATTAGTGAAAGGCCGTAGCCCTTATGACGGCCAAACGTCGTGAGAGCGGCGACCTTGTTTGGATCATCAGTGAAGTTTCCGTCCTTGTCGATCGCCGCTTCTTTCTGGGGAATTAGTTTTTCTTCACGTTTGATTTGCTGTACACGCCCCATCGCAATCACTGATGTAGCCCAGTCAATCACGACAGGAAAACCAACTGCGTCAGTCGTGGGGAAACCCCAAGAATGTGGGTTGGTCCCCAGCGTTGGATAAGTGCCTCCAAAAGGCACAACTTCCGTCAGTGCTGCCGTACAATTGGTGTACGCGATATAGCCGCGTTGAGCTGCGTCCATAACGTAACCGCCACCCCACAAGTAATGAAAGGCGTTGTCTACAGATACTTGGCCAACTCCGTATTTGTCTGCCAGCGCGATCGCCTCCTCCATCGCGGCGTAAGCTGTCGCTTGACCAAGTTTCTTATTCGCGTTCCAGACTTTGGAGGACTCAAAACGTGCCGGAACTTCTTCGATGGTAGCGTTCGGAACGCATCCACCGGCGGCCGAACCAAACAGGTGATCTAGGTGAAGGGCTTTGAGCGCATTATGCGTGCGAATGCCGTGTCGCGTGGCATAGGCAGCAAACTTCGCCGCCGCGTCGCCTTCTTCTTTGCTGAAATTGCGGTGGACGTAAGCAGCAGAGACCAGTTCGTTGTGCTGTTGTTCAGGAACGATAAAGAATTTGTCTGACACGGTTGTTGAACCTTTGAATGAAAACTGTATGCCGCTAGAAACGCGGCATGCATAAAGTTTGTGAAAACGAACTTACCTGAGCAGGTGAAGTTAAACTTGGCAATGAAGAAGCACGTTCTTCGGGAAAACAACTATCAGCGCCTTCCTGGGGCCGCTGGTGTGATCGAGCAAGTAGCCGGTGGTATCGCCACGTCGTTAACTTGAGCCAACGGTTTTTCGCCTTTGAGCATCCGGACCAAATTCTCCGTCGCCATAACCGCTTGGCGTTCGACCGATTCATACGTGCGCGAGCCAATGTGAGGTGTCACGATACAGTTGGGGGCCGACAGCAACGGGTGATCGGCCGGTGGTGGTTCCTGATCAAGCACGTCCGTCCCAAGCCCGCCGACTTGGCCGGACTCGAGCGCCGCGGCAATGTCGGCCGTATTGATCATCTCACCACGAGCACAATTGAGAATGACGACGCCTTTCTTCATAGTCGCGATCGAATCGGCGTTGATCATGTTGCGCGTTTGGTCAGTCAAATTTGTATGCAGCGAAATAATATCGCAGGTGGTGAACACTTCCTCCATCGATTCAGCTTTTTTGATCTCGTTGGCCGCCGCGAATTCTTCAGGCCAATATAGATCGTAGCCGACCACGTTCAGACCAAAAGCTTTGGCACGAGTCGCGACTTCTTTTCCAATTCGTCCCAAGCCAACGATGCCAATCGTGTTGCCCATAATCTCATGGCCCGTCATGCGTTTCCACTCTCCTGTACGGACGACGTTAACCTGATCAACAAAGTTTCGAAACAGGCTCAGCATCAGCACGAACGTATGCTCGGCGACGGTGGTGTGGTTGACGCCCGGACAGAAGCTCAACGGAATGCCTTTGGCGGTACATTCTTCGACGTCAATTTTGTCGACGCCAATTCCGTATTTTGCAATGAACTTCAGCCGAGGCAAAGACTTTTCGATGACGGCTTTAGTGATCTCGTCGTCGCCGCACAAGAAAGCGTCGAAGTCTCCGGCCAGATCAAGCATCTGTTGTTCGGAAAGCGGTCCGCGCTCACGCTCGATTTCGGCACCAGTTGTCGCCAGCAAATCGTGGTGCGGGCCGGGAGTGTCTTGGTAGGATGTCGTCGTTAACAGGATCTTAGTCATGTTCATTGGGCTATTTAATGGGCGCCGAAAAACGGCTAATTGAAGATTTTTACAGCCGGTCATTTTAGACAAAGATTCAAATTTCACCATCGGTCAAACGTGGTGAAAACACGACAGAAGAGGCCGATTGGGCAAAGCTTAACCGTTCTAGGTGCGGGACGCCGCTAGGGATCCTGTCAGCATAATTTGGAGGTCGCAGACATTTGTCTGCACATCGGCCGGGGATTCTACGCAATAACCAACCGACTTGAAGAAGCAATAGCAGTCGTTGGCTGCGATTGAGCGTTTCAACTCCAAACGCAAGTTGGCATCGGTGGCCAGTCGTCTGAGTAACTGCCCGTCAAACCAGCCGCCAGCAACCGGGGCGCTTCCGTCCTCCCCGTCAGTACCGACCGATGCAAATTGGATCTTTTTAGGAGCTGCTTCCAATTCAAGTAGTTCCTGCAGCACCACCGCCGTTAGTTGCAGGTTGCGTCCGCCGGCGCCGGGTGAGTCAATCAGCCGCACCGTTGATTCGCCACCGGTGATCAGCGCCGCCGCTATTTCTGACGTCGCACGGCTGGCCACGTACTGCGCGTATTGGCGTCCAAGTTGAGTGACGTCGGCACAAACGTCGAGATTGGCATCGTCAGAGTTCGCAATTTCAAACCCCGCCTCGCGCGCGGCCGCCATCGCCGCATCGACGGCAGTCTGATTGTTGCCAATGAGAATGTTTTCGACAGACTGCTCCGCAGCTTGCTTTTTTGCCAATCCCGGTGACTGCTGAAAAAAATGTGTCACAGATTGGGGAATCTGCTCGGGGGCTAGATAACGTTGTAGGATTTTCGGAACTGATTCCGATTGGCTCGGCGTATCAACGACTGTAGGCCCTGAGGAAACCATGGCAAGGTTATCTCCGATCACGTCGCTGATGATCATACTGACCATAGGAATCAGCGCACCACTGGGCTTCATCCGCGCCAACCCGCCTGCTTTGATTTCACTCAGGCACCGCCGCACAGTGTTTAGACTTTCGATATCAGCTCCGCCGTGGCTGAGAGCCTTCGAAACGGCAACAAGATCTTCCAGTGGAATCTTCGGTAGCTCAAGCAACGCCGACCCACCTCCAGAAATTAACGCGAGGCAAACATCTCCCTCGTGTAGGTCTTTCACGATATTTGCAACCATACCAGTTTGCTGGACAACTTTTTTGGTTGGAAAGTTGTAGCCTGGCGGCCGGCATCCGATGACTTTCACACCACTGGTCGCGATCACCTTGTCGTCCGGCACGTTGACTTGTCCTGAAACCTCGATGGCCAATTCCATAACCTCTTGGCCGATCGCGCTTTCAAGCCCCGCCGCCATCTTCCCGCAGGCCTTTCCCGCTCCCACGACGCGTATGCGTTTCACACTCGCCAGAGAAACCGAATGCCGCCCGATGTGCAGCGTTTGAGCCGGCACATCAACACGACAGGCCGCTTCGACGAGCGCTGCTGCGTCAACAGAGGACACAGCTTTCCGAACGATTGCAGACAAGGGGGTATCGAAGCTTGACGTGTCAGTTCTCAATCATCATTCCTTGGGCGTCGTACAGTTTTTAACCAAGTGTCTTGGTGCCAGTATAGGGATTATAAAGACAACGGGTTAGGCAAGTAAACTTTATTCCGCAGTATGAAATCGAGTCTTCAAGCCTGTTGCCTGCTACAATGAAGCGTGCCCCGGATCACAATTTTGAAATCCCACCAGTTTATGATCGCATTTCTATCCAAACCAGTTGTCCGCATGCTGTTTGTGGCATTGACTGCTGGACTCTCAATCGCCAACGCACAAACCGAAACGAAGCCAACTCCTCCGGCCGATCCGCTTACTTGGACCGGCACGTTGAAATCGGAGAACGTAACCGAAAGTAGTGGGCTGGCGCGTTCGTCGATCATCCCTGATGCCTTTTGGACGATGAATGATTCGGGCAACGGCACCGATGTGTTTCTGTTTGACAGCCAAGGGAGTGCGCTCGCGCGGTGCGAAATGAAGGGGGCCGCTAACATTGACTGGGAAGCGATGAGCGGCTGGAAATCGGGGGAGGACCATTTCATAGTAGTGGCCGACACAGGTGATAACCTTCGTCAGCGATCGGAGTACCGCATCTATTTTGCTAAGGAGCCTAACGTCAAACCGGGGAAAACGAAACTTTACAAGAAATCTGCGCCGGCGGTCGGTGTCAAATTCCGTTTTGAGACCGGTGCGATGAACTGCGAGGCGATGGGAATCCCACCCGGGACCGACGAAGTCTTCTTTGTCGAGAAACAATTTGCCGAAACCAATATGCAAAGTCCCCCAGCCATTTTTCGTTTACGTCTACCTGCAAAAGAATTAGCAGAGCGACTCGCGATGAAGCGAAAGGATCGGGCAGGTCGATTGCCGGATGTCTTGGTCGCGTCGAAGGTTGCTGAGTTTCCTATCTATGGCGTCACGGGAATGGCGTTTTCGCCTGATGGCAAACGAGTCGTGATTCGAAACTACCTAGAGATGCGTCTATTTGAGAAACCGGCGTCGTCGGACGGTAAGGATAGACCGCAAGACTGGGCCGACATCTTCAAAAACCAAGAATCGGTGGTGCTGCCGATGCCGCTGCAGGCACAGGGCGAGGCGATTTGTTTTTCGTCGGATAGTCAGAGCGTTTATGTGACCAGTGAAAAAAAGCAGCAGCCGATCTGGAAAATCAACATCGATGGCCTTAGAAAGCAGATGCTGGAAGACGACCAGTAAAGTCGCCGTTCGAAAGCAACGTGATTTGGATCATACAGGAGAGAAGAGATGGAAGAGTTACTGAAACACGCGGACAGGCTTGACGACCAGCAGGATGCAATGCTCGCGACGATCACGCGTTTATGCGAGATCAATTCTGGCACACTTAATCTGGCCGGAGTCGAACGTGTTTCCAACGAGCTTGTCAAGCTTTTCGAGCCGCTTGGCGGCGACCTGCAATTGATCGACACGGCTCCTTGGTCCTTCGTTGGCGATGACGGAAAACGTACCGAGCAACCGCTGGGGAAAATCATCCACATCATTAAACACCCTGATGCAGAAAAGAAAGTAATGCTGTGCATCCACTGCGATACGGTGTATGGAATTGACAATGATTTTCAAGAATGCCAAATGACTGCAGGCGGCCAACTCAACGGCCCGGGTGTTGCAGACGCCAAAGGCGGATTAATCGTGATGCTCGAAGCGCTTAAAACGCTCGAGGCAAGCCCACTAGCTGGAAAGATCGGCTGGGAGGTGATTATCAATCCGGACGAAGAAGTCGGCTCACCTGGCAGCGCGTCGTTTCTTCGGTCGCGCGCACCCGGATGTGATTTTGGTCTCCTGTTCGAACCGGCGCTTCCCGGCGGCGGATTGGTTTCGTGGCGAAAAGGCACTGGTAATTTCACGTTTGTTGTGCGCGGAAAGTCCGCTCACTCAGGTAGAGATTTTGAATCGGGACGAAACGCGCTCATCACGTTGGCGCGTCTGATGGACGAAATCGATCAGTTGAATATTGAACCCGATGTCACCTACAATGTAGGGCGGATGACGGGCGGCGGCGCGGTCAATATTGTTCCCGAGTTGGCCGTAGGGCGCGTTAACGTGCGCGTCTGCAACCTAGAACAACAGTCCGGCGTTGAGATTGATTTTGCGGACCTCGTCGAAAAGTACAATCAACTTGACGGAATCAGCGTCGAACTATCTGGTAGTTTCACTTCTCCTCCTAAAGCTTTGGAAGACAATGTGAAACCGCTACAGCACCGAATCGCTCGATGCGCAGAAGCCTTGGACATCGACATCACTTGGCAGGGGACGGGGGGCGCATGCGATGGCAATAAATTTGCCAGCGCGGGCCTGCCCAATATTGATACGCTAGGACCGTGCGGAGGGCATATTCACAGCATGCACGAGTTTCTAATTCCCGAGAGCCTTGTGCCGCGCGCGAAACTCGCCGGCCTAATTCTTCTGAGCTACGCCGCTGAGTCGTAGGCTCAATTCTAACTGATTTGAACCGGCTCGATCGTCCAATTGTTGAAGGGTTTGTGACAGTTATTCGGCCCTTTGTTAAGAGAACATCATTCAAATGCACTGTTTTTAATTCCATGGTTACGCAGGGCACCGTACAGAAAGCTAATTTTTCCGAATCTTTTTCTCTGCTTCTCCCGTACCTCCTCCCGTAGCGCTTTTCTGCTGGTCGTTTACCAGACAGCCTAGGCGTCAATCTTCTCCGATTCATCGGCAACGATCGACATGATCAAACATCTGAAAAAAATTGAAAACTTGGTCGTCTTGCTGGTCGTTGTCTCAGCGATCGCCATCTTGGCGTTCAACACCATTCTCCGCGAGTTCACGATTCATCCGGGGGACCAATGGCATACCATGACGTCGGATGACCGAAGCGAAGGAGGTAACTCCGCAGCTGCTGACCGGTCGACCCACAATGAATTTTCCTACACATATAAAATTAAAGATGGAAAGACCAATGCATTCGCCGCGCTAATGATCCGTCCCGCCCAAGAGGAACGAGTGCTGGATTGGAATTGGATGGAGTCGATCTCAATCACCGCCTACATTGAAGGTCAGGAGAGCGGCAACTACCGTTTTCAACTTCGTAATCGTGACGAAAAATTCTACGTTCCCGATGATAGCGTTTCACTTAGGTATAACGAAGTCGGCCTGAAGCTAACCAACAAACCCACGACCCAAACTATTTCCCGCGATAAATTTATCGTTGCGGGTTGGTGGGTAGAGCGATACTCAGTCCCATTGGAATATTCCACACCAAGTTTCGACAACATCGGTTGGGTCGAACTTATCACAGGCAATGTGCCAAACAGAGGGGATTGCCAAGTCGTCATTGATGAGATCAAGATCTCGGGCCACTGGGTTCCAACGAGTCTTTTCTATCGAGGCATCTTGGGAATGTGGTTGGGCTTCGGCAGTTTAGTCGCCTTGAGTCAGATTATTGGCTTGCGAAAAAGACTAATGCAAAGTGAGTCGATGGAACTGAGACTGCAGCGGCAAAAAGCCGAACTAGCCGAACTTGCAACGCTTGACCCACTGACCCAGTTGTTCAACCGCCGCGGCATGCGGCCTCATGCCACTCTCGCGATGCGGGAATTACGTCAGACAGGAAAGTCGTTCAGCCTGATAATGTTCGACATTGATAACTTCAAGAAGCTCAATGACCAAAACGGGCATTCTTACGGAGACGAAATCCTTCAGCATGTTGCGTTGGTCGTCAGTGAAAGTCTGACAGAAAATGATCCCGCAGCACGTTGGGGTGGAGAAGAATTTGTCGTAATTTGTAACGACAGCAATCTCGATAGGGCAACGAGGCTGGCAGAAAACATTCGCCAGCGTGTAGAAAGTGATATTCAAATCACGTGTAGCTTTGGTGTCTGTGAGGTTGGGGCTGAATCTGAATTTAGCGAAGCGCTCGATCTAGTCGACGAATGTCTTTATCGGGCAAAGCAGGACGGTAAGAACTGTGTCAAAACTGCAACCTGCGTCGGCCCAACAAACAGCCAGCCAGCTGCTTTGATTCAAGACTCAGGCAACTTCTAATTCTGCTGGCTATCGATAGGCCCTATCGCCAGATAGTCTTCGATGGGTTCGGCGGCAAGACAACTTGATCCGGCACTTTGTCACCTGAAGCGTCACTTCCGGGAACATCAATCGACTGCCGACTGGTGGCAATCCGACGACTTGATCGACTATTCTTCATCTGCTTAGCGTACCATCCCTGATTGACAGGCAGGTTAGCCACCGATTCTGCAGGCCTGTTTTCGCCTCCTCTCGCAAGGCGCTGATCTGGCTCGACAAAACGCTGATCCGGAGTCGCCGATTTAGCGGCCAATGCTCCGTCAGACAGGGCTGCTTGACGTGATGGGTCAGCAGGACCGCTCGGCTTGGCTGCTAACATTGGCGGGTTAGCTTCCTCGCCAGATGCACCTGACCGCACCCAGTCCATCCACGCTAGTTGCAGTTCAGATAAATCCTTGTAGCCATAGTGCCGGTCGGTGGCAGTATCCCATGCCTGCAACTCGATACCTGGTTGCTCGATACTCATCCCAGTGCTCAGGTAGTCCAGGAAGTGCCGGCGCCCTTTTTGCCCGATCAAGAATTTCGCCAAACTGTACCCCTGTGCGTACAACGGCAAAATGTCATGCGGGTAATTCTTCATCGTGAACATACGATTGAACGGAATTCCCCTAGAGGGCGTGCCTCCTAGAAAGTTGATCAGCATATTGTGATTCTTCGAGCGCTCACTGATGTGCTCGACCGTCGTGCAAGCTCCTTCGTCTGCCCATCGCGGAAGCGGTCGACCAAAATGTGTGGCAAAAATGGTGTGCGTGATCTCGTGAGGCAAGACTGCGTCGAGCAACCTTTCGGGCGATCCAAAAATCTTCATCTGCCAACCGGTCGGATACCCGCGTCCTCCTTGCGGAGGCATCATGAAAGCAAAACTGGTTTCGCCACCGGCGTGCATTCCAATCTCAACTGTGATGGGGCAGCGTTCCTGCCACGGCTTGATTTCGTATCCCAGCCACTCCATCGATAGCTCGCTGCGAAAACGCTCAGCCTCATTGGCGATCCGGCGAGCAAAAGAAGCATCTTCGGCGTAAACGACGAAATTCTGCGTTGCGACTGGAGCGACACGCTGCAGCCCAAAGGCTGGCGTGGCCCATTGCCCCAGCATCGCCGATGCCGCAAACATCGCAAGAAAAATACGGCATACCTGCATTGGGAATCGCATTTTGAATCCTTCCGTGGATCATGTTGGCACTGACACTTTAAGCGTGCAACGTCCGGCAACCTTCCTAGTCACCGCAATGTTTAAATTTGTATCTCATCGCACTGCCGCAGCAAACCAACCTGCGGCCCTCCGGCAATCGGCTTCTTACGATGACTCCAGAGGAAAGGTTCATTAAAAAACGAGTTGGTGAACTATTTCCGTGGCATGCAAAACTTATCTCATTTATCCTTGATAACAAAGGTGAATTTACGACTCAGGTCGGCGACACCATTGCTAGCGACATTGTCAAGGGAAGCGATGCACCCCAAGCCACGAAGTTTATCTTATGTGAAAGCAGTCACTACCGGCATCGTTTTCGGACTGCTGCCATTGTGCTGCCTGCCGTCTGCTCAAGCGGTTCAGACAGAGCGAGATCAAGCACCAATTTCAGTTGGCCAAATCAAGAAGACTATCCGCAACCTAAGACCGCTGCACGAGAAATTGGGAAAGCCGAAACCCGGAGAATGGCTTGATAGTCATAAGGAGCCGGGGCAGACGTTCTCTCAGTACGCATCCAAGAAGCCAAACGTTCTCCGCCCGCAACGCAATAAACTGTACATTCAGCCTATCGGAGAATTCAGTCACAAACAGAACGAGATCATCGAAGCGTCGCGCGAGTACATGTCGCTGTACTTTCAATGTGAAGCTGTGATTCTCGACCCGATCGACGAGTCGGTGATCCCAGAATCGGCCAAACGTATTCATCCACAATGGAACGTCAAGCAATGGTTGACGTCGACGATTCTCGAAGACATTCTTACGCCGCGCCTGCCCGACGACGCGTTTGCTTCGATAGCGATGACCAACACCGATTTATGGCCCGGCGATGGTTGGAATTTTGTGTTCGGCTACGCGGCCTATCGGAAGCGGGTTGGCGTTTGGTCGTTAAACCGCCTCGGTGATCCGGAAACTGGCGCCGAAACGTACAAAAGATGCCTTCATAGAACGCTGAAGCTGGTCACGCATGAAACGGGCCACATGTTTTCAATTTTGCACTGCAAGAAATATCACTGCAACATGCAAGGTAGCAATCATCAAGAAGAGGCCGACAGTCAACCGATGGCCTTATGCCCAGAGTGTCACGCAAAAATCGTTTTCGCAACCGGCTGCAATCCGACAAAGCGCTACACGCAACTTGCCGATTTCTGCGACGCTCACGACATGACCGAAGAAGTGGTCTATTTTCGCAAGGCGATCGAAGCGATATCTAAAAAAAAACGCAAGAAAAAAGAGTAGCTCTCTCGTAGCCGGATTCGCCAGAAGTCGGAGACCTTTTTAGCGGGCGTCCGAATTCTGGCGAATCCTGCTACGGGCTACCACAAAAGCCACTGGCTCTTGTCGTGCAACCATTCTGGCAACGATTTTAGCTCTTCATCGTTTGGCGGACCAGTCAGCCGAACCGGGCCGTCTTTGGTCATCGCAATGGTATGCTCGAAATGAGCGCTAGGCTTCTTGTCGGCGGTGATCGTCGTCCAGCCATCGTCTAATTCAATCAAATCATTGACGCCCGCATTGATCATTGGCTCAACCGCTAGGACAACGCCTGGCCTCAGATCAAAATCATGTTCGTCGGCCCAAACTTTGGAGTAGTAGTTCGGCACCTGTGGTGGCTCGTGCAAGTTTTGTCCAATTCCGTGCCCGACCATATCTTCCACAACAGAGAAACCGTGGCCATGGACATAGGCCTCCATTTCTTTGGCAATTTCGCTCCACTGCAATTTATTCGCCATCAGATCAATAGCCAAGTCGAGAGTTCCTTGCGTGACCTTGAGCAGTTTCTGACATTGCGGCGTAACCTTTCCAACGGCGTGCGTCACCGCCGCATCACCGCACCAATTGCTGATCCGACAACCGGTGTCTATGCTCAGAATGTCGCCGTCTTTTAGCTTGCGCTGATTGGGAATGCCGTGAACGACCTCCTCATTGACCGACATGCAAGTCACCGCTGGAAATGGAGGCCGATCGGCAGCGCCGCCGTACCCGAGAAACAACGGCTCCGCATCGTAGTGAACAAACATATCGACATATGCTTGATCGATCTCAGCCGTCGTCATGCCACGTTGAACCAATTTCGCGCCGGCCTGATGCGCCTGCCAGACGACCAGTCCCGCAGCACGCATTTTACGAATCTCGCGTGGTGAACGAAGAACACGTTTGACTTCACCTGTGGACATTTGATTTCCCTGCTGGAACTGGATTTCCGGACGTGGCGAAATGCTCAACGCGGTTACTTCTTTGGCTTGTAGACTTCGGTGGCCGTTCCGTAAAACACCTCGGCAGCATTCATGACTGTTTCCGCCAAAGTCGGATGAGCATGAACGGTTTCGGTAATATCATCTGCAACACAGCCCATCTCGATCGCCAGTACCGCTTCGGCGATTAGTTCGCCTGCTCCAGAGCCTACGATTCCGCAGCCCAACAGCCGTCCAGTTTCAGGCTCCACTAGCCACTTCGTCATTCCGTCTGTGATGTTCAGCGCTTGTGCGCGGCCACTGGCAGCCCAAGGATAGCTCACGACATCAACTTTGATGTTTTGTGCTTTGGCTTCGTCTGCAGTCAGTCCCGCCCACGCGATTTCTGGATCCGTAAACACAACCGCCGGAATAGCGCGTCTGTCAAACGTCGATGCGTGCTGCAGAATTACCTCGACGGCATGACGACCTTCATGGTTCGCTTTGTGAGCCAACATCGGTTCGCCAGCAGCGTCACCGATCACAAAAATGTTCGGTTCGGCCGTTCTCAAGTCGGCGGCGTGTTCGATGAAGCCCAAGCGGTCGGTTTTGATGGCTGTGTTTTCCAAGCCAATGTTCTGCGTGGAGGGACGCCGGCCGACGGAAACGAGAACACGGTCGTATTTTTCAACGCCGAATTTATCGGGGCCTTCAAAAGTAACTTCCACCTTTTCACCAGCGAGACTAACACTGCCCACTTTGGTGTTGAGGAAAATCCGATCCTCGAACAATCCCTTTAGCTTCTTCGCCAGCGGGCGGACCAGATCTCGATCGGCTCCCATCAGCAAACCTTTTTGCAATTCGACAACGCTGACTTTCGTTCCAAGACTCGCGTAAACCGAGCCCATTTCAAGTCCGATGTATCCGCCGCCGATGACCAGCATCGTTTCTGGGATGTCGACGAGATTCAGCGCTCCAGTGGAATCCATCACTCTGTCGGAACCAATATTGAACGCACCCGGCATCGCAGGCGTGCTGCCGGTGGCGATGATGGCGTGATCGAAAGTGATTTTCTTGCCGGCAGGAATTGAAGCGTCGTTGCCCTCGAGAACGATCGTGGTCGAGTTTTCAAATTTGGCGAACGCTTTTACAACGGTGACCTTACGTTTCTTTGCTAGACCACCGAGCCCACCCGAGAGGGTCGAGATGACTTTTTCTTTTCGAGCGCGAAGTTGATCGAGTTCGATTTTTGGGCTGCCGAAGCTGACGCCCCACTCGTGCTGCATCTCTTCGGCTTCTGCGATGACTTTAGAGACATGCAACAATGCTTTAGACGGAATACAGCCACGCAGCAAACATGTGCCGCCCAGCTTTCCTTCGGCCTCAACCAAAACGACGTCCATGCCTTTATCGGCAGCCAAAAACGCCGCGGCGTAACCACCAGGTCCGCCTCCAATGACAACTAGTTGCGTATGCATGTTTTAGACTTTCAGAATACTGTAAATAGCGAACGGCCAATGTTCTGCCGCCGCTGTCTGTAATAGACCGGGCCCGTGTGAGGGCCACAAAAAAACCGATGCACGGGGCATCGGTTTTCCTCTGATTTAACTTGTCGCTTTAGCGCGACAGGAATTCGACCACGGTGTTCGCATCCACTGGCAACGAAATATCGCTTCCGGCAGGCTTGCCAACGACAGTCGCGACCATCGAATCGGAATCAAAAGTCACCCATTCAAGTGGCTCGCCTTCGACGCCTTGCTCACGGATACCTTGGTACCGCACGAGGAGGTTTTTGCGAGGACGCAAGCTAATCACGTCGCCTGGACGAACCTGAAACGATGGCTTGTCCACTTTAACGCCGTTGACGCGGAAGTGACCGTGAGCAACACCTTGGCGAGCTTGCGGACGAGTCTTGCATAGACCAACGCGGCGAATGACGTTGTCCAAACGGTTTTCGCACAGAAGCAACAGGTTTTCACCGGTGTTACCTTTTTGAGCCGTTGCTTTACCAAAGTAACGACGAAGTTGTTTCTCGCCGATCCCGTAATAATGCTTGATCTTCTGCTTTTCCATCAACGCCATGCCGTAGTTCGACGGGCGGCGGAACCGCAAGTGCATGCCTGGCGGTTGCTTACCGCGCTTGTCTAAAGCCTTGACGGCACCACTATTTTCGTAAATCTGCGTCTGCAGACGACGGTTGATGCGACCTTTTGGACCTGTGTAACGTGCCATCTTCAGTAGCTCCTTAATAAGCTATCGGTGGAATTGTCTCGAAACGGGCGGGTTGCTCGTTCCGACTGGCTCTCACTTCCACGCTTTCGTGGCGGAGGCCAGTTGTTTCAGAGATGGGAAATATCGTCAAATCCGTTTGTTTTGGC
>CAZDBE010000138.1:12609-14196 GCA_964503675.1 uncultured Pirellulaceae bacterium | reverse complement strand
GGGAGGGTGGAAAACGGGATTGGCCTCGCACCGTAATCGTTAAACCAGCTGCCACTTCTTTCGCAGATACCATTCGACAGTCATCACGGTGACGAAGATCAACAGAAACGCCGTCGAGTCCTCAAACGTTTCGCCGATGCGCCAGGTTGTTGGTATTTTTACTTTCTCGATCGGCGGGTTGGCGATAAATTCGTCCAGCACAGCGCCCAGTTCGTCCGGTTCAAGTGACCTACCGCCGGCAGCAACTGTCTCGGCCGATACACGGTCCAACCGATCTGGATCAGCCACCGGATTAGCCTTTTCCTTGTCCCGATCCATCACCACAAACTGCCGCTCTGACGAACCGATCCCGACACCCGCGCGAGTTCCGATCGCCTCGATGCGATAGAGACCAGCCGCCGAAACCAAGTCCGGTTCGATCTGACCAACAAACTCGCCCTTTTGCCGTTGCACCAAAACATTCTGCTTTGTCCCGTCTGGTTGAACGAGCGTGGCGGTAAACGCGGCATCCGTCATTACCTGCCCTTGGGCGGTTTGAGCCGAAACGCCAAATTTGATTCGGGGACGTGGCTGGAACCTACGTTGGGGAAGATCGATCGAAACCGACTCACCCGTCTTGGTATCCCAAAAGGCCAAACGCAAGATCACCTGTCGCCAAAACTGATCGAACTCCTGCTTGAAAGTACGCTCGGAAACATCGTCGTTGAGACGGTAACGATTCCATCGATTCGTAGAATCGCCTGCAAATGCAATCACACGCCCACCCACGTTTGCCTCGATCATAATCGGATGTCGGGCACCATCATCGCTCCGCAACAACACCAGTGCGTTGTCCTTGACGGAATCAAAGCGGTTGGCACCGGCTAGCGGCGGAAGCTTCTTCCAAGCCTCAAGTCCATCGTCTCCCAACCGAGTCAGATAGTGATCGCGCGTGGGGACCATTTTGATCTCATGATTGATATGCAGCTCACGCCTGACGTCTTGGCCAAAATCCTGTCGTTCCCCGCGCTTCATCCGAATGGGCAATACGTCGGCCAGTCGCGTGCTGCCGTAAGCACCCGCACCGAAACTGTGAGAGCCACCGAGCATCAACAGGCCTTTGCCACCCTCGACTGCCTCGGCCAAAGCATCCAAGGGCCGCGCCGGATTTTCATCTCTTTGAAGCAGTCTGGCATCAACATCGTCGAGCACGAAAATGTCGTAGGACGGATCGCTGAAGGCTCTTTTTACGGCTGCCAAATCAAGCGCCTCACGCGGCGATATCCACCGGAAGTCGATTTCAATAAAGTCGGCAGTAGCCAGCGATCGACGCAGTGCAGCTTGCTCGAAACCAAGGCTGCCGTTGAGGTATAGAATCCGCATGCCTTTATCGTTGACGGTCAAAAACGCGTCCAGCTCGTTGTTCCGCTTAGCCAACTCGCCTTCCATCGGAACCGCCCTAACCTTGATCCGAAACTCGCCGGATTCCAGCGGCGTGTAGTTTAATCGAATATTGGTCTCTTCAAACGCCTTTTTCGGCGTCACAAAAACGGGCTCTCCGACAACTTGCTCTCTTCCAGCTTGATCAATCAGAACCATCTCGACTTT
>CAZDBE010000138.1:0-12599 GCA_964503675.1 uncultured Pirellulaceae bacterium | reverse complement strand
CAGCGTACCCGCGCGAAACAACCGTTGCCGAAGCGTTCAAATTGTTCTTGACGTTGACGACATGCTGTTCGGCAAAATTCTTGATCGCAACATCAGCTAACTGTCCGCTATCTCCGGGCAAGCCAAACTTGATTCCAAACAATGGCACTTCGATGTCTTTGACAGCATCGATCGCCTGAGCCATTTCCACTTCGGGGGTCAACGTGGTTTGCATACCGTCGCTGGCAACGAAGATCCCCACCAGTCGCTCGCCACGTGATTCAATGCTGGTGTTGAAGATCGGCGTTCCCAAATCAGTCTCCGCCCCTTCTGGTGTGGGCGGTAATTGAATCGTGCCATCGACTATCTCCAGCGGAAACGCGGCGTTGTCGAACCCGAAGAACCGAACATCGATTTTGTTTACTACCAACGTGTTGAGACGATCCAAGTTAGCGTCCAGCATCTCTTTCATCGCACCGTAGCGCGTCGAGTCATCGGTAATGTGCGGCAACTGCATGCTGCGCGATGTATCAAGCAAGAACGTCAGCACGCCGGCCTGTTGCCGTTCAGTTGTTTTCGTGCAACCCGGTCGCAGCGCCGCTAGCAACGCCAACAGAATCGCAGTCATCCGTAGCCCTGAAAGAACCATTCGTCGGTTTGATGAGACTTCTTTGAAGGCCGGGCCAATCAGTAGTAGCGCACACAATCCCCCGAACAACACTGTCAGCAACAGTGGGCTGAAAATCGGCAGGAGTGAGATGGAGTCCATTAGGAAGTTTACAGGTTTCAGTTTTCAGGGTTCAGGTTTGGTAGCGAGTGTTCATGATTTGTAAAAGCGATTGGCCAGCAAATGTTCGACAGCCATCACGATGAGGGCACTCAACATCAGCAACGGAAAAAACTCTTGTCCTCGTCGCGACGTTCCTTGCTGAAATTCAATTTCATTTTTGTCTCGGGCCAGAAGATATCGCCCCTCCCCCAATACAATGTCCAGTTCCGACTGCCCGGCACGAGTCAGATCTGTCTGGCGTCTGTCGATGTTAGCGCAAAATCCGCGGTTGCCAGAAAAACCATCTTGCATTGGTTTCAAGTAATAATTCCCTGGAGCGTCGACAAACTTGTAGCTTAGCTGGCCGTCCAACGTTGTCAGCGGCGTGGGCGGTTTTTCAGGCACGGGAGAAAACGCGCGATAGTTTTCTGAGTACACAGTCAGATCGTTTTGCAGCACCGCGTTCTCACCGACAAGAACATTCAGCGAACGCGCTCCGTTATCGGCAAGGTATTTTGACATTTCGACAGTCAGACTAAACGCTGGCCAAGGCAATCCAAGAAACAGTTCGTTCCAAATCTCGCGGTCGGGGCTATTGGCGGGCTCTGATATTGGCGTCGTCATCACCATCACGGTACCCGCACCGATTTTCCGTTCGATTAAAGCAGGTTCTCGATTGCCAAAGGGCATCACCACTTCAGTCGGGAAGCGTTCCCAGCTGTCGCCTCGCTCAATCCCCCAGTGGTAATAGACCGGATGTTTACTCCACGGCACATTGGAATCGATTGAACGAAAGGTCTTCAGTGCCGGATGATCAAATTTGTCCGGGCTCAGATAGACATCGCCTTCAATCGACCGAAATGGAAACAGTAACTTCCCACACAGCACATCAACAGCATCTGGCGTCAGAAACGACGGATGAGGAGCCCCGCGGCTGACTGCGTTGTGGCCGAGATAGACCACGGCATGTCCGCCGGATTCGACAAATCCCTTCAGCTTGGGCCACAACTCTCCTGCGGGCCGCGGATCTAGAACATAGACCAGTGCAAACTGAGAGAGTTCCGTGGCCACATCGAACTCCGACTGGGACACAACGGTACATTCGAATCGCGACTTACCGCGCTCTTGAAGCTCGCGCGGAGCGATGCAACTGATCAGGTTTCCGGGAGAAACATCATCGCCATGAATGACCAACACCTGATTAGGAGGACTGACTTCAAAACTAAAGTAACGTTTGTTGTCTGTCGGCAGTGCATCAGCACTTAGAATCTCCACTTCACCGTGCCATGTTCCCTCTTCAAGTGAATCTGAGAAACTGAAATCGAGGGCCACGCCATTGGTTTCTCCTAAGCCCGTTGGTGGCAAGGTGACCGTTTTGGATTTTTCCCCTTGGACGATATCGGGAAAAACGGTCTCTCCATCGCGCACCACCGGTTTGGTTTCGTCCTGCCCAAACACTTTCATACGTACCGACAACTGGCTTTTAGATGAAGTCTCCGTACCACCGGTTTGCGTCACGCTAGTCGCGATGTTTAACTCGCCATTAGACGAAATAACGGCGTCCGCGATTTCTAACGGGTCAAGCGTTGTATTGATCGGTTGCTCAACGCCGACGTCAATCACAAACATGCTGATCGTGTCGTCCTTCGCCAGCTTTTTGAGCGCCACGTTACTTTCACCGGCCGCCCAACTCTTAGACGTCAGATCGGAAAAGATATAAATCTCTCTGCGATCCTGTTCCGCCTTTTCGAACAATTTGTACGCGCGAGACAGCGCCGACGGAATCGATTCGGCGTTGTAGGTTGGATCAATCTTCGACAGCCGTTTGTCGGCAGCAGATGTATCCACCGAGAAAAATGGCGTGTCACGATCAACCGCCAACACACACACTTGCGAATCAGACGGGAACTGAGAGATCAGCCAAGAAGCCGTTACTTTGGCACTTTCCAAACGCGTCTCGTTTTGAAACCGATACTCCATCGTGGCCGAGTTATCGACCAGCACAATCGCGGCCACTGGAGTTCCGCTCTGGCCCATCAGTCTTCCTGACGAAGAGCTAGAAAAAATCTGCCAAGCATTCCACGCGCAGAACATTGCTAACAGCAACGCAATTGCACCAAGAATACTGACCAGCAACTGATTTCGGTTGTCTGAAAGGTAAGCGGCAGCAGCAACGAACCCGACTAACAGCGTAATCAATCCGGTTCCGCCAAGCGTAACCCAGTTGCCAAAGTCCTCTGTTGCCGCGGCGGGACCGGCGAACGCAGCTGCCACCAACAGGATCAGCAAACATCGCAGCAACAACAGCAACAAGTGCCGTAGGCGCGTCTTCGATCGTGACGTGATGTGTTTTTCCTGAAGAAACCGCATCGCCGGAAACGTCATGTGGACCGGTTTCGGCTTCATAAGGAAATGCAGCAGCACTGGAATGGCCATCAACAATCCACCAATACCGAGCAAGCCTAAATGTGCGATCGACATGCTTACCCCCGCGCCTTGCGGCTGGTCAGGTACTCCAACAGCGCGGTATCGAACTGCATGCTGGTATCGATCGGAACGTAATCGATACCGTTTTGGACACAGTTCTTGTTCAATGAATCGCGGAAATCGGCAACTCGTTTGACATAGTCGGCTTTGAAGCCATCGGCGTCAATCTTTAGTTCCTCGCCAGATTCAGGATCCTTCATCTTATACATGCCAGAAAACGGAAAATTGACTTCCGCTTCATCCAGAATATGGAATAGGATCACGTCGTGTCCGCTGTGGCGAAGTCGATAAAGTGCATCCAACGTTTCCTGCTCATCGACCAAGAAATCCGAAAAGATCATGACCAGTGATCGTTGCCGCAGCAGGGCGGCCAGCTGAAAGATGCTGTTCTTAAAATCAGTGGTGCCTTCCGGCTTGAGGTTCGACAGCAAAGAGAGAACATTGCCCAATTGCGTTCGTTTGCTCTTGGGCGGTAGGCTTTGGCGGATCTTATCATTGAACGTCACCAGCCCAACAGGATCCTGCTGGCTGACCATCAAATACGCCAATGCTGCGGCAAGGCAAATCGCGTAATCGAATTTGTTCATGTCTTGGCGATACGTGTATCCCATCGACTTACTGAGATCCATCACGATGTAGCCCGTGATATTGGTCTCGGATTCGAATTTTTTAACGTAGTACTTGTCCGTTTTGGCAAACACCTGCCAGTCGATATCTTTTAGGTCGTCGCCGTGTGAGTATTTTCGATGCTCGCTGAATTCAACGCTGAACCCATGAAATGGACTGGCGTGCAGGCCGTGCAGAAAACCTTTGACCACGAATTGAGCGCGCAGATCAAGCCGCTTGATCTGGTTGATGACTTCGGGTTTGAGATATTTTTCGACGGACATTGATACGCAAACGCTCAACTAACAGAAACGTTCTCCCCCTCTCCCCAAGAATTCGGACGAGTTATCACCGCCGTTGAGATCAATCGCACTACGAATTTTTGGGGAGAGGGGGTCGGGGGGTGAGGGGTAAGGGGGAATAGAAGTCAAGCAAGAGCGAGGATCAAAAGAAAGCTCACCAGCAAGTACGAAGCCGGAATCGACGTGAGCATGTGGCTCCTCCCCCCCCAACCCCCTCTCCTCGTGAATTCGGTCAATGCTTGATTTCATAATTGAGTTTTAAGGTCCGAATTCACGAGGAGAGGGGGAGCACGCATTTTGCTAATCGTGCATTAATCTGCCGAAAGCTTTCTACTCGTACTTTGGAACGGCGGGTTCGGGGATATCATCTAGCAGTTTCAATACAATATCCTCGGCCGTCATACCCTCGGCTTGAGCCTGAAAGTTTGTTCCGACGCGGTGACGCAGCACAGGTAAGGCAATTTTCTTGATGTCGGCGATTCCAACAGAGAACCGTCCGTCCATCGCCGCGATCGCTTTGCCGCCGGAGATCAAGAACTGCCCTGCACGTGGACCGGCACCGAAGTCGACTAACTCCTTGACCATCTCCGGAGCCTTTTCATCGCTAGGACGCGTCGCCCGCACGAGCTGCGCGACGTACTTGATCACATAATCACTTACCGCAACCGAGTTGACCAGCTTTTGCAGATTGATGATGGCCTTGGCCGAGAGAATCTTCCGCACTTCGGGTTTCTCATCGCGCGTTGACGCGCTGAGAATCAACTCTTCCTCCGCCGCCGATGGGTAACCGACTTTGATGTTGAACATAAACCGGTCCAACTGCGCTTCGGGCAGTGGATAAGTTCCCTCTTGCTCGATTGGGTTTTGCGTCGCAATCGTGAAAAAAGGCGGCTTCAAATTATATGTCTCGTTCCCGACGGTGACCTCGCGCTCCTGCATCGCTTGCAAAAGAGCCGCCTGGGTTTTAGGTGGTGTTCGGTTAATTTCATCGGCGAGGAGAATGTTGGTGAAAATTGGACCTTCGACGAATCGGAACTGCCGTCTGCCGTTTTCATCTTCATCGAGGACATTAGTGCCGGTAATGTCAGACGGCATCAGGTCGGGCGTAAACTGAATCCGTTTGAACTGCACATCCAAAATCTTGGAGATCGTGCTGACCAGCAACGTTTTGGCCAGCCCCGGAACACCTTCGAGTAGACAGTGGCCGCGCGTAAAGATCGCCGCGAAGACCTGATCAATAACCTCTTCTTGCCCAACAATGACCTTGTGCAGTTCCTTTTCCATTACCTTACGGTGTTGGCTGAACTCCTGAAGGACATCGCCCAGACTTCTTGCTTTTCCTGACACTCTTTCCTCGCTGGCGCAAAATCAACTTCCACGATCGCGTCGACGACCTGTGGGTTGAGTAAATTGTAAGTTTTCAAACGCCCACCGGCAACGACGAAGCGAATAAACATTCTCTTTGGTTGGTATTTCTGCTAGATTTGATCAAGGAAGGTTTTGATTCAGTTTCCCTTACCCAACCTGCTGACCAGCATGATCATTCCTAGAAAAATCTGGCTTCGCTGTTTGTGGAAGGTAATGTTCTGCTGCTGGCTTGTGATGGCCGTCTGCGTTGACTGTTTTGTGTGCCAAAGCACCATCGCATTTCAACGCAATCGTAGGAACCAGAATGCAAAAGGAGTTTCGGCCGAGCGTGTTCGCCAGTCGGTGGATCGAGGTGTAGAGTATCTAAAAGATAGACGCCGTAACGGTTCGTGGCCAAGATACAGGGGCAATGGTGGAGCGCCCGGAGATGTCTCGGCTTTGGTGACGCTGGCGCTGCTGAACGCGGGCGAGAAACCCGACGATGAGAAAATGAGGCTCTCGCTACAGTACCTTGCGGAGCAAATGCCAGTCGATTCACTGACGACGTACAGCGCTTCTTTGAAGGTGATGGCTTTGGCAACGGCCGATCCCAAAGGGCAAAACTACTTACGCGACATCGACGACGCGGTTCAGTGGCTGCTGGAAAACCAGTTGAACAATGGCGGATGGTCCTATATTGATCGTCGTGGTGCCGGCGATTCCTCGAACAGCCAATTTGCCATTCTGGCTTTGCATGCAGCCGTGCAAATAGGAATCGAGGTGCCTCAGCGAACTTGGGAGAAAGCGCTAAAGTACTGGTTCAAGATGTACGTCCGAGGTGGAGGATTTCGCTATACGATAAACCGGCCCGACACCGCCAGTATGAGCTGTGCTGGCATTTCCTCTTGGGTGATTATCCAAGAGAACCTTGCCAATTTTGAAGACTTGGTAAACGGGGACCGCGCCGTTGGCTGCGGCGATCCCAGCCAGATGGAGCCGGTCGACAGAACGATCGTAAAGCTGGCTAAAAATTTTGGCATCGCCGGCGGAGGTTACTACTATCTGTACGCACTCGAAAGAGCCGGACGTCTTTCGGGACAACGCTTTTTTGGCGTGCATGATTGGTACCGCAGTGGATCGGGGCACCTAGTAGGTCGCCAAAACAAACTGACGGGAGCTTGGAGAGGTAATGGATTCGGCGAGGACGATCCGAATATTGCGACGGCGATGGCGCTGCTGTTTTTGGCAAAAGGAAAACGACCGGTGGCGCTGGCCAAATACGAATATGGCAATAAGGATCAATGGGACAATCACCCCAAAGGCGTCCACTATCTGACGCGCGAACTGGAGTCGCAGTGGGACATGAAACTCAACTGGCAAACTGTACGTTCTAAAGAGGCATCCGTGGATGACCTGTTGGAGTCACCGGTGTTGTTCATCTCCGGGCGCGAACCCTTCACGCTCGACCGGCAACAGAAAGAGAACCTTCGCAAGTATGTCGACAACGGCGGTTTTATCTTTGCCGAAGCCTGCGAGGGAGAGGGGTGTGGTAGCGCAGCAGGTTTTGACAGTTCGTTTCGAGAGTTGATGGTTGAGATTTTTCCTGAAAGTGATCTGGAGGTGTTGGCGCCGGATCACCAACTGTGGAGTTCTCATTTTCAAATCACTCCCAACGCAGAAAGACCACTGTTGGGGCTGCAAGCGTGTTGCCGGACTAGCGTGATTTACTGCACAAGAAACCTATCAAGTTATTGGAACCTCAATCGCCCGGGACTTGAGCCGTTCGTAATGAAAAGGAATCTCCCCAAATTGAAGGATCGTGTCGATTATTGTTCGCAAGTGGGGGTGAATGTGGTGGCCTATGCAACCGGCCGGCAATTGCGAGAACGTGGCGATACTCCAACGGTTGAGGCAAAAACCGCCAAATCCGTGTTGGCCAACCGTGCGTTGAGCATCGGGACGCTCAACCATAGCGGCGGCAGCGACGAAGCGCCCAATGCGCTCAAGAACATCATGCTGCAAGTGGAAGCATCTGGACTGGATGTTAACCCCAAGAGGACTTTGGTCGACGCCGACCACAAGCAGATGCGGGATTTTCCAGTTCTGTTTATGCACGGCAGGACCGGTTTCGAGTTTACCGCCGCTCAGCGGAACGCCGTGAAGGGCCACCTTGAATCAGGCGGGTTCATTTTTGCCAATTCCATTTGTTCAAACCAAGCATTTACTGATTCGTTTCGCAAAGAGATGCAGATGATAACTGGAATTGCGCCGGCGCTGATCCCTGCGGCTGATCCTATCTGGACCAGAGAGTTCAACGGAAAGCCCGTTGGAGAGGTCACGCTCCGCAAACGCAATCAGAACGTTCAGGGCGGTTTTGAAGAATCTATTGGCCCACCGCAACTGGAAGGAATCGAGTTCGAGGGGCGCTATGCCGTTGTTTTCTCGCCATGGGACTTAAGTTGTGCCCTCGAGAATATTACCGTAAGCCAGTGCACCGGATATACTCGCAAGGACGCCGAACGTATCGGGTTCAACGTACTGCTATATGCACAGCGCGTCGATTGATTTTTCGTCAAGAGATTCGAAAGTTTGCTCGATAGGCATCCCAAGTCTTGACGACTTCGGCTACCACCAGTTATTTGGAGTGGATCTAGGGAATCGATGCTAGCCTAGGGCCGTATATATTTTATAATGCCGGCGCGGTGAACCTCTACAAACAACTGGAAATTGATGACCGAACCACAAAACGACGCATCGACCGAAGCCCCCATCGTGGGAATCGTGATGGGCAGTAAATCAGACTGGCCCACGATGAAGCTGGCCGCAGAGATCCTGTCCGAACTTCAGATCACTTACGAAGCGCATGTCGTTTCGGCTCACCGAACCCCTGAGTGGATGGTTGACTACGCCAAGAACGCCGAATCGCGTGGGCTAAAAGTGATCATCGCCGGAGCCGGCGGTGCGGCACACCTGCCCGCCATGGTTGCGTCATTGACGTTGCTGCCAGTGCTTGGCGTGCCTGTTCAATCCAAAGCTTTAAACGGAATGGACTCACTGTTGTCGATTGCTCAAATGCCTGGCGGTGTTCCGGTGGGAACGATGGCGATTGGTAATTCAGGCGCTAAAAATGCAGGGTTGCTGGCGGCCCGCATGCTCGCCACGGTCGATTCACAACTGCGGAATCGTTTGAATGATTTTGTTGTTAGTCAAACCGAAACTGTGTTGAAAGAAACAAAACTATAATGGCTGATAGCGCTGTAGCAGATCAAACCCTTGCTCCCGGATCCACAATCGGAATGCTGGGCAGTGGCCAGCTGGGAAAGATGACGGCAATGGCTGCCAAGCACATGGGTTACCACGTGCATGTGTTCTCCCCCGATCGCAACACCCCCGCCGGACAGGTTGCCGATGTTGAGGTTCAGGCCAGCTATACAGATTTAGCGGCTGTTGAAAAATTCGCCAAACAGGTTGATGTCATCACCCTAGAATTTGAAAACGTTCCAATCGAAACGTTGGCCGCCGCTGAAAAACACACGCCCGTTCATCCAGGCATAAAGACACTCCAGATCACACAGAATCGCGGACTGGAGAAAGGTTTCTTGGTAGAGCATAGAATTTCGACATGCAAATTTCAGGTCGTCCGATCGCTCGAAGAGCTCAAGGAGGCTGCTGAAGTATTACTGCCAGCGATTTTAAAAACGACATCGATGGGTTACGACGGCAAAGGTCAGTTCGTCTTGCGTGATGTCGCGGATTTGCAAACAGCGTGGGAAACCCTGCAAACCGAGGAAGCGATTCTGGAAGAGTTTGTCGACTATGATTTTGAGTTTTCGATTATCGCAGCGCGAAATGTTGGCGGCGAATTTGCTGCCTATCCGACGATTCGCAACGAGCACGAGAACCAAATTCTAGACCTTTCTTTTAGTCCGTCGGGGCTTGATGACGCGTTGAACACGCGCGCAACTGAGATTGCGGCGCGAATCATGCAAGAGCTGGGGACCGTGGGCGTCTTGTGCGTGGAATTCTTTTGTCGCGGCGATGAAATTTTGGTCAATGAGATGGCTCCTCGTCCGCACAACTCAGGTCACTTGACGATCGAAGCCCACGCTACCAGCCAGTTTGAACAACAGGTCCGCGCGGTATGTGGTTTACCGCTGGGATCGATGGAGCAGATTAAACCTGCCGCGATGGCGAATTTGCTGGGACAACAGTGGGAGCAAGGCACACCTCAATGGAACCGCGCGTTGGCGATGTCAAACGTGAAATTGCACTTGTATTGTAAAGAAGCTGCCAAGGCGAATCGGAAAATGGGGCATATGGTCGCGCTGGCGGAGTCAAGCAGCGCAGCCAGCGCTCAGATATTGGCCGCGCGAAGTAGCTTAAAGCTTAAAGCGCCCTCGGCCTGTTCGTAGGGCAGAATTGGCGTAGCTACGCTCGCCAGAGCGTGGTTTTATCGTCACGAGTTCAGGAGCTTTCCACCGTCTGGCGACGGTAGCTACGACTCTAGTTTGAGCCGGGCATCCTACTACCCGATCATGGCCACGACGTTCTCTTTGGTCACGGGCGATATAACGCCGCGTTCGGTGATGATGCCGGCAATGTATTTGGCGGGCGTCACATCAAAAGCCGGATTGTAAACGTCTACTCCTTCGGGAGCCGTTTGCCTACCAAATCCGTGCGTGATTTCTTGCGAATCTCTCAACTCGATTGGAATCTCATCGCCAGACTCAATTCCCAGATCAAACGTACTACTGGGTGCGGCGATATAAAAGGGGATACCATGTGCATGAGCCAGCACAGCGATCGAATAAGTGCCAATTTTATTTGCCGAATCGCCATTGGCGGCAATCCTGTCGGCACCGGTGACGACTGCTTGAACTTTTTGTTCACGCATCACCTGTGCGGCCATTGAATCGCAAATCAACGTCGCTTTAATGTTCCGCTGCATCAGTTCCCAAGCGGTCAATCGCGCTCCCTGCAATAGAGGACGCGTCTCATCGACGTACACATGGAGATCATGCCCCTGATCTTGGGCCGTGAAGAAAACACTGAGCGCGGTGCCGTACTCGGCAGTCGCCAGCCCACCAGCGTTGCAATGCGTCAACACTCCTCCCACGCCCTCCAACAGAGGAGCACCAAAGCGGCCAATCGAATGGCACATTTCACGGTCTTCTTGGTGGATGTTCTGCGCTTCGGCAAGAAGCTTCTGTCGGGCGGTTGGTAAATCGCCCTCACGTAGGTCCACGGCCAACGCTTTTAAACGGTCCAGCGCCCAGAACAAGTTAACAGCCGTCGGACGACTGGTGGCCAAATAGTCAACCGATTTGTCGAAGGTTTGCCAAAACGCAGACGCGTCGCTGTCGTCGATGGCTCCCAGTCCAACCGTCACGCCGTAGGCCGCCGCAATACCGATGGCAGGGGCCCCACGCACTCGGAGCATTTTGATTGCCTCCCAAACCGTTTCGATATCACGACAATCAATCTCGGTGAGATGCTCTGGTAATAATGTCTGATCGATCAATCGTAAATGTCCATCCGTTTTTCCAATCCATTGGATGGTCTCACGGGAGTTGGCAGTACTGGAATTCATCGAAATTTCCGTCAGGGAGCAGGAGGATCCAGCGGGAGCCAGAAGCTACGAATCCCCTAGCTCGGGTAAAAGTGATACAGTTTCTAAAACCTACCGAATGGAATCGGCAAACGCATTCTTCAATTGCTCAAGGCCCTTGGCTCCGTCTGCTCCGTCAACCACAACGTTCACCTGGACTTCAGAAGTGTTGACCATTTCAACGTTGACGCTGCTGTTGGCCAACGCCTCGAACATCGCGATCGCAACGCCCGTGTGGCTTCGTAGCCCAATTCCTGACACGGATAGTTTTGCAATTGCTTCTTTGTGGTCGACGCCCTGACAACCCGTTTCGTCGCTGACGGCTTGGGCCACTTTGAGAGCGTCTGCCAATTGGTCGCGCCGAACAGTGAACGTGATATCGGCGATTTGATCACTACCATAGCTTTGCACGATCATGTCAACGAACACACCCGCCTCAGCGATGCGCTCAAACAAGCTGGCGGCAAGGCCCGGTTGGTTCGGGATCTTTTGCAACGTGATGCGTGACTGCGTGTCGTCCAGCGTTATCTCATCAATCATCAACCCTTCCATGCCCGCTCCTTGAAGGCGTTTGATTACGTCCATAGCGTCGACGGATGAGGTTGGGTTACGTTCTTCGACTTCTTCTGGAACAACTTCCGACTCGTGTGGTTGGTCAAGTTCGAATTCCGCGTGGACGGTTCGCAGGGCTTCAATTGCCACATCGCGTTTCACCAACACCGAGATCTTAATCTCGCTGGTGGTAATGATTTGCAAATTGACTCCCGCATCGGCCAACGAGCGGAACATTCGGTTGGCGACGCCAGCCTGTTTGGCCATGCCTAATCCGACCGCAGAAACTTTCGAGACTCGATCATCTCGATTGCCCATTTTCCCGCCAAGCTTCTCCACGACTTCTGAAATCGCGGAGAGCGCGTCTTCCATCTCTTCGTGTGGTACCGTGAAACTGATGTCGGTCGTCCCGCCAGCGGAGACGTTCTGGACAATCATGTCGACGGTGATTTTCTTTTCTGCGATTGGAGCGAAAATGTTGTGAATCGTGCCGGCAACATCAGGAACATCCACGATTGAGATCAACGCCTCGTCGCGTGTCAAAGCCGCACCGCTAACGGGTAGCGACGAGCTTCCTGCGGTATCGACGATCAACGATCCCGGCACATCGCTGAGGGCGCTACGCACGTGAATAGGGACATTGAACTTTTTGCCAAACTCAATCGAGCGGCTGTGCATCACGCCAGCGCCAAGACTGGCTAGTTCCAGCATCTCGTCGTAACAAACCCGTTTTACCAAACGCGCTTCAGGAAGCTTGCGCGGGTCGGTTGTATAGATCCCGTCGACATCGGTGTAGATTTCGCACTGGTCGGCGCCCAGCACCGCAGCCAATGAAACGGCGGTCGTGTCGCTGCCACCGCGTCCGAGAGTGGTAATGTTCAGATCTTCGTCGATCCCTTGGAATCCGGCGGCGATGACGATGTTACCCTCGTCCAACAAGCGCTTCATA
>CAZDBE010000137.1:2289-14215 GCA_964503675.1 uncultured Pirellulaceae bacterium | reverse complement strand
AAATACTTTGCAGTGCAATGGAACATACATTTATCCAATAACTAGATGCCTGCGGTGGATAATGTATCAGATATTCGTCCCTACATCCAATGATTATCAAAAACTTTCCTCAAAAGTCGCGATTCGGCCTTGTTTGCCTATGAAACCCGAGCTTTTGAACCACAAACAGAGCATTCTCTCTTAACGACACCTCATGGATTCCGCTTGAATAACATCAAATCCGCCGCCAACGTTACTTTCGTTCTGCCCAGTGCCGCCAAACGATCCTGCTGAGATTTACGGACCGCCCGGTAAGTCATCGCCAACGCATCGCCGATCTCTTCAACATCCAAATCAACTCGATGCGTCCATAGCCGATGCTCTACCAACGTTAACTCAGCCGCGCGCATTTCTTCGACAACCTGCTCCCAGCGGCTGCGGCGATGGCCTTCATTCTGAACGCGCACGCGTAGCTCGATCAGATCTTCTTCACCAGGTACAGCAACCACACAAACACCATCATCGGTCAGAACGCGCGCGATCTCCCCGATCGGCCTTCGTCCAAAAAGCGAAACGACTCGCCCGATACTTTTGTCGGTCACTGGCAATATGCGGTCGGCGTTGGCCAGTACCCATGTCGCCTCCGGCCAACGACGGGCCGCCAATTTCATTGCGCGGCGTGAGAGATCGATGCCGCAATAATCCTGTGGCGTATCGCCAAACAAGGCGGGGCCAAAAGTTCCTTCTCCACATCCCAAATCGAGAGCCCGCTGGTTTGAACGAACGTTCTCGAAAAGACTGGACTTGCGGCCGCTTTCCAACCACGGCCGAATTGCCTCAACCAAGCCTTCTGCATGCCCGCGTTCGAGCCAGCGATGGCGGGCCAATACAGCATCATCGTTGTCTCCCGGATCAAGTGATTTTTTATCCTGTGGCTGAGTTAGATTCCAATAGCCACCTTTGGATTGATCAAAGTGATGACCAGATGAACAAAACAAACCGACATCACGACGCTCCAGTAGTTCATCACAGTTTCGAACGGTACAACGCAATTTAAACATTCCCGTATGCTACATCAACTGAAAAAAATTGCGACGTAAGATCGCGGTTTGTAGCCAATCTGATAGGTTCCGCCTTAGTGAGACTTGAAGCTTTGGCTTCCGAAAATCACCATCAACGGCAGAGCAGACAACAACAAATCCGCGACAATCTGATATACTGGTCCGTCACAACAACACTCTGCTACCGCCACTTACATGAAAACTGGAGCTCCCTAATGAGACAGGTTCGAAAAAGCCCCCCCGCAACCACGAAATTGTTTTACACCGCGCTGTTTTGCGCTGTGCAAATTTGCAGTTCGGCATCTCCGTTGTGTGCGGACAACAATTGGCCAACGTTTCGCGGATCCGATCGAACTGGCGTCGCACCCGACACAGACTTGTTGGAGCAATGGCCTGAGGCGGGACCAAAGCTCGTATGGGAAGCAAAGGGCGTCGGACGCGGCTACGCCGGCGTTGCGATTTCTGGCGGGAAGTTTTTCACATTAGGCGACGGACCATCTACTGAAAGTGACAAAGACGAGTACCTGACGTGTTTTAACCTTGCCGATGGTAGCCACCTGTGGAGCGCCAAAACAGGCGCGCCTTGGACTGCCGGCAAACCCACCTGGCAAAGTTCGCGTTCAACGCCAACAGTAGATCAGGATCGCGTCTATGTGATTACTCCTGCTGGAAAACTGTTTTGTTTTAGCACCGACGGTGAAGAGCAGTGGCAAATCGATTTGAAAGCCGAATTCAAAGGCAAGAAAGCTGAGCAGTGGGGGTACAGTGAATCGGTTTTGATCGACGGTGATCTTCTGATCTGTACGCCCGGGGGCCCCCAGAACACCATGGTGGCGCTCAACAAGCGAACTGGTGAGAAGGTTTGGTCTACTAAGCGGAAAGGAGATCGGGGGGCCGGTCATTCCTCGATCGTGATTTCAGAGATTGGTGGCACGCGTGTGTACGTTCAGATGACCGGCAGCGGAGCGATGGGAGTGCGAGCCAAAGATGGAAGCCTGCTGTGGACCTTTGACATCGACAAAACCACCGCCGTTATCCCAACTCCAATCATTCGCGACGACCTCGTCTTCATTTCAGTTGGCTACAAACGCGGCGGAGCGTTACTCAGGCAGGTTGCTGAGGGCGACCAAGTCTCTGCTCAAGTCGTTTACGAACTGAATACAAAACTCTCGAACAAGCATGGTGGTGTAGTGCTTGTCGGCGATCACGTTTACGGAGATTCCGACGACAAAGGAACTCCGTTTTGCGCAGATCTAATTACGGGTGAGATTAAGTGGAAGTCCCGTGGTTCTGGCAAGAAGTCCGCAAGCATCGCGGCCGCCGATGGACATCTCTACATCCGTTACAGTGACGGGACCATGACTTTGGTTGAGGCGAATCCAAATGGTTTCAGGGAAACGGGCAGCTTCAAGGTCCCCGGAAGTGGAGACCGGCCTAGCTGGGCTCACCCGGTGATTCTGGACGGTAAGCTCTACCTGCGCGAAGGAGATAGTGTTTTGTGCTACGACATTGCGTCGTAGATCGGCTCTATCGTTTCTCTCAAAGTCAAACTGTGAACTAGTCTTCATGAGTCCGATTTTCCAAAGTCTGTTGTTTGCCTCGGTTTTTTAGGGTATCTTTAAAGTGTGCCCTGATTTAAGAACAAGATGTACTCAGCTCGGCCTACATAGATCACTAATGCTTCGCATCACCTCAACAATCGGACACTTTGCTGCAGTCAGTTGCTTGATTGTGTCAATGTTTGCGTTTGTTCCCTGTGGCTGTGAAGGCCTTGACAACATCGAGACAACAGAAACATCGGTTGTTATCGAAGCTGAAGAAGGCAAGTTAATTGCCTCGCGTAGGTCAGTCCGAAAACGAGCCAAACGGGTGCTAGGCTGGATCTCGGTTTGCAATTCTCACGTGCACGCTGAAAGAATGCCGTGCCGTTGCTTCTCCGGAAAATCTGAACGCGACTCGATCAACGGGTCCGGCGGCTATCTTCGCATCTAGGTCTGCTCTGACTTGATTAACTTCAGCTGAAAAGTGTATTTCAAACGTCAGATCGACGCTTTCACTGGCGTCCCACCTTTTGGATTTTCCTTTCCGTTGAAGTCGGCTATCCGTCTTCACCAGATCTTACTACAACAGTCAGACCAACGGCGTCTAAACTTTCTGAGGCAATCAAATGCAGCGTTCTGGACCACTCGACATATTCAAAGAAGCTAAAAACTGGAAATCCGATGTTCCTTCGGGTCTGGTCGTTTTTCTGGTCGCGATTCCCCTTTGCTTGGGCATCGCACTAGCCTCCGGCGGTTCGGCTATGTCAGGCATTATTGCGGGTATCGTCGGCGGACTGGTGGTCACTTTATTCAGCAACTCTCCACTGGGAGTGAGCGGTCCAGCCGCAGGTCTAGTTGCAATTGTTGCGCCAGCGATTCTAACACTTGGATTTCAAAACTTCCTGTTGGCGGTTGTTTTGGCAGGTGTAATTCAGTTTGCACTTGGTGTGCTCAAAGCAGGCACCATCGGGTACTACTTTCCTACTTCGGTCATCAAAGGCATGCTTGCTGCGATCGGCCTGATCATCATTCTCAAGCAGATCCCGCACGCTGTTGGCTACGACAAAGACTACGAGGGCGACATGGCGTTCTCTCAAGCCGACGGCCACAACACGTTTTCTGAGATTTACTACGCGATTTGTAATCCAAGCATCGGCCCGGTCATTGTCACGCTAGTTTGCATGGCCATCCTGATTCTGTGGCAGACGAAAGTGATATCAAAGTTCTCTTGGAGCAAAATCATTCAGGGGCCTCTCGTCGCTGTGCTCGCTGGAATATTGTTAAACCTTGCCTTCGCCCCAACTCCGATGAAGATTGACAAGGACCATCTGGTTCAACTGAACCCCGCCACTGCAAAGAAAATTGTGGGAATCGATGATCATGACGGCGAAACGGCGTCAGCTTCGGAGGCAACCCCGGCCTCGGATTCTGGGAGCTTCCGGTTCATCTTTCCTCACTTCAAACCTTCGGAAATCACCTCGGCCAAAATGGAACTCGGTCACGGTTCGCATGGCGGTGGTGGCAGCTCCAATGCGGCACTTGCAATTGAAGATGCAACAACCAAATTAGAGGAATTTGGTAAGAAACTGGAACAGATCACCGACGGTTCAATTTCAGAAAGCCTGACGCCTGCAATCGCCGATTTAAGCGAGTCATTGAACTCGTCCAGCGCTGCGGTCGATGCAACCGGATCGAAGTTAAAAACACTCGAAGTCGCTATCGAGAATGTCTCCGACACGAAAATCGCCAACGGCATGAAGAATGCGATTGCTAAGATCCGTGAAGCAATCAAGTCAGACGAAGATCCGGCTGGGGCCATTTCACCGTTTCGAGCTGCAACCATGATTCTTATCACTGCGTTGACGATCGCAATCGTTGCTAGTTTGGAATCGCTGCTTTGCGCGGAAGCCACCGATAAACTTGATCCGCAACGTCGACAGACTGACCTCAATCAGGAACTGCGGGCTCAAGGAATTGGAAACTTCGTTTCCGGAATGATTGGTGGGCTACCAGTTACGCAGGTGATCGTCCGAAGCTCCACCAACATTCAGTCAGGTGCTCAGTCTCGATTCGCATCTTTCGTTCACGGTATCTTCCTGATCGCATGTGTAATCGCAATTCCTCAAATTCTTGAGTTGATCCCGCTCGCGAGTCTTGCCGCAATCCTGTTTATCGTCGGCTACAAACTGGCTCACCCTTCGAAGTTTAAAGAGATGTTCAGCAACGGATGGTCACAATTCCTGCCTTTCATCATCACCATCGTGGCCATCTTGCGAACGGATCTTCTAATTGGGATCGGGATCGGGTTGATTGCGTCGTTGTTCTTCATTCTTCACAGCAGTTACTTTAAGTCTCTATGGATTAGCGATGAAATGATTGAAGGTCAGAAAGTCTATCGTCTGACGCTTGCTGAACGTGTGTTCTTTATCAACAAGGGCCACATCCAAACAGTCACTCAGGAAATTGAGTCCGGCAGCAAGGTTATTGTTGACGCGTCCAACACCGTCCACATGGATCAGGATGTCATCGATATCTTCGATGACTTTAAGACTCATGCCGAATTCAACAACATCGAAATCGAATGGATTGAAGCTCCCGGCGAAGGCAAACTTAAGGATCCGGCGCGCGTGCAGGACCTCGTTGGCTCTGGCGGTTAATTGAGTCTCTCTAGGGAAAACAAAACCTTTCTCGGATTTGTCTACACTGCTCTGGAGCAACCTTTCGCACCGAAGGCCCGTCTTTTACCGCTTCATTTTTGAGCAATTCGCGCCGATGACCTCCGAACAATGGCATTTCGGGACGAGATACAGTGACTTGGCGGCTTCTTAAAGTCGTCAAGCAATTTAGCGGTCGGGGTAAGGCTTAAAGTTCCGTTCGAATCGCGCCGTCAATCTGATTCGACCGTGTCAAACATGCGACAACATTGTCGCTCGAGATGAAGTACCACCTACGCATGGGAGCGCGATCACCCCATAAAACAAGCGATAGAACTATCTGGGTAACTCGATGCTTAGCGTGTTTTTACAAATGAATCTCGCATCGCGCACGCGCATCGATTAGATTTTCACCACGCACATATCGTATTGGCACAAGAGGTGCTATGACCTTTCTCCATCAAACGGCAGTCATGACGGCGGCCAACAAACTTCAACTTCTTGTGGGACTGAGAACAATGAACACTTTTATCCAAAGCACTATTCTTTCAATCGTTACGATTTCTATGGCCTTCACTGGATGTGCTGTACAAGCTCAGCAGCCTCAAGCGTCGCAGCAGATCCAAACAACGCAGCAGAGTCAAACAACTCAACAGTACTACGTCGCCCCTCCAGTCACTCCACCGCAGCAGCAAAACCCATACTACTTTGGCTTTAGCGTTCAACTGGTCCCTGACGGTTACGGCAGTAAAACGCTTCGAATTGTGTCAGTTACCCCCGGCAGCCCGGCTCAACAAGCGGGCCTCGAGGTTGGCGACGAAATTCGCTCGGTCAATGGAATGGGCTTTCTTCACGCGCGCGATAGTTTTGATGGGGTGAACATGTTGAGTCGATTTGTTTCTACGGCACCTATTGGAGGTGGACCTGCCCCTGCGGCAGCCGCGACCGCAACAGCGACTGCTCAGTTGTACGTTGCACCGCCTGTTGCTCAACCGGTCGCCAACATGATTGTGCGAAACGTCCGCAACGGCCAAGACGTTTCAGTCACAGTTCGTCCTACACCACGCTATAACGTTAACCCTCCAGCGGTAGCCTCTCCTCCGGCAGCAGCTACGGTCACTCACTAGGGATTAGGATTGGCAATCCAATGTCGATCCAATTCGGCTAATACTTTCAAAGCACCTGAGATTTCAGGTGCTTTTCTTTTGCGTCTGCCTGTCACCAAGCTGAGTTAAAAATGCAGACCCGCGACAGCGCAATGAGCCTTTCTTGATTTCGTCACCTTGCTGGTTAAACTAGAGCAGTTCCAAACGCCTCAGTAATCTACGAGATGATCCCATGCCGGCAACTAAAACTAGTCAGTCCCGCCGTCGTTTTGTAAAAACAGCCGCTGCTGCGAGTGCCGCAATCGCAGGCGCACCTTACTTCGTGCCATCGTACTTACTGGCAGGATCACGACGCGGATCAGCCAATGATCGCATTCGCGTTGGTGCCATCGGAACAAGCATCTACAAAGATCGTTACACAGGAGACGGCGACCATGCGGGTCGAGGCGGCGTCGTAGGACATCAGGCAGGGAAACTGGGTGACATGGTCGCCGTGGCAGACGTAAATCGTCTGAACGCTGAGTTCTTTGCTAAAGAGTACGACGGTAATTGCCAAGTCTACAACGACTACCAAGAACTTATAGCGCGAGACGACATTGATGCAGTGACAATCGGAACACCAGACCACTGGCACTCCAAAATCGCCATCGATGCAATGCGAGCAGGCAAGCATGTTTATTGCGAAAAACCTTTGTCGCTAACCATCCGTGAGGGACAACAAGTTTGTAAGGTTGCCAAAGAGACCGGCAAGGTTTTTCAAACCGGCACTCAACAACGCAGCGAGTACGAACAAGTGTTCATTAAGGCCGTCGCAATCGCGCAAAGCGGCATGCTGGGCGACAAACTTCACTGCCTCATCAGTATCGGCCAAGCAGAATCCGGTGGCCCCTTCAAAAATGAACCGGCTCCTGAGCATATCGATTGGGATCGCTGGTTGGGGCAGGCTCCGGAGGTCCCCTACTGCTCGCATCGGGGTGATTACGACTATCGCTGGTGGCTTGAGTACAGCGGCGGGCAGATTACAGACTGGGGCGCCCATCACGGTGACATCGCCATGTGGGCCATGGGAATGTCTGATTCCGGACCTACATCAATTCAGGGAACCGGCAGCTATTCAAAAGAAGCCAACTGCTTCAATTCGGCGGTTACGTTTGATTGCGATTTTGAATTTCCCGGTGGCCACACTGCCAAACTGATTTCCGGAAAGAACGAATTGATTATAGGCGGTAAGAAAGGTCGCATTCGTGTTAATCGAGGAGGTCTAACAGGAAAACCAGCAGAACAACTCGGCGTCGCACACAAAATTGGCCAAGACGAATGGGGCAGCGGAGAAACTCCCGCCGACGCAGTCCGCGGCGGCACAGGCCCGCAGTGGATGCAGGACGCGATCGACAAGCTTTATCACGGCAAGCAGCCTGGCAACCATATGGGCAACTTCTTCGAATGCATGAAAGACGGTGGCACCCCCGTCAGCGACGTCAATTCACAGCACCGCTCTGCAAGCCTCTGCCATTTGGCAAACATCGCGATGCAGTTGGGCCGAAAGGTCAACTGGGATCCAAAAGCAGAGATGTTTCCGGGCGACAATGAGGCAAACGCAATGATCACTCGAAAACAAAGAGCGGGATATCAAATCGACGTGGATCTGTAGTCACCGGCCAACAGACACCGATCACGGCTTGCCCGGCCACACGATGAATCGTTCTTCTGCCATGCGAGGGTGGTCGCGTTGCCAGTACATTCTGGATACGATGTGGCTTTCTAAAACTCAGCATTTCGGAAACTAGGTTCAATGTCGCAAAGCATCGGAAATACAATCGCAGATTCGCTTCAGCTCTGTTTGAAATACGGAGAAGTTCTCTTAAAAGATGTAACGCCGGAGATGTTTGGGCGTTTTGCAACGGCGGACGGAAAACAGATCGAGTCCAATCATCCTGCCTTCATCTACGGTCACCTTAGCCTTTATGCGCACAAGATAATGCATGACCTTGGTAAACCCATGGACGCAGCACCGGCTGGATTCGAAGAGAATTTTTCCAAAGACTGCGTTTGCAAGGACGATCCAGAAGGTAAGCTGCCGGACATGGAAACGGTTATCGGTCATTTCTTCAGTTCGTGGAAAGAAGTACTTGAAGTTCTTCGCGCAACGGATGACGAAGCGTTTCAGCAACCAAACCCCTCCGAGGCGATGGCCAGCCGATTCCCAACACTTGGTTCAGTGCAAAATTTCTACGCCTCAGGCCACAACATGATGCACCTAGGGCAAATGAGCGCCTGGCGAAGAATGTCGGGACTGGGATCGGCCTAACCTGCCGCTAACTGCGTATACGGCTATTTTCCTCCTTTAGGAGATTGTCATAGAACTGCCATTTCTTTTCGACGATCAATCGAGCGCCGCGTCGAAACGTGAAGAAAGGCTAAGCACGACGAAGAATCGGTTATGACAGACCTGCAAACAGTTGGTTCACCACGATCAGGAATTCGATGGACTTGTTGGCAGCCGACCAAGAAACAGAACGTTCACTCGTGCTGACGCACGATATCCAAATGAACTTCCCGCATCGGCAGCCAGAAGTCATTCTTCATCTTGAGGTCATTGGAGCGCACAATGTTTAGGCTAATTTGCAATTTCTTAAGTGCCGTGTCGAAGCGACTCTTGGTACATGCGAACTCTTCGATGGCACGTTTACGAAGGGTGCCGGTGAAGCCGGGCTCCAAACGAATCAATTCATAAACGTCTTGCGATAAAGTATCCAACTCGTTGACTGGCTGAAACGCGTCTGGGTAGTGAACCGAGCGGAAATGCTGCATCTCTATTAGTGTTGCATCACCGTCGGGCAATTTACCGTAGAAGACTTCGTCGGGATAAGTCTGTGGTAGGCGCGTTTTCCAGTCCCAGACTGCCTTCACTTTTGGGCTCCAGCCGCCCGCCTTGGGTTTGTGCTCCGATAGCCCGGTGTTATCCCACAAGGATGGATTGGGGGATCCCTTGCTACCGAACACGGTGCAGACTTTCTTCTCCATTACAAACTCGTACGCTTGCTCGAATGTCTTGATCATTGGTAAGAGATCATCTCTTGAAATACGCGGACAACCAGTTCCTCAGATCTCGCTCGGCGAGGTTGGCTGTTGACGTCCTGCGACTGACGTCCTTACCCTTCTAATACTTAACGTCTCCGACGCGCTGTATCGTTACTCAAATCAGAGGCACATTCTAGCCAGCTATCAGAATTACTATAAACGCGGGTATGTCTGAAGAGTCCACGTCGTTGTCTTGGTTACAATCCGCTTCTGCGACATAAAAGTCAGTTTGCAGAATTGATATGAAGGCAGGTATATCTGAAAAGTCTACGACGCCGTCGTAATTGCAATCACCACGTAAAACTGGTGAGAGGGGGACTCTCTGCAGCATCGCTTGAAACTGAACTGCATCTCCGTCGACGGGTCTGCCGTCGTAACCTCCTGAAAGCGAACCGGCCGTGCCGGGCGTCTCAAAAGTCAGTAATAGCGGTTCAGATTCGAATGGCAGTGTGGTCCCTTGATAACCGGTCATCGTCGCGATAGTAATAATATTGAACAGCTCCTGACCTTCAAGCCACTCTTCGACGCCTTCCGCGGTAATCAGTCCGGGGCCAGTGACACCTTCGTTACCGGTAAGGGAGAGGTTTGCGTCGGTTATCGATGCCGAACCAACGCCGTCTCTTTGAAGCGTAAAGGCGCCCGAGATGCTGAACTCACACTGGTAGTCGCTTGGTGAGCAGCCTTCGATCCCCGGTCCTTCCCCTGAAGGATAGTAGGTGTAAGTGCTTCCGGTAAGTATTTCGAAGCGGATGGATGAGCTTTGAGCCCACGCCCAAGAGGGAGCCATCAATAAGACTGCCGCCCACAACACGTGCAAATACAAATTCATGACATAATTCCTAATGGAAAGCAGAACGAAAGTCTTAATTGGCGACCTCTATTTTGATCACACGAGCCAGCCACTTGCAAGAGATTTTCATTCAAAACCCCAATTTTAGGATAGTGCATCAATTCAAGATTGATCAGGAATGCTAACGGTATCCGCAAGCAATTGCCGTCTCGCTAGCGACGATACCAAAGGAGAAACAACCGGTAAGCAGATCCGATTCTGTCAGGCCTAGTGCTTGTCGAAGCGGTTGGCTCAACAGACGAGAATCTGACGTTTGGCAATTCGCGAGGCTACTTTCCTCAACCGGCAGATCGTCTACAAGTTGCAAGGTAGAGAATCGACTGAGAGTAGCGCCAAGATCTAATCCAGAGCCGTCAGTCTAAACAGTTCTATCGAAACTGTAGTTGCCGTTAAACGCTGGAATCTTGCCGTCCTGTTCAAGGGTATTTGCTTCGTCTCGGACTTGCGCGAAAGAGTCTCTCAGTCGTTGTAAGAATTTGATTGCTTGAGCAAAATCCTTTTCTTCCAAACGCCCCGCCACAAAATGCAACAATCGGGCGACGTTTTGTGCAGACTCTTCTTTGGTGTCTAAACCCTCGTAGAGCCCTAGAATGCATTGGCTGGCTGCAATTTGTGCATCCACAAAAGTCTGAGATTCGTTGGCTGAATACGCTGCCTCGGCGACTTGAACGTTTTCGATCGTACGGTCGTACAACGCCAACAACATGTCAATACGTGTCCAGCCCTTGATCATCGTTTCCAGTGCGTCGCCGTAGTAAGGATTCATTTGTTTTCCCTGATTCTTTTAGTTGATCTTTAATACCCAGCCCGATGGTCAACGGCTATCGCTCCGTTAAATTCCGGCCAACTGGCTGGTGACGAAACTGCTGGTCGTTTGAAGTTCGCCCAAGACACGCTCTAAGGCAGTAAACTGTTCGAGCAGATACTGTGTCTTTGCTTCACTAATTGAATTCACTCGCGCGATGGAAGATTCTAGCGATTCGATTCTGAGATCAAAATCTTCGTTTGCAGTCTTCACCGAGCCAGCGTCAGGATCCAAAATGTCGCCAAAAAGCTGATCCAACTGAGACGTGATACCGCGCGTTACATCAATCGTGCTTTCCACGCCATTGGTCACTTGGCTGGCTCCAAGCGTGACTCTCACTTGCAGATCCGCAGTATTGGCGTTGTCGGAATCGCCAATGAGTACTCGGCCTGATCCGGTCGCGGTTTCCACGACTCCATCAACGATAAATGAACCAGCGACATCTTGTCCTTGATCGAACTCGGAACCGTCGAACCCTAGACTTACCGCCGCACTGCCAGTGATCTCCGCTACCTCTGAACTTAGCCCATAGCTGAGCGAGCCTATCGCGAGACTTCCACTCTCGACGGAGACTGCGACTTGTTGACCTTTCAGCTCGCTCGAAGCGTTAATCACTGATTCAATCTGAGCCGCTAATTCTTCGTCGGTGTACGTGCCTTCGGCCAGCGTCAGTTGTTCGCTGGTTTGTCCATCAATTTTGATCTGGAACTCGTTATTGGTTCCGTCAATGACCGTAGCACCGGGAGTGCTGAGTGCCGAACTTGCGGTGACACTTGCTTGTTCGGCCGCTTGAAGAATATCTACGCCATAACTCGAAGACGACGCCTGTGTACGCGTGCTGCCCAGAAT
>CAZDBE010000137.1:0-2189 GCA_964503675.1 uncultured Pirellulaceae bacterium | reverse complement strand
GTCACTTGCGTGTCAACGTCGACTGCCTGAAGGTCCAGCGTCACTCCTTCAATCAGTCCATCAACTTTATTGGTTTCATATTCCGCAATGATCGCTCCTGCGCCTGATCCAAGCCTAACCGTGGCGTTGGCGGCTTCTTGAATGGCCAAGCCCGAAAAATCGGGACGCGTTGTGTCGCCTGAAGCAGCCGCAAGATTGTTCGTGACCGTGATCTCGTTTGATTCGCCCGACTCACGCGACGTCAGCAAAATTCGATTCGCATCGTTCGCTTGATCAAAAATGATTGATGCGGAAATGTCATCTGATTGCGAATTAATCGCTTCCACTAGTCCGCTGACGGTATTATTGGATTCGTCGATGGTGATTTCTGTTTCAGGTCGATCTCCAACACGAAATGAGATTGTTCCTTCGGAAATCGCACTGGTGTCGCTGCTGAAGCCTTGCGAACCAATTTGGTGTGCTCGCGCAAGAGATTGAACGTTGACTTGGAATGAGCCTTCGCGCGCTTTACTGGATGTACTGACGGTCAGAATATCTTCGTGTGACGAACTGCCGGTGGTTTGAGTGAATACCGATGATGTTGAACGATTCAACTGACCTATCGTCGAACGGAGCCCTTGCACGCGTGCTTCAATTCCTTTGAAGGCGGTTTGCTGAGCCACGATCTCACTTTTACGCAGGTTTAAGCGATCAACCTGTGCTTGCTGAAGCGAAACCAAACCCTCGATAATCGAGGTGGTATCAAGGCCACTGATTAGACCATCAATCGAGGACATGGTTTATACCTTAGAAAAGAGGCCGGTGAACACGTGAGAACGGTGAGAAGTTTGGAGCGAGTGCCCTAGATGAGTATCGGAAAAATCGGCGGGGAAAACGATGTTGTTTCCCCCGCCGGATTTTACGTTGCCAAAAAATCGAGAAAAGACGGTATGATTTTCTGGCCGTTAATTTCGAATCCCGCTAAAGTTCCATCGAACGATTAGGTTCGATGGGCCAGTGGCGGACTGAACCGAAGTCAGTTCGAATTAACGAAGAAGAGATAGGATTAACTGTGAAGACTGATTGGCGTTGGACAGAACCGATGTTCCAGCCTGAACCAAGACCTGACTGTTTGTGAAGTTAGAAATTTCTTCAGCAAAGTCAGTATCACGAATCACAGATTCTGCGTTGACAGTGTTTTCCAAGGTCCCTCGCAGGTTGTTTGCAGTTGACTCAAGAGTGTTCGATTGGAACGCACCCAAAGTACCACGTAGGTTTGTAATTTCATCGATAGCCGCATCGACAACTCCCAATGTGTCTTGGGCCTTCGCTGCCGATGTAACGTCGACATCGTTGAGGCTAGAGAACTGGTTGCCAGCGATACCAACACCCAAACCAGTGGCTTGAGCTGAGTCGATTGAAACATCGACAGTTTGCCCAGCATTGGCACCAATTTGGAAGACCAAAGAGTTATCGGTGACTGTAACGGTGCCTTGAGCACCTGTCACAGAATCAGCAGGATCAGTCGCGTCGCCAAGCGTCAATGCTAGGCCTGCAGAATCACCAGCAGTTCCGGTCAAAGTCGTTCCTGTCCCAACGGCGGCGTTTCCACCGATCGTTCCCGCGACGTCTTCTCCAGTGTCGATCACCTCAGTTGTTCCGAATCCTGAAGTATCAACTCCAGCTGTGACGTTTGAGATGACTGAGATCTCAGCCTCACCACCTTTTTGCGTAGAAATCAAACGTGTCGTGTTAGCGGCCGCTGGATCATCAGCGGCAGTTACACCAGTTTGTCCACTGAATTCATTAATCCGCGATTGTACCTGAGCTCGCGAAAGACCAGCATCCAAAGAAATACTAACTCCGTTGACCGTCAACGTTTCTGCAGCAGCCAAGTTACTTGTTTGAACTGAACCAGCAGTAACCTTGGCTGATTCCGCAGCCGTTGTAACTACAACGGCGTAGTTACCGGCTTGAGTCTCTTGCCCCGCCTTCAAGAAGGTCACATCGTTATCGCTTGGCACACCGTTCTTACCAGACGAACCGTTGAGCAACTTCTTTTCGCCGAACTGAGTGTTTTCAGCAATACGATTGATCGTTTCCAGAGCGTTAGAAATTTCTGCTTGGTTAGCCGCCAAAGCGTCTTCATCGTTGACACCGGTGTTTGCCGAGTCGATCGCCAAAGAACGAACTTTAACCAACAGGCTGTT
>CAZDBE010000136.1:0-14223 GCA_964503675.1 uncultured Pirellulaceae bacterium | reverse complement strand
CGACACGCGTTATCGACATGATGACCCCCATCGGCTTCGGCCAACGCGGATTGATCGTTGCCCCACCCCGCACCGGCAAAACAGTCTTGATGCAGCGCATGGCAAGGGCGACGTTAAAGAACTATCCTAACGCATACGTCATCATGCTGTTGATCGACGAGCGCCCCGAAGAAGTTACTGACATGGAAAGGGAAGTCAAAGGAGAGCGTTGTGAAGTGATTAGTTCAACCTTTGATGAACCTGCCTCTCGCCATATTCAGGTCGCTGAAATGGTGCTGGAAAAAGCCAAGCGGATGGTGGAATGTGGAACTGATGTCGTAATTTTCCTTGATTCAATCACGCGACTGGGAAGAGCTTGGAATTCAGAATGTCCGCAATCAGGGAAGACTCTGTCTGGCGGCCTAGATGCCAACGCCATGCAGAAGCCTAAATCCTTTTTTGGTTCGGCCAGAAAAATTGAAGAAGGCGGCTCGTTAACGATCATGGCAACCGCACTGATCGATACCGGCAGTCGTATGGATGATGTGATCTTTGAAGAGTTTAAAGGCACAGGTAACTTGGAGATTGTCCTAGACCGGTCATTGGTGGAACGACGTATCTGGCCCGCGATCGACATTGCAGCCTCGGGAACCCGCCGAGAGGAAAAACTCTTTGAAGAAGACGAATACGAACGTATCTGTCAGGTAAGACGCATGCTTGTGAGTATGAGTCCATCCGATTCTATGGACATGCTGACCACACGCCTGAAGAAGGCAAAAACCAATGCTGAATTCCTGATGCAAATCCGGCCAGATTCGGACTAAATTTGGTTTTGCGAGCAAGCGAAAAGCTTTAGGCTTCGGTGGGTTTGCATCGGAGCATTTTTTATCCAAGTATGGATTCCAGATTACTGGGGATCCCTGAATAGCTAGAATTCCCAAACGGTCTGTAACAGTGTTGAAAAATTTCTCTGGCGAATCGGCCTCGGTTGAAAGTAAAACGTTCGCAATTGTCGTGTCGCAGTACTACGACAGTATTACCGGTAACATGAAAGATGGAGCGGTTGAGACATTGTTACGCAACCGCGTGCCTGAAGGAAATATTTCTATCTTCTGGGTTCCCGGTTCATGGGAACTACCGCACGCAGCGCTGCGTCTGGCAAAAGCCGGGAAGTTCGATGCGATCGTCTGTCTGGGATGCGTGATCAAAGGCGAAACGACTCACGACCATCACATCAATAGCGTCATCAGCAGCAGCATCGGACAAATCAGCCTTGAGCACGATGTCCCGATCGGATTTGGAGTCCTGACCTGCAACACACTCCAGCAGGCGTTAGAGCGATCAGGCGGTAGCGTCGGCAACAAGGGAGTCGAATCCTCCGAGGCAGTCGTCCAAATGCTGCAGTTGTTCGAGGAAATTGGCAAAATCTAGGGCCTCGAAGCCAGCCAAAAGAACCTCGTGAACTTTTGCACGCATTGGCGCAAGCCCCCAATTCTCGTTTGTCCTACGATTAACTAAACTAACGCCAGTTTTCCAACCCTGCTCCTGTAGTTTTCCTATATGTCACGCCGTCGTCGAGCTCGCGCGATTGTTTTACAAGTCCTCTATCAGGATGACTTAAACCCAACGCAGCCAGCAGAAATTAAAACCCGATTTATCAATGCGCGATTGAATGAAGATCCAAAACTGATCGCTTTCGCAAACGAATTGATTCAAGGCGTGACGCAATACCGTGACCAAATCGATGAGAAGCTAGCCTCCATCGCTGCCAACTGGAGACTGGGACGAATGGCGGCTACCGACCGCAATGTGCTTCGTCTGGGAGCTTATGAAATTCTGTTCGGCGAAACGCCAGATCGAGTGGCTATCAACGAGGCGATTGAACTGGCGAGGCGCTATGGCACTGACCAGTCTTCACAATTCGTCAACGGAGTCCTCGACCGGTTGATGAAACGAAACAGCGACGGCGACACAAGCCGTAAAGAAACTGCTGACGCAGACGATCCTGCGTAGGATCGCTGATCACTGTAGATAAATTCCAAACGATTATCCCCTGCCCTTTTCCTTGGCTATAACAAAAATCCCATGGCACGCTGGAACCCATTTGGCAAATCTGAAAAAAACCCGTCCGCTTCCTCAGATAGTGCGAACACCGATGTGGACGCAAACGAGAACCAATCGGCCGCTCAGGAACCCAAGAAGACCGGCTTCCTTGGTGGTATTAAGCAAGCCCTCAAGAAAACGGTACGCGTCCTCAATACGGACATCCGCGATCTGGTCAAGGAAGAGGGACGCCTGGTCGACGACCAGTTTTTGGAAGAGCTGTTTGCTCATCTGATCAAGACCGACATGGGCAACGGACCAGCCGGCAAGATCCGTGATTCGATCGCCAAGAAATACCGAGCGCGTGTCGTGAAAATGACCGAAGTGATTGAAACGGCCAAGGAAACCATTTCCGAAATCATGGAACAAGAATCGGCCGACATTATTATGGCAGCCAAGGGGCCAACCGTGATCATGGTGGTTGGCGTTAACGGAGCCGGCAAAACCACGTCGATTGCGAAACTGGTCAACCTGTTCAAAAATCAGGGCAAGTCGGTTGTCCTTGGAGCTGGCGACACTTTTCGCGCCGCTGCAGTGGAACAATTGACGATTTGGTCCGAACGCATGGGAGCAGAAATTGTCATGGGCCGCCAGGGCAGCGATCCGGCCAGCGTCGCCTATAAAGCGGTTGACACTGCAGTAAAAACAGAGGCCGACGTTTGCATTGTCGATACTGCTGGACGACTGCAAACGCAGTCCAATCTGATGGAAGAACTTGGCCGCATCCAACGTGTGATGGCAAAAGTTTTGCCCGAGGCGCCTCACGAGGTGTTGCTAGTTCTCGATGCGACTGCAGGCCAGAACGCCATTTCTCAGGCACGCGGATTTTCAGACACGGCCGCTTGTACGGGAATCGTATTGGCGAAACTAGACGGCTCAGCCAAAGGCGGCGTTGCGATTCCCATTCGTGAAGAGTTTGGCTTGCCCGTGAAATTTGTTGGCTTGGGGGAAACGCCTGATGACTTTGCACCGTTCGATGTCAAAACTTACGTCGACGCTCTGTTCGATGTCGCAGACGACGAGTAGCTGTTGAATGGCAGTCGCTCTAGGTTCAGTTTTCCAGCATCCACTGCCAGGGAGTACTTTGTAGGCGTTCCTTAATCTCCGCAAGATTGAGCACCATTTCCTCCAAAGGTTGACCTCCCAATTTTTCAACTGAGATATGGCCGGGCTGCGATTTCAGCCCAAGGTACAAGCACGCTTTGTCAAAGCCAACCTGCGGTTCATTTTCAAGATCCCGCTCGTATTCAAGGTTCAATACATCTACGATGCGCTCGGTGAAGCAATTCGTCGCCAGCGCGTAGGTGTCGTCCAAAACCTGAAAGGTCTTGGTTATCTCCCGGTTCTTCCCGCCAAGGCTAACGGCATCCACGTCCAGACGAACCGCGTCGCTCGCCGGCTTAGGCTGTCCCCTTTTTTGATGCCATAGCCCAGAGGCTTGTCCACGTGCCACTGAAATAGCTTGCCTCAAATAGTTTTGCCGTTTAAGAACAATAAACTTTTCGAATCCATTTGAAATCAGTGTGTCAACGAAAATCCCCAATGGCAAATTCAATCCGTTGTCGTCCAAGTGTTGAAACTTGGCCTCGAATCCAAAGACAGGCTGTTTGGATTGTTGCAGCGCCTTGGTGATCAACTCCAACGGATCATTGACGCCTGACACGGAAACTTCCTTCTCGTGAAACGGATGCAGCAATTCGCCCTGCCAGTCAATCTCGGCCCGCGCGTTCAACAGGTTTCCTAGCAACGTACTTCCGCAACGACCGAAGTGGAAACAACAGCAACGCGCAGAAGCCTTTGTTTTGCCTCTTGAGAACCACGTTGAGAATGAATCGAGCATCGTTTGTCTTACTTGTTACAAGGAAATGGCTACCCACGCGAACATAATTGTAACATTAATCTCAGCGGCGATCGTTCATTGATCATGGTGGCCAACGAAGGTCACTGGCTAACCTGCCTTCTTTGATGAAGAATAGAGGGATGAGCAATTTCATCGATCTATTTTGTTTGAGCGTCTACCGGAAAACGCTGGGAATCGATCCTACGCTACGGGAGTCGCTGGCGAGAATCATTCTGGAAAATGAAGCGCTAACGCCGTCGGCCGCCGATCAGGAAACGGCATGGCTGGGTGATACCGCAGGTCATGAATTTCTGTTTCACGAAACGGCGTTTGAACCGCTGTTCGAGTGCATCGGCGCTGCAATACGCAGTTACCTGACCGAACTTGGACTTGATCAAGAAAAGCTGCAATTGTACTTCCAACGTTCGTGGGCGACGGTCAGCCGCGAGGGCCAACGCATCTTCGAACACTCCCACGTGCAGTCGCATCTCAGCTTCGCCTATTACTTGCAAAAGCCTGACGACGGGGGTGGGATCTACTTTAGTGTTGCCAACCATCCCAATGAGCTGGCACCAGAATTGTTCACGACCGCTAAGGAGAATCTGGGAATTCTAAAAACTCCCGGCGACCGCACGATGAATCGCAAGTACCTAGAAACGGCCGAGGACGAAATTTTGATCTTTCCCTCCAAGACGCTGCATTCGACAGCCCCCAACATGACCGAGCAGCCACGGATTTCAATTTCGGCAGATGTGGTTTTGGCACTCAAGGACAGTCGCGGTCACGAAACACTCATGCCAGCGATCGAACATTGGCGCGTTTTTTAGCTTTCTACCGTCAACAAGGAAATTGCGTCGGAGTATCTATCGCTGCCCCGCCGTTGCTTTGCGTTTTCCGCAGTTGATTCGGCTTTGCGGCGTTTTTTGGTTGGCGGAGGAGCGAATGAGTCTGGAGGCGTCGCCTCCGTATGTGACGAATCCCATCCGCAACCGCCTAGGGCAATGAACTGAAGTAGGACGGCAACCAAGACAACGACTTTGAGTGAACGCATGGCAGGAAATGGCTGGGGGGAGGAAGGAAGCGGAGCGGTTGAAAGTTAGAGTTTAGAATGAAGACCTATCAAATACTTGGCCATCGGCGATTCCGCAAAGTGCATCTCGCGCCTCTTCGGTGATGGTCTCCTGAACGAATAGTGTGGAGCCATCGCAAAGAGCCATGTTAACACCGCCGGGATGGTTAGAGGAAAACGATGGATACGGTTCGCCGACGAGCTCTTCCCCTTCCCTATCTTCAAGAGTGTAAAGTCGATTGACTCCGTAGCCGGCCGGATAATTGCTCGCGCCGAACCAGCTTAGCCCAATACGAGCATCAGGTCCGGTAACGCCGCCGCCATAAGTAAAGGGCCTAATTTCCGAAAAGCAAACCGTGTTGCTCGAGCCGTCAGAAATACTGGCAAATGTTTCTTTTGTTCGTTCACCGAAGGGGCCCCGAAACTCAAATACGCCCTCACTGGTGTCGTTACTTGAGTAACCACTGTTGCTAACGTAGTCAGTAATCCCCAAAGCTAGGTAAGACGCATATCCCGAATCCATCGCAGCATCGGCATCGGTGATTAGGAAACTGGCAAGGTCTGCGGCCATATCCACCGCAACTCCTGTTAACGACTCGGATCCCGAGGACGGACATTTAAAGGAAGGAACTTTGAACTGAGCCGCCTCAAAGTCGAGAGTCTCTCCAGTGTCAAAACCGCTGATCTCGCCCCACCATGTTGCCCCACTCTGCCCTAGCGAGCGATCGGCGGTAACAAATGAATCCAGATTTGCCTGCTCCATGAAAGGCAAAAGGAACACTAGTGTTGTAACACCAGAACCATCTACTCGGTTCCGATTGTAGAACGGACCAGCCCCGATTTCATTGTAGATCGTCCCGGGCGGAAAGTTTTGGTTAGCACTTTCATAGTTGAGACACGCCAACGCAAGCTGACGAATATTGTTTGCACAGGTCGTCCGACGTGCAGCCTCGCGCACCGTTTGGACTGCGGGAAGCAACATGCCAATCAAAATGCCAATGATGGCGACAACCACCAGTAGCTCCACAAGCGTAAATCCGCTTCTGTTTCTGCTATGACGACTCTTCATCCCTATACCTCCTTCCGATTCTCAATCTAACTTAACAGATCTAGCTATCCTGCTACTTAACCTTGCCTCGTGCCGTTAGTCAATGCTTCGAATTTGCTAATCCGTAAATTGGAAGCGGTGTAACGAATTCCCGTGACGCGCTGATATCCACCAAAGATTTAAACGCCCCGAAACCTCCAACTTTAGCGGCGGGACTACCGTCTGATCGTGGTCTGATATGATCGTCTGGATTTTGCTCCTCATCAAAGTGGAACCAGCCCTCTGCCTTTGCCTCAGCGAAACCTGTCCGCGAGGTCATCGAAACAGCTTCCACTGGAATCAGTTTATCAGCGTACGCCCAAGCATAGATATCATCATACGACACCGGAAGCGTTGTCCATGGGAACCTCTCCGCGACCAAATGATCCGCAGAGCTAAAATCACGTCCGTTCTCCGCCATCGTTTTCAAGAATTCTTCATGCACCTCATCAGTAGTCCAATACCCGACAAAAGCATGGTGAGTTGTCATGAAAATTACCGGGTGTAGTTCAATCCACTCAAGACACGACGCAAACAAAATGGCCAGATCAACACATGTGCCACGATCCTCCTCAATAACTTGTTGAGGCGACCGCAATCGCTGAGCATAAGCATTGTAACTTGGCGGCGGGCTAACGTAGTCAAGGCTAAAATCATAGACGATCGCTGACCATATCGCTTTCACCTGAGGATCGATATCTTCTGCTTGGTAGCCACAAAAGCCTGCGTTGGGATCATCCTCGATACAGCGCAGGTACCGTTGAGCGGATTGCAGGATGGTACGTACTGCTGGATCGCGCGGTTGAACAAATGACGGCAGCCAACCTATATTGATTTCGTCCATCACCCACTGATCAATCGGCGCCAGGGAAACCGTATGGGTATGCCGGTACAATGTTTGATCGTGCCAAGTAACATTGATGAACAAACTGGTCTGCATACGTTCATCGACCGATCTGAAGAGCGCAGAGGTCAATGGTACAAAAACTCCGCCAGCTGGGTTACCACTTGAGGCTTTCAGTGACGCGTCGGCAAGATCAATCTGGCAAACCGATTCGCCAAGAGTAACCTTGGTTTGGTAAGTGAACGAAGAATTGCCAATATTCAACACTACTTCGACATCGATGTCTTGAACAGTCTTTATCGTTCGGTCGTTGTCCCCGTAGGGATTTCGAAACCACAGATGGAGTTTCTCCAATAGGCTCCGTCGATTGTGCAGCAACGAATAGTTGAGCGTTGGGAGGGGGCTTACTTCAATTCCTACCAGATCACTGATCCGATCGATTGCAGGATCGGCCCGGTTCTCGGGCTCCGTTAAAAACCCTGGGCACAACGTCACTGAAGTAGAATCTTCGTCATCTGCCGAATCATCGTACTGTTGCCCAGCGATCGAATTGGGGCTCCAAAGCGAGATCGCGGTGCCGCGTGTTTTGGATGAGGGAACGTCAATGTTTTTCCACGCGCTTTGAAATGCGGCCAAATGGTCGTGCCCGTTGGCGTTCCATGCACCGTAGAACTGTCGATAGAACGCATAGGCGGCTTGATCATCAAACGAATTGTGGAAGCCCACCGCCGCTTCAGCACCGGCCGCGATACAAGCGGGAGCCGTATTGCCGCCGGAGTACCAACTGTTGATCACGACTAGCTCTGGCTTATTGGCTGCTGAAGTCAGGCACGTCGCGATATCTAAGGGGGGAATCTTTATGTTGCTCGTATTGAGGTCGTCCCACAAAAAAATGCCGTCCACCGTTTCTGGACTGTACGTCATTTCGTCGGTTATGTAATCGCTCAATCGCTGCTCACCGTACTGCGCATCGACGGCAGAAAAATGCACAATTTCTGGATTCGCAGCCCGAATGAAACCTGCCAATTGTTCTAATGATAAATCGCTTGGCGCCGCGTTGGGCTTCACCGCACAAAATCCGGACGTCACCAGATCGAGCTCGGCCGCGAAAGTACGAAACTTGTTCAGTGGTTCTGGGGCGGCACCTGCAAACGCAAATTTGATAGATTCGGGTGACTTCTCTTTAGCCCCTCCTTTGATTCGCATTGGCTGGACGTCACCAGCGCTACTGTCGCTCGGTGTCTTCTTTGGATTTACTCCATCCAGATGTCGCACAACAGTCAGCGGTTGGTTGCCGCGAATCGCCTTGGTCCCGGCGGCAAGAAGATGCTCCCAAGGTATCAACCGCGCTTCCTTTCCTTTGAGCAAGTCTGCGTTGATACTGGTGCTGACTTCTATCGTACCGCTGAACGCAATTTCCTCCAGCTGCTTGGGCTTGATGCCGAGTTCGACAAGCGCGTTGTGGGCATCCTTGCGAACGCGCAAACGCGCCTCCCTTAGCTGATTCCAACGTCGACGATTTCCAAGAACATAGTTCCACTTGGTCGCTAGGCTCTTCATTAGCGCCGAGTCACCGACGGTACAGATTTCTCCAATGCGATTTCGCAGCTTCACAGATGGGTTCATAGTGATTTCGAAAATTAAGTGGATGGCCCGATAACAAAAACTGATATCATAACTATAGTGACTATTTGAAAAATGTAGATGCAAGGGCTAAATAAATGCCACTGCCAACTCACTAACACTCAAACTAATTGATTTTTCTTTACTTTGGGCAACAAAAAACGGACGTTTAGGCGCATCTCGCTCCACAAACGCGTGAGAGTTAGATAAAAAAGATGCTTGGATCAATCCCTTCCTCAATGAGTAACATCTGAAGCGATGAGTGATTCGGATTCACAAATACTCGACCGCGACCTGTTGTGCGACATATTCAAGCAGCAAAGAGAAGACGGCAATAGTCCCAGCGTTGCTGATTTTCTTCGCGACTATCCCGGTGTGGTTGATGACGATTTGCTTTGCCGACTGGTTCGCATTGATATCGATCACCGTCAGCAAAGCGATGAACCACTCGGACCTGAACCGAATCAACAGTTCGCAGCGCCACCCTTTCAATCGGCGGATCTACATCTTTCCGAGACCAAGACTAACTTGTCGATTCATGGAGTTGAGTCAGGATCACTTCGGAAGCTTTCTACGGGATCATCTGAGGACTTTGGCGGCTTCGATGTCGGTAAGTCTTATGCTGCTGGGGATTCTATCGGCAGGTACCAACTAATTGAACGGATTGGCATTGGGGGGATGGGGGCGGTCTGGAGAGCGATTCAACAAGAACCAGTTAAGCGGATCGTCGCGCTGAAACTGGTTCGTGAAGATGCAGGGCCTGGTAAAACAATCGCTCGATTTGAAGCCGAACGTCAGGCGATCGCCTTGATGGATCACCAGAACATCGCAAAAATTTTCGATGCTGGCACGACAGAGTACGGAGCTCCTTTTTTTGTCATGGAATTGGTTGCCGGCGAGCGACTGGACGTATACTGCGACAAAAGATCAATGTCGGTCCATCAAAGACTGCAATTGGTCATACCTATTTGCAACGCAGTTCAGCACGCTCACCAAAAAGGAATTATCCACCGAGACCTGAAGCTATCGAACATTCTGGTCTGCGAGGTCGATGATCTGCCGGTTCCAAAAGTCATTGACTTTGGATTGGCCAAAACATTCGACCGTAACGCATTATCCGACAAAACAGCGTTTACTGAGTTGGGCTACGTCGTGGGTACCCTTCAGTATATGAGTCCCGAACAATCCGATGCAAGCAACCAAGATGTTGACACGCGCAGTGACCTCTATTCTCTGGGTGCGTTGATTTACAAATTATTGACTGGAGTCGCTCCAATCCAATCAGGCGGAGACGAACTGTCGGTCTTCGAAGCATTGTCTTGGATACGTGAAAAGGACCCTGTTGCGCCAGGAGTTTGGTTTAAGTCCGAAACGTCCAATAGACAATCAGTGCTCGCGGCAGCTGATGCGATTGACCTTACTCCGGAGAAAGCAGCATCCACTATTTCCGGAGATCTCGATTCAATCGTCATGAAGGCTTTGGAGAAAGACAGAGAACATCGCTACCAGTCGGCGTCGGAACTAGCGGCTGACATTCAGCGTTTTCTCAATGACGAACCGGTGCTGGCGAGATCTCCAACGCCGTTTAACCGAGCGGCAAAGTTTATCAAACGCAACCGAGGCCTCGTGTCTGCAATTGCAGTAACCACGTTTCTCCTTTTAGGAGGAATTATTGGAACCAGCTACGGACTGTTTATAGCAATCAAAGCCCAACAGGGGCTGCGTGAATCAGAAAACAGGCTCTCCAGGCAACTGACCTCAATAACCAAACAGTCCGCTTGGGGGCATTGGCAGAAGGGCAAGGTTTCAACAGCTTGGGAAACGCTCAAACAACTCGACGAAACCGAAGAGGATTGGCTCACTCAATACCTAATGACCGAGATGAGCTCGAGCGACCAAGTGCTTTACGGTCACGCTCGTCAGGTGATGGCCGTCGACGTCTCCAGCGATGACAAACTGATTGCCTCTGGGGGAAACGATGACGCTGTAAAACTTTGGGATCTGCAAACGGGAGAATTGATTGCCTCCGCTTTCGCTGATGAGTCAGTCACAAGTGTCGATTTCTCGCCCGACGGCAAGACATTGGCCTACGCAGACCGGTCGAACCGGGTGGTAGTTTTAGATTGTCAAACTCAACAGCGCGTCATCGAGTTCGCTCCGTTTGACCAAGACATTACTTGCGTCCAATTTAGCCCCGATGGGACAACGTTGGTGGCTGGGTCATCGGATAGCGACAGCGTGCGGGCTGTCGATAACCGGGAATACAAGAACGTTAAGCCGCCTAAAATTTATATTTTATCGATAGAAGACCAAACGATCTCACAGACGCTGGAAGGACACGCGAATGAAATCACTGCCTTGTCCATGGGACCAAGTGGCGACACACTGGCCAGCGGCGACATGTCAGGCCGATGCTGCTACTGGGGAATTGACGAAGGCAAATACGCTCTCGAAAAAAAGATCGAGACTGACAGCCTAGGAACCCGTGCAATTGCTATCTCCGACGATGGAAAGCAATTGGCACTCGCTGGAGGCGACCAAACCGTCAAATTATGGAATGTGGAGACTTGGGAAAACATCAGGATATTCGCTGGGCACGAAGACGTGATTAACAGTGTCGATTTCTCACCTGACGGGAGCCAAATTCTTTCGGCCTCTTCTGATGGATCGGCAATCGTTTGGGATGTGGCGGGCAGCGAGCAGCATGTTTTTCGCGGGCACTACCGAGCCCTCAATGCGGCGGTGTTTTCATCTGATGGCAAACAGATTGTAACCGCCTCCGATGACCAGACAGCACGCATATGGACGACTTCAACTCGTTCCAAATTGGTTTGCGAAACGCATAACAGCGCGGTTTGGATGATTGATGATTCGCCCGATGGGCGCATCATTGCATCGGCTGGGGAAGACGGCCTCGCCGTGTTGATGGACGCCAATACTGGCAAGCCAATTAAACAACTCCAGCATCCCGAAGCAGTTCTGACACTTGCATTTCTCGATGATGGGTCGCTGGCGACCGGTTGTGCTGATGGAAAATTGAGAATTTGGGACGTACAAACACACAGCGTCAAACATACCATTGAAGCGCATGGGGACTATATTTGGGATGTTTCGGTCGCTCCAGATGGTCGTTCAATCGTTACCGCCGGTGAAGAACGTTTGGCAAAGCAATGGGACACCTCTACTTGGAAACTGATGCAAGAGTTTACCGGCCACCAAAGTGGCATAGCCTCAGCTCGCTTTTCTCCTGATGGGACACTGTTGCTTACCGCCAGTGATGATGGAACAGTTCGCTTGTGGAATGTTAGCTCTGGAAAGCAGTTGCACGTTTTCACCGATCATATCAATTCGGTATGGCGTGCCGTTTTTTCGCCCGACGGCCAATGGATTGCGAGCAGCAGTTTTCATGGAGAAATCATATTATGGAGGACCGCATCACGAGCTCTGGCCAACAGGATTAAAGGGCATTCGTCCCAGACCGCAGGACTAACTTTTTCTAAAGACGGACGCCAATTGGTCAGTTCAAGTGATGACGGCAACATCAAATTCTGGGACGTCGAGTCCTTGCTGCGCAAGGATAATGCCAATGCGAATATCAGCGTACTAACCGACCAACCCAACATGCAGGCTGTGCATGTTTCTTTTTCATCAGATGGGAAGAAGCTTCTATCAGGAGGAATCGGTACCGTCACCATTCGTTCTGCCAACATATCGACTCTGCAACGCCCGTTTCTGCTTGAGGATGCCAGTGAACTTATCAATCAGGCTGACATAACGATGGCACAGGATGTCGTAACGGCTGAAGAACTTGACCAAGTAATGGCCGACTCACGAAAGTGCTGCCGTTTCTTCCCCTCGTTTGAGTCATATAGTTTTCTCGGCCAGACGCTGTATTTGCGAAATCAAATCTCCGAAGCCAGAGTTTCATTAGAAGAGGCCCACCGACTGCAGAAGGTTAGCTACCGCCATCCTGACCGTGCTCCATTGATCGAAGGTTTCTTAGCGCTCGCTTATCTGAAAACCGGAGACATTGACGCCGGCGAAAAGATGCTGAATCTATTCGAAACCACGTATGATGAATACGGCTGGAGCATAGACCCCCAAGTCAAAGAACTGCGAAACAGTATGATTGAATTGCATCAAGAAATCACATTAGCGAAGACAGTAGATTAGCCCTCGGTACCGAGAATCAATCCTTCTGCGCGGCACGCTGAATCGCGTCTTCGACAATCGACTTCAACTTTGGAGCGGCAATCATACCAGCATCGACGACTTCCTCGCCAGTTGTCTCTTCCAGCACGTCCGGTTTGGCAACGTTGGTGATGATCGACATCGCCATCACTTTCAAACCGTAGGTCGCAGCCACCGCAACTTCAGGAACGGTCGACATGCCCACGGCATCGGCGCCGATCTTTTTCAGATACCGATACTCGGCACGCGTCTCGTAATTGGGGCCCAACATCGACGCGTAGACGCCTTGGTACAACGGAAAATCGGCAACTCGCGCATGAGAAAACGCCTGCTGAATCATCTCCGAGTCGTACTGATCGCTACGGCAGCGAGGACGTCCAGCTTCGTTGCATTGGCCCATCGCAACAGTGGATCGATACATGAAATCGATATGACTGTTGATCATCATCACATCGCCTACCTGCCAATTCGGGTTCACTCCGCCGGCCGCATTGCTGATGAACAAACGCTTGACGCCCATGGCAGCCATAACATGAACTGGAAGCGTGGCCAAATCCACGTCGTAACCCTCGTACAGATGAAAACGCCCCTGCATCGCAATGACGTTGGCACCCGCAAGGCTGCCGCAGACAAACTGCCCCTTGTGGCCGATGGCGGTGCTAGTCGGCAGATGAGGCACATCGGAGTAAGGGATTTTGGCGTCGGCCGCAATACTGTCGGCAATTTCACCGGAGCCAGTCCCTAGAATGATACCAACCGATGGTGCAACATCCCACTGGCTACCAATAAACCGGTGTGCTTCAATCACCTGTGTCTTCAGATTGCGCATCGGCAGATCAAGCTTCCTGTTCAAGGATACCGATAATCAATTTGGTCAGTTTAGGTTCGGCCGTTTTAGCGATCTCGATAATTTCGTTTTCGTCGGCTGCTTCGAGTGCATCGGGAAGGCACATGTCGGTAACCACCGAAAATCCGATCACGCGCATCTGTTCGTGAACAGCAACGATGACCTCCGGCACTGTCGACATCCCCACTACATCAGCACCGATCGTGCGAAGAAAACGATACTCGGCACGTGTTTCAAGGTTGGGGCCGGCCACCGCAACGAAAACACCTTTGTGGGCCACGATATCTGCACTGCGAGCGACGCCAAGAGCGCGATCTATCAGCTTGCTGCAGAATGGGTGAGACATATCGGGAAAGCGTACGCCAAGCCGATCGTCGTTGATCCCGATCAAAGGGTTGTCTCCCATCAAATTGATCTGGTCATCGATCAGCATGATATCGCCGCAAGAGAAGTTGGGGTTCAATCCTCCACAGGCATTGGAAACCATCAACAGTTCTGCCCCCAACGCCTTCATGATCCGAACAGGGAGAGTGATTTCTTTGAGCGGATATCCCTCGTACATATGCAGGCGTCCCTGCATCGCCACAATCGGTTTTCCGGCCAGCGTGCCGCAAACCAAGCGTCCCTTGTGGGAGGGTGC
>CAZDBE010000135.1:0-14237 GCA_964503675.1 uncultured Pirellulaceae bacterium | reverse complement strand
GGCGGAGGATCTGGGGCGGCATCTTCTTCGACCGGAGTCATCGCAAGTCCCGGAAGCGTAAGCGACGGATTCGGGCCTGTACGCATTGAAAAGATGCCAAAAATTCGCAAGGCGATTGCTAACAAAATGCACGAGTCTTGGTCGACCGTTCCACGCGTGACAAACTTCGATGATGCTGACGTAACCAAGCTAGAAGCGATGCGTCAAAACAGCAAAGAAGATTACGCGGCTCAAGGAATCAAGCTCACGACGATGCCGTTCTTGATCAAGGCGATCGCCATGTCGCTCAAGCACCATCCGGCGATTAATGCTTCGATCGATATGGACGCCGGCCAGATCATCTACAAGGAGTACGTGAACATCGGAATCGCGGTCGACACTGATCGCGGACTTGTCGTGCCGTCGCTTCGAAACGCGGACAAGATGAGCATTGGCGATATCGCCAAGCAGTTGATGGACCTTGCCGGACGCGTTCGAGACAACAATTTCTCGATGGACGATCTCAAAGGTGGTACCTTTACGATCAGCAACCTTGGTGCGATCGGCGGCACCTATTCGACGCCAATCGTGAACACTCCCGAGACCACGATTTTGCTGGTCGGGCGTTCGCGGAAGATGCCGGTTGTTGTTGAAGACGATGAAATCGCAGTTCGTCTAATGATGCCGCTAAGTCTGTCATACGATCACCGATTGGTTGATGGTGGTGCGGCAGCCCGGTTCCTGAACGAAGTGATTGGTTACTTGGAAGCACCAAGTCGACTGTTGCTGGCGTTGTAAGGTAGACGCAAAATCAAAAAGGCTCGTCCGGCGTGGCGAGCCTTTTTTGTGCGCCATAGTCGCTGTCGCTCCGCGAAAGGCGACAATGGGATTTCTTCGTTGCGATAGCCTATAATTTGGTAGTCAATTTTCTACTCAAGTTCCGCCATGTCGTTCCCGAATAATCAATCTCCAGAAACGCCTGCGAAACGGCAATTAACGGGACGTGGTTCTGCGCTTCAGCTGAAGAATCGATTTGAGAAGATTGAACTCGAGTCGACATTCGATCAACTGGAACCAGAAGACGTTCACTTGATCGGGAAAATCAAGACCGAGTTTTATGACGACGACGCCAACACCGTTGTCAGCGAAAATCAGTCGCCGGATGTGGATTTTCGTTATAGCCTGAATCCGTATCGAGGGTGCGTCCATGGTTGCAGCTATTGCTATGCTCGACCTACGCACGAATACCTTGGCCTCAATGCGGGCATCGATTTTGAATCTAAGATCTTTGTCAAACGTCAGGCAGCCGTTCTGTTTCGCAAATGGCTTTCAAGAAAGAAATGGCGCGATCAAGTTGAACCTGTGATGCTTTCCGGAGTAACCGATTGCTACCAGCCTTGCGAACGTAAGTTGAAACTGACGCGGCAGTGTTTGGAAGTGGCGTTAGAGTACCGTCAGCCAATGCGGATCACGACCAAAAACGCATTGGTCACACGCGATATTGATCTGCTGGAGAAATTGGCGGCCATGAATTTGGTGGTCGTCACCATCAGTCTTGGAACGTTGGATCAGTCGCTGGTGCGGGTGATGGAACCGCGTAGTAGTTCACCGCAAGCGCGACTCAACGCGATCGAACAGTTGTCTGCCGCCGGTGTGCCGGTCAAAGTCCTTGTCGCACCGATCATTCCGGGGCTCAATGATGCGGAGATCCCGAAAGTTTTAGCGGCGGCGTCGGAAAAAGGGGCATCGCGCGGCGGATATGTGATGCTGCGTTTGCCGTTGGCAGTCGAGCCGGTTTTTGTTGATTGGTTGGAAACTCACATGCCGGATGCGAAAGAGAAAATCCTTGGACGCGTGCGGGCATTGCGTGGCGGGAAACTTTACGACTCTGATTTTCGCCAACGTATGAAGGGAACTGGCATCTGGGCCGAGCAGATTGAAGGTCTTTTCAAGCTCCATCTAACTAGGTCAGGGCTGAAATCTGGCACGCCCCAATTGGACTGTGACCGTTTTCGTGTTCCCGAAGTTGACGACGGCCAAGGACGATTATTTTGAGGTGAATCCAATCCTACGGAGAAACCGAATCTACATGTCAGCAGATTCGATATGTCGCTCCAACTCGGCGAGTTCTTTTTGAAATCCGCCGGAGAGGATCGGGAACCGGCACCAAGTCTTAGGATCTAAATTCTGATCGTCCAAGTGGAACGACGGAGCGTATCGTTCGCGCTTCCACTGGTTGCGGCACCAGAGCTTGAAGAAACGGATGACCCAGTCGCCCATTTGCCGACGGTTAGACTTCGGGAATTTAACCAGCATATGCTCGAAAACTTCGACGGGCACCAGCTTGTCACCGATCGCCAAACGCTCAATGGCGTCGAGAATTTCGTAAGGCATTAGATCGCCTTCATCCGTTTGATTTTCACCCGGCGGTCGTAGCTCGGCCGTTGGCTGTTGGTCGTTGACCGTTTTGAGCGATGGCAGTCCCTCGATACCAAACGGACCGGTCTGCTCCATCCAAACCAACCACTTTCGCAAATAGTCTTTGTCGATCCCCGCAATTGGACTCACGCCGCCCGAGGTGTCGCCGTCCATGGTTGCGTATCCGACTGCCGCTTCACTGCGGTTGCTGGTGGAAAGTAACAACGCGTTATTTAAATTCGCCAGCATCCAAACGCTTGGCGAACGCACACGCGCTTGAATGTTCTGCAACGTGATGTCGTGGTACTGCCAATTTAATTCGGTGCCAATTGCGTCAGAGACAACTTTTTCATATCCGTCGACCATCGGCTGGACGTCGAACAGATAGTGCGTTGCTCCGGCTTCTTCAGCGACCGCTGCAGCAGCGCTCTGGGTCACGTCGCCACTGTTCTTTGTTGATTGATAAACGGTCGTCAACATGGCACCGATTAGTTCTCTGCAATCTTTCGGCTGGCTAGTTTTTAACGCCGAAGGTAGGCAATACTCAATCCGCCTTAGCAGTTCATCAAAACCCAGTTCCGTTTCAGCCAAGCGGAACATGGCGTAGATCAAAGCCACCACGCTGGCCGAGTCGCACCCGCCGCTCATGGATACGACAAAACCGCGCGAGAAGCTTTTTCGCATGTAGTCAAATAAACCTAAAGCCACCGCCCGAGTAAATTCTTCAGCCTTGATGTCAGTGCCGACCTCCCAGTCTTGAGGCACAACTTCGGCTCGCGTGAGTCCGCAATCAGGCCAAGTGAAACTGGTGTCGATGACATCCGATTCATCTCCGTCGACGTCCGGTTCGAAACTACCGGTTCGCGCCCGTACCATACGGGTTGCCTCAATGTTGACCGTGGCGGTGGTGAGGTAGCAAAGATCAAAACTCAAACGACTTCCAGTGGCCAGAAGCCTTCCACCCGATGCGATCATTGTGTCGCCATCAAAAATAGCTCGGCCTGATTCGTTACCGACCAAATTCGCGTAGATATAGCTGACGTTGAATGCGCGGCTGCCCTCGAGAACAAATCGTTTGCGAATCTCATGTTTGCCAAACGCAAAATGGCTGGCACTCGGGTTAAGGATAATGTCAGCGCCGCGCGCGGCCAAGCTGCCACCGGGACGTGATCCCACCCAAGCGTCTTCGCAGATCTCAAACCCGAGCCTGACCCCGCCAACATCAAACACCAGATCCCCGATTGGATACTCAACGCCATCGATCTCAACGGTGGCTGTAACCTCTGCTGGCCATGCTTTAAACCAACGTGACTCGTAATGGATACCGTCTCCGGCGAGGTGTTGTTTCGCGACAAATCCAATTAGGCTACCGTCAACGATCAACGCCGCGACGTTAAAGATTCCTCCCGCGTAGAGAAGCGGTAGACCGACCGAAACGACCATCCCCGTGGTGTGCGGGATGACTTCTTTGAGTGTGTCTATTGCACTTTGTCGGATACCGGACGAATGAAACGCGTCCTCGCAGCCATACCCCGTGATGCAAAGCTCGGGCAGGCACAGGAGAGAAACGTCCTCTGAACGAGCCTGTTCGATTGCGGAGACAATATTCGCCAGATTGTTTTCCCAGTGGATCGGGGTCTGGTTAAGTGCAGCAGCGGCGACTTTGATCAGCTTCATTTAGTTAACGCGGGAGGCGGAGGTGAGTGAACATCTGGCTTAATTATAGAGAGAAAATCGCTCGGCGGGAGTTCGCGCGACGTTTTGTCTAGTCAATGTAACTGACAAAGTTTGCGTACCACTGGGTTAGTTCTCGATCCGCATCATGCTGAAACGTCAATTTCGCACTGAAGTTCTAGGAAGTGCGGCTTGATTGGTCGAATTGATCCGCCTGTTAAACTATCTTGGTAAGAAGCACTTTCCAATACGCCATCGGTAAATCTGCAGCAGCGACAGGGGCCATTTTGACAGAACCTTTGCATTTTGATTGTCCCTATTGTTCGGCATCGATCGAAGTCACTTTCGAGCTAACCTCGGGTCAAGGGGAGAAGGTCAAGTGTTCCGGTTGTCAGCGTAAGCTCGCAGTTCCCGACAGTCTTCTCTCGAAACTGCCTGAGCCTGACGATGATGACGACTTTCTCGCAGGTGTCCCGATGATGGCATCTGGCGATGACGATGTTTTGACGGCGGCGGATTTAGCGATCGAATCCGAGCAGGCAAATGAAACACCGGATGTGGCCGCTACGTCTAACTTGCTGGAGAATGATTTTGAGTTTTCCATCGCTGAAGGTGCTTCAAGTGACGAAGGCCAATCGGAGGAAGGCGACCACGAGAAAGAACATCAGTCTGCTTCAAGCAACGGCAGTGAGGATTCTGACGATCCCGAAGTAGACAAGCCGTTGGATGGTGCCGGTAACCGATCGAAAACTGAGGGCGATGAAGACCTGAACAAACTTTTGGCCGGTATCGTCGAAGTTACTCTTCCACCGGTTGAAAAAGGCAGTTTTGGTATTCGTTGTTCTGTCTGCGATTCAAAGCTACTGGTCAATCTTGGCCAAGTTGGAGAAGAAGTGAAGTGCAGCGACTGTTTTTCGATGATTAAAGTACGATCCCCGACCGCAAAGGAAAAAGAGCAAATTGAGAAACAGATTCGCCTGTCGTTGGAAGAAGGATCATCGTCGAGCGATTCTTCGCTGGCTGATGATGGCGAGTTGACACTGGCACCTCTAGAAGAAGACGAACTAGGCGATGTGGAATTGGTGGCAGAAATCGTTGAGGACGTTGATGAGCCGCTGAATTTCCGCGAAGAACACTCAGCTAGTGCGGATGAATTGTCTGGTGGTGGAATGCAAGACGATGATTTCGCGGACGTTTTGTTGGATGATGACGACGAAGACGTTTCGCAAGATCACAAGGAGGATGATTTTCCTGATGAGGTCGTCGACGAGATCGGCGAAGACCTACTGTCCGGGGATCTTTCTTTGTCGGGGCCGCTCGAGCTGGAAGATGCAAGTTTTGTTGATCCCGCGATGCTGGCTGCTGCAGGAAAGAAAGCAAAAGATAAAGGAAAGAAGAAGCGAGAACCGCTCAACCCATACCGTTCCAAATCGGCTCAGCAAGCTGAGAAACGTCAAAAAGTAAAAGGTTATAAGCCCAAACAGAAAAATTCAGACAAAGCAAAATCGAAGTTTCCGGAACTACGATTCGACACACTTTTCGGCGCGGCCGTTGAGCTGGTGACTGAGCCCAGCGTGGCAGTGCGTGGCTTTACCGTGGCGGCATTGTTGGCGGTGGGGAACGTGATTTCTCATTCTGCATTAGCGACGTACAGCGCAATTGAAGAACCGACGATGGGTGATACGGCAACGATGGGGTTTTGGCGTTTAGGCGTTGGATGGTTGCCTTACGCGATCGGCACAATTTTGCTGTGGTATTTTTGTGGCGTGGTTTTTAGAGAAGCGACCGACGGTAAGAAGAAAATTGAGTCGTGGAAGTTAGGCCACACGACCGAGTGGTCTAGCACACTTTTGATAACAGCCGTCAGTTTCGCGATTGCCGGTTCGCCTGTGCTGATGTTTATGTCGATCTACGTCACGGCACCGGTGCGGTTTTTGTTGGCGCTACCGTTTTTGACAGCCGTTTGGTACTCGCAGTCACCGTTCGCGATTATTTCATCAGATGTGGTGATGCATTTTCGAAGCAATGGAAAGCAGTGGAAGACCGTATTCTTGGTGGTGTTGGCGCTGGCCAGTATTGCTTTTGTGGCGGGGGTGCTAATGCATGTTCCAGTGCCTTGGTTAAGTATCCTGACGTCCGCTCTTGGAGCCGTATTCCTCTCCTTTGTCACGATGGCTTTCGCCGCGGTAGCTGGCTGGCATAGCGGAATGGTGGTTGAGGAGCTAAATTAGTCGCATGTCAAAAAAAATGAATTTGATCGCGCGATACGTCAGTACCGCGATCGCCGGTGCAGTGCTGATGATGTGGGGAGTGATCAATTTCACTGTTCAGTTCAATCAGTGGCGACACGGAGGAGACGCTGAATTGGCTTTGTCGTGGACTTGGTCGTGGATCTTGTCGGGAGTGGCCAGTCTGTTGCCGTTCGTGTTCGGTTTGTTGCTGCTAAAGTCAGTTTTTTCTTCCAAACTGATTGCCAAACCAACTGAGGAATCTCAATCATGAATCGTTTTGCCGACTTTGGCATTTCGTTGAATGGCATCTCTTTCATTGTGGCGATGCTGGTTTGTTTTTTCGTATTGCCGATTCCAGTAAACGCTTGGAGTATTAGGCACCCGGTTTCGATAGTCGAGGCGGAAGTTTACGTCAATCGACTTCAAACCACGGTCCGGCTAACCTGTTTCGCCGAAGACCTTGAACTGCTGCAGGGGCTTGAGCCGTTACAAAACGGTAGGTACGACAGTGACGAGATCCTTGAGGCGACGCAGGACCACGCAAAATACCTAGCGGAGAAAATCCGTTTTCTAGATGTTAACGGCGAGACAATTGCGGCAAAAATTACCGGCGTGGTAAACCCTGATCTACCGGAAGACGGTGCTGAATCGGGAACGCTGATGCAGTACACACTAGGGTTCGAGTTTGAGCTGAAGTATGACAAGCCACCAGAGTTTCTGACGATTGTTCAGGAGATGGTTGCCGAGGGACAGTTGCTGCCATCGGAGTTGATGGTGTTGTTGAAACAAGCCGGGTCGAAAACACCGTACCGAAAAATGCTCAAGCCCAGTGCGCCGGAGACATTTCGTTTTGATTGGGATCGCCCTCCACTTTCTCAGAAGGACTCGAAGGCGGAGTGGGATTCGTGGTTTGACAAACAACGGGAAGAGACGCTGGGCATCGGTAGCTACAGTAGCGTCTATTCTTTTATTTACATCAACAATGCAGAAGTTCGCAATGAGGTCCTAGTTCCGTTGGCGAACCTTGCAGCGATGATCGAGTTCGAACGCGCCGATCCATCGTTCTTAACAGTTGACGAACAGGCTGCCGCGGCAAAACAGATTCAGCGGTTCTTCAGCGTCGGTAATCCCGTGCAGATCGACGGCGTGATAGTAGCGCCCGTCTTCGACCGGATAGATTTTTACGGGTTGAACCTGCGGGATTTTGCCGTGCAGGCCGAAAAACGAAAGGTCAGTATGGCCAACGGGCGCGTTGGAATCATCATACGCTACCCAGCAAAAGGCAGTCCGGTAAAAGTGAATGTTGTGTGGGACAAATTTAATAAAGAAACGATGCGGTCGATTGATGCAGTTGCGTTTCCCTTCAAGGAGGTAGAGAAAGTTAGTTTCTCGATGTTCTTGAAGGATAATGTATATTCTTGGATAGCCACCGATGCGCCGGAGCTTCCTTCCGTTACCCATGTTGATCTGGCGGACCCACGATACCATGCCCGGCCTGCGACGGTGGCGATTCCTGTTGTCACCGCGGTCTGTCTTCTGCTTGCACTGATCGCGTCATGTTTGTGCCTCTCCCGCGCGGCCAGTGGCTGGCTGATGGGTGTTGCAGTCACGATGGGAGTTGCTGGAGTTCTGTCGGCCAACATCGGAAAAGTGGACGTGGTGTCTCCGTTTGAGCGGTCTGGTCGATTGGCGATCTCCGACGCAACAGCAAACACGATCTTTCTTCAGTTGCACCGAAACCTTTTTCGTTCGTTCGATTATCACGAGGAAAGCCAGACTTATGATACGCTGGCCAGCAGCGTGCATGGCCCGCTGCTGCGGAAACTCTATTTGCAGATCAACGATAGTTTGCGGATCAGTGAACAGGGAGGAGCCGTTTCAAGGATTGAAGACGTTCAGATTCTTGGCGGACGGCAACAGGCCGAGCCATTTGTGGAAAATGGTTTTCAATACCGCTGCAAATGGAACATTGTTGGAACGATTGAACACTGGGGGCACATTCACGAACGCACCAATCAGTACGATGCTTCGTTTGAGGTGAAGGTTGTGGATGGCGCGTGGAAAATCGTTGCGATGGATGTGCTTGACCAGCCACAGGGAGTTGTCAAAACCCGTTTGAGGAAGTTTTAGTCCGTTACGAGAGAGTATAATTGTGACCACCCCAAGAATAGTGTTTTGGACAGTGATCTATTCTCTGTTGTTTTTCAACTTGGATACCACCCAAGCGCAAGAGGAAAACACGCTAGGCGTTTCCTCAGTGAAACCTGCCACTCAAATTCTCGCGCACTACATGCCGTGGTTTGAAGCCGATGCGGAAAAAGAGAAGTGGGGTTGGCACTGGACGATGAACAGCACTGACCCCAAGCAGTTCGATTCTAACGGTCATCGCGAAATCGCGGCGCACTACTATCCTGAAATTGACCTCTACAATAGCGCCGATGATGCGGTGCTAGAATATCAACTTCTGTTGATGAAGCTGGCTGGAATTGACGGTGTGATCGTTGATTGGTACGGTCGCACGGACTATTTTGACTATGCGCTACTGCATGCAAATGCGGTAAAGCTGTTCGAGTGCACACAACGATTCGGTTTGAAATTTGCGGTGTGCTACGAAGATCAAACGATCCCTAAGCTGGTTGCCGGAGGAAAAATAGACTCATCTTCTGTCGTTAATCACGTAGTCAGCGAGATTAAATGGCTTAAGGAGAACTGGTTTAGTCAAGACAACTACCTTCAGTTGGAGGGTCTACCGGTGCTGTTGTCGTTTGGCAATGAAGGTTTGACCCATCGGCAATGGGACCAAGTAATTCAGTCGCTGGGGTTTGAGCTTCAGTACTTCAGCGAACACCATCGCAGGAATTGCGCTGTTGGCGCTTTTGACTGGCCAGTTCCCGATCAATCGAAAACGATTGAGACATTTCTGCGTGATTCGAAGCAATGGAAACATCTCATCCCCGTCGCCTTTCCCGGGTTCAATGACTTCTATAGTCAGGCGGGAGTCAGCAAGGACTGGCGACAGATGTCGGAGGCAGGTGGTGAAACGTTTCGCAAAACGCTGCGGCAGGCTTTGGCAACTGGAGCTCCACTCGTTCAAATCGCAACTTGGAACGATTGGGGAGAAGGCACGATGATTGAACCGTCAGTCGAGTTTGGCGATCGAGATCTTCAGATGGTACAGAAGCTTCGTCGAGAGTTGGTGGATCCGAATTTTCAATATGTGGCAGAAGATTTGAAACTGCCCGGGCGGTTGCTAGCCCTGAGGCGTTCAAAGGAACCGGTAGAAAAACAGAAGTTGGATGCCATCGCGGCATTGATGGCAGACGGCAAAACAACCGCTGCACGAAAACAGTTGGCTGAAATCGTCCGGGATTGAAGCATCTTACCTTTACCTCAGCTTCAAATAGACGTCTTCCCATACTTGTGAGGGTATATTGGTGGCTTGCGGTCCCTCGATCAGCTTTAGGGATTGTAGATAGTCGATTGCCGAAGTGAATTTTGCGTCGTCCATCTGCCAGTCAACGCTCCACTGCAGCGTTTCGAACCATTCGGTCGTTTGATCGACCGGAAGTCGGTATCGCCGGCTAATTTGGTTGATCGTGCTCTCGGGCGATCCGGTTAATTGCCGGCAAAGTTTGTTGATTTGATTCAGCAACCTTGCGATCGCGTCGCCGCGATGTGCAATGGCTTTATCGCTGGCGCAGACGACGAACGCAGGCCACGGCGTCAGACGCTGCCCAAGCCGACGAAACTCACCGTTATCGACAAACGGATTGGTTGTGTATTTTTCCCAGAAGAAGATGTCGGCTTCGTTGGTTGCGAGGGCTTCGCGGGCTCCATCTAAATTTTTCACAACAACAAACGACGGATCCTCCGTTGACCAGCCTCGCAAATCGGCGTCAACGACAGCCATTAAGTGTGAACCGGATCCGAAACGGCTGATCGCGTAGCGTTTGCCCCGCATTTCCTCAATCGATTGGATATCACTTGCCGCCGGCGTGTGAATTCCCCAGATCAGCGGTGACGCAACGAAAGTCTTGACGATCTTGGCGGGTGTGCCAGAGGTGATTGACTGAATGCAGCCCTCTGCCAGAACGATCGCCAGATCGACCTCGTCATTCGCGATGGCACTCATCATCGCACCAGTTCCACCAGAGAAGACTTGAAACTCGGCCTCGGCATCGACGCGTTCGAAATGTCCTTCCTCGATGCCAAGGTGCCACGGCAGATTAAAATGCTCGGGAACACCCGCGATACGAATTTTTGGGTCAGACATGAGATTTCTGAAAGTAGGGGGATCTCCGCAGAACTCCTATCTTCGCATCAGGGGTTGGCGTTGATCAAGCCGTGAATAGACTTAGCTTCCATGAAAACCCAATATGAAAACGCGATCGCGCTCGGCCATTGTGGCATTTTGCTGGGCAGCTGCTGGATGAAAGAAATGACGCACGAGTCGCTTTCGGCTTTAAGCGGGGACGCAAGCTCGGAACTCAAAGAGGCGTTGAAAAAACTGGAATGGGAGGTTCCAGTGCCGACAGATAGCGAAGCGCGGGATGGGGTAATTGAGAAGCTGGCGATTGACTACTGTCGATTGTTGATTGGACCCAAAGGCCATTTGTCGCCGGTGGAATCAGTGTGGGCGACAGACCAATTCCAGAGCGAAACGGTTTCGGCGATGCAAGGGTTCTTTGACTTGTTGCCCGGGTATCATCCCCCGATCAGTCTCCATGACCACATTGGGGTCCAGTTAGACTTCGCGGGGAACTTGCTGGTAGCGGCAGGAAATTCGGAGGAACCTGAGGCGTTCGATCCACTGGTGGCTTTCAGTGGTAGCCGGCTGGGCTGGATTGATGGCTTGCTCCGCGGGATCAACTCGCTTGCGCAAACGGACTTTTATCGCGGGTTGGCGACGGCGACAGGGCGATGGGTGGCGACTGTTCAGAATCACCCAATTTGAAAATCGCAAAATCAATAACTGGTGGCATCGCCTGACAGTTGAAATGATGCCAGCACTTCTGTTCCTGAGCGTCTCTAGAAAACACTTTGGTGGGGGAATGGGTAAGTATTCGTTTCCAAATGGCTGGCAAGGTGACTGCCAGTCAGGTTTGCCTCGGCCGGACATCAGGAATTTGCGGAAAAACTGACATGTTCGGCAAAATCTGGAATTCTTTCTCAACCCGCACAAACCAACATCCGATATCTGGCAGTAAGCGGATTCCCATCACCGTTGCTGATGGGCTTGAAAACTGCATCAGCAGGAATACAGCGATGCCTCTGAAAAAATTTATGATCTTTGGTGCTCTGGCGGCTTTGTTGGCCCCATGTCAATCGACAAATGCACAATTGCACGTTCCTTCGGCCGAGTTCGAGCATAGAGGTATCGAGTCAATTGAAAATACTCGACCTTTTGCGGCGCCGGGCGTGTTCGACTACGACACCCAAGCGTTTGCTCCGCTGGAATTTACAAACGATGAGGAGAAAGATCCCAATACGGGATTCTTCCTTACCTACGATCGTGTGTACACGAGCGTCTCCCGTCCAGGAATCATCGGCGAAGGCGATTTTGGTGATGCCGTTGCCACGGGCAACAATTACATTTGGGGCACTCGCTGCGAAGCAGGGTGGATGACAGAAGCAGACCAAGGCTGGTCTCTAGGATATCAGAACAGCCGAGGAATCTTTTTCACCAGTGGTCAGGACTCTTCTGTTGCAAACCCAATGTTGGTGACCAACCGATTTGCCACTGTTGAACTCAACAGGATCTTTCGGCAGCAAATGAAGAGTGGTGGCTACTTCGAGCCCTACATCGGCGTCCAGTACATCAACGTGAATGACCAGACCTTGCTTGACTCGTTGCAAACGGTAAGCACGACAGTCGATCCAACCACCGGCGTTGTTACAGAGAACACTGGCAACAACCGTTTCAAGCAAGAAGCTAACAACAATGCTTTCGGCTTCCATGCTGGTGCTCGATTTAATCGTCGAAGAGGCCGTTGGCGAACTACGTCTGACGGAGCCATCACTGCCGCGTACAACCAGCAGCGATACTTTGCAACAGATCTAACGACTACACCAGGCCTGATTGGAATCACCGAAACTTATGATGAAGAGCAGTCATTTGTGCCGATGTTGGATCTTCAGTTTGAAGTGGCCTACAACATCAGCCGCGACATCACGCTACGTACGGGAATCCAAGCACACTGGATCTTCGACGGAATTGCACGGGCCAACACTCAGCCAACCAGTATCAACCCCAATTCATTCTTCGGGAGCGGAACCGGTACAGGAGTAGGTTTGAATGGTAATGACGATAGCTTTGTCGCTGCCGGATTCCTCTTTGGATTTGAGTGGCGACGCTAGAGTCGATTCAAGTTCGTAACCAACGATAGGCCCGCCCACCATTCGGTAAGCGGGCTTTTTTTACGGGTGAAGACGCGTGCTGAAACCTACAGCCTGACGAATGAGGTACTGGATAGACGTCGAATCAGCCGCCGAATCTCCAGCACACTTACGGTCGCAAGGATACGGGCCGGCGGAAGTTGAGTCTTTTCGACGATGAGGTCGAACTCCGTTGGCGACGTCTCTATGCAGTTCAAAACTTTGCGTTCCTGATCGCTCAATTTCAGTTCGGCAGGATGACGTACGGTTTGAGTTTGTTCTCCAGCCACTTTTGCGCCGCTGAGTTTTAGAGGCTCAACAAGCGGTCCCAGCTGATCAAGCACGTCGTCGACGGTTTCTACTAGTGTCGCACCGTCGCGAATCAGTTTGTGACAACCGCGCGACATACGGCTGTCGATTCTACCAGGAACGGCAAACACGTCGCGCCCCTGTTCGGCCGCCAGTCGAGCCGAGATTGATGCGCCGCTGCGGTCGCCCGCCTCGACAACGATCACGCCAAGGCTCATCCCCGTCACGATTCGGTTGCGACGTGGGAAACAGCCACTGCGTGGCGCCTGATTGGGAAGCGCTTCAGACAGCACCGCGCCTTTGGCAGCGATCGAATCGGCTAGAGACTTATGTTCTGGCGGGTAGATATTCATGACTCCTCCACCCAACACTGCAATCGTTCGGCCGCCATATTCTAGTGCCGCTTTGTGGGCAGCCGCGTCGATGCCCCGCGCCATTCCCGATATAATGGTTAGGCCCGCCATGGATAGGCCACGCGCCAGATTGGCCGCCACACGGTCTCCGTAGTTAGTCGAATGCCGAGTTCCAACAATTGCGATTGCCAGTTGATCGACCGGTTGGAATTCTCCTTTGCAAAACAGAACCCCTGGCGGGTCATAGATCTTTTTCAACAACGGAGGGTAGTTCTCATGAGCGCGGTCGATGACATGGATGTTGTCGTCTCTGCATTGCTGCAACACCGGTTCGACATCAATGTCCTCATTCGCGCTGACCAATGCACGCATCAGTTTCTGCCCTACCCCTTGGATTGATCGCAGTTCGGCGGGCGATGCATCGAGGGCCAATTCCGCCGATCCAAAATGCTCGACAAGATCGCCGTAGATCCTTGGACCGACTCCGGTGACCAACGAAAGACGCAATGATGCGTCGCGTTGAGCCGCGCGGGACGCAGACGATTCGTCTGGTGGGATAGAGGAGGGAGTCACTAGCACCTACGATAACAGGACACGAGAGCTTTGCTGGAAATCTCAAGTGTATCGTCGTGCGGCTCGAAACGCAAAAAAGCCACTCAAAGAATGAGTGGCTTTTGTGAAACGGTACTTTCCAGCCAGAAAGAATCTGGTTTGGAAATGATGTTCGCAGAACCTAGCGGCAGCAAGGATTTGAACGCGATGCGAAAAGTCCTTTGAGGCGACTTCCCAAGCAGCATTTTTTGCGAGCTGGCTTGCAGCAAACAGGCTTGCAGCAGCGAACGCGCTTTGGTGCAGGGCAGCAAACTGGCGCTGGAGATGGCTCAGGACAGCAAACTGG
>CAZDBE010000134.1:0-14382 GCA_964503675.1 uncultured Pirellulaceae bacterium | reverse complement strand
TCGCCAACATGATCGTGCGAGCTGGAGCCAACCGCGTGCTGACGATGGACTTGCATGCTGCTCAGATCCAGGGCTTTTTCGATTTGCCGGTGGATCACCTGTACGCCGGTAGTGTGCTCAATGAGCACTTCAAATCGATGAACATTCCGCAAGAGGATCTGGTCATTGTTAGTCCTGATGAGGGCAGCATCAAACGCGCCGTTGGTCATGCAAAGCGTCTTGGAGGAGAGTTAGCGATCATCGACAAACGTCGTTTGTCTGCGGAGAAAGTCGTTCAAGAGAACATCATCGGTGGCTCGCTGGAGGGCAAGGTAGCGTTGATGTTCGACGATATGATCAGCACGGCCGGCTCGATTTGCGGAGCCGCGGAACTGGTCAAGAAAAAAGGTGCTAGAGAGATTCACGTTGCGTCGACGCATGGCGTGTTCGCCGGCAAGGCTGTCGAGCGATTGCGTGCTGCTCCGATCGACAGCGTCGTTGTTACCGACACTGTGCCCATCGGCGCCGATAAGTTGCTTCCGAAGATGAAGATTCTCTCTGTTGCTCCGATGTTGGGAATGGCCATCAAACGCATCCATCAGCACGAGTCGATCAGCGAGATCTTCCCTGGTGGTGACGAACAATAGCGATGTTCAATGCTAAGTCCATTGATCTGGCTTACCCGGTTGCATCGGCGGAGGGTCGTCTTAACCCCATCCCGATGCGCCCCAACATCAGCACGACCAACAACACCAACAGCGGCGCGAATTCGAGAACGGGGACGTTAAAGTCAAACAGTGCTGTCCCTGAGAAAGGCGTGCCAAACTTGCCGGGACCATTGGGATCGCCGGCCAAGTGGTACTCGCAATAGAACCGCAGGTAGTACGCCAGCGATGTGACTGCGAACAAGTACCACGCGGGGTTGCGACAGAAGCAAATCAAAGGCAGCGCCCATGTCCAATACCATGGGTTCTGAGTCGGGGCGAGTAACCAGAACCAGGCGATCGTCAGGAAAAGTATTTCCAGAAACAATCTTGGATCGTTGGAGCGGCTTAACCTCACACAGCCCCACAAAACGACGACGCCGAAAATGCACAGCGTGACCATCCGCGTCAGCCAAAACGCGGCGGCTTTCTTATCAACGGTAGGGACTGCGTCAGCAATGGTCTCGGCTGTGCTGTGGCGGAACTCGTTGCTCGTTTTGACAAACCAAATGCGTGAAGGTTGATCAGGGGCAACCGCATCGAAGTCTTCTGGACTGTTGCCGTACGGTTTGAGGTTCTCCACCATTACCATAAAAATGAAGTCGTTCATTTCCCAGTGCCGCGCAAACGCTTCGATGCCGGGAGGTGGAGCCGGTATCACTTTGTTTTCAACACCGGTGACTTGTTGCTGAAGGGCTTTAACCGAGTCGAGATGCGACAGAATTGGCCACAACAGAACCGCAACCAAAACCGGGAATAGAGCTGCCGGCAGCAATGCTGACGCCCCCAAACGCTTTAGGGAAACCACAACAAACAGTGGGGACAAGACCAAAGGATAGATTTTTGCGGCGACTGCTAACGCCAGAACCATGAACGCCAATCCAACAAGCATCATGCTAGGCTTTTTATCGGATGCACTTGGCCAAAGAGCCCTGAGTAGTATCCAAATTGCCAGCGTCGTAAAGAAAACGGCGATCGAATCCAAGTGCCCACTGTTGGCGATTTCCTTCATTACCAGTGGGCACCAAAACCAAGCGACTGACCATGTTTGGGGAAGGCCCAAACGGGCCAGTAGTTGTATCAACACCAACCCTGTCCCAATGTCAAACAGGATCAAGATCCCCTTCATCGAAAACAGATATCCGTAGAATTGGCCTATCGTCCCGGTCGCTCCAGTAAACTTCCCGAGCACTGCGGCCAAGGCGAAAAAGGGCTGGTTGGTAGGAGGGTAGGGGGTAGTGTATTGCTTAAAGTGCAACAAGTGAAACACTTTTGCAAGGTCTTCTCCGTCTGCTAATTTGGCCAACAACGAGACTTGGTTCTGCTCGACGACTTTGGTGCGGTACTGGAACGGCGCCTCGATTTCTTCGGTGCTCTTGAGCGCCATTCGCCGCCGTTCGACTTCTTCCGGTGAGTATTTGTATGGGCTAATTCCTTGCGCGGTGACAACACCGTCCCAGATGTACCGATAGAGATCGACTTCTTGAATCGGGATCGAAAACATCAAGATCAGACGAAATACAATCGCCCAACCGATCATGATTGACAGACTGTATGCCGGAACGCTGTTCGTTTCGTTCTGGTGCCGGTTCAATGTCAAACATACAACTAGGTAGACGATGCCTGCAGCGGTGAACAGCAGAAGCAGGGTTAGCAGTGGACGTTCCTGTTGGACATCTGACTGCTCACACTGGTAGCTGAGCCAAGTTATGGCCGCATAGATCAGCGCGGTGACGAAGCCAGAACACCAAAGGAACATGTTAGCGCTCTTCGGCGAGGGCGCAGTTGATTCGTTCATGTGGGGAAAGATGGCCTTCGAAAGCCGTAAGAGTTACGTGACGTGCCTTTTAAACCTATCCATTGGCTGCGATTTGAGCAACCGGCATGCGCGCTTGCGTAAGATGGGACACGAAGTGGACGCAGCCGAGTGTTAGATACATGTAGATCACTCATTCAACTCAAGCTAAAATTTCGTTCTATAACAACTGTGAAATTGAAACCGCCACGCTTCCGATGACCGCTGAACCATTCCAAACGGCTCTTTCCCCTCAATTTTTAAGAGGTGGCAACCTTTCATGGGGAAATGCCACTAAATGCTGTTTTCCTACATGCGTTAAATACCCTATGAATATACAGTCCAGCAGCTTTCTCTCCTTTGAAGATTCAAACAATGACTAAACGAGCAGATTCCAGTAGTGCAGCTTCCGAAGATGAATCTCAGGGTGCGTTTCGCTTTTTGACCAATGATTTTCTGGCTTCGGTGGTCGTCTTTCTTGTGGCGCTGCCGCTTTGCATCGGAATCGCGGTGGCCGTCGGCGTGAATCCCGCTCGCGCTTTGATTACTGGAATTATTGGGGGACTTGTAGTCGGCTGTATCGCCGGCTCTCCGCTTCAGGTTAGTGGACCAGCCGCCGGTCTGTTTGTGATCGTGGCCGACATCATTTTCAACAATCGCGACAAATACCTGAATGAATTTGGTTCGGATGCCGTCGGGGCCGAAGCGTCTGCGATGACGTACGCCATGGCTGCCCTCGGATGTGCGGTTGTGCTCGCCGGCATCATGCAGGTGGTCGCTGGCCGAATGAAGCTGGGACGGTGGTTCCGGGCTGTTTCGCCGGCCGTCATTAAAGGCATGCTGTCTGGGATCGGTGCACTGATTCTCATTAGTCAATTTCATGTGATGCTTGATCACACCGCCATGTGGGGCGACAAACCAGCGCGAGGAGGTCTGCAGTATTTGGCCACCATCCCGACAGCGATCATGGCGTGTTTTTCTGAAGGCAACTCAAATCATCACCTCGCCGCATTGATCGGTGTTGTGACCATTGCGACGATCTTGGCTTGGACTAAATTTTCTCCCAAGTCGATCCGGTTCATCCCCGGAGCACTTGTCGGAATCGTTGTAGCCACATTGCTTGCCATTTTCGCCGGTTTCGAGGTTATCCAACTTTCGGTTCCCGACAACATGTTCAGCGAAGTCTCTTTTCCTGCGCTCTCATGGTTTGGCTTGATGACCGATCCATCGATTTGGATTTCTGCGTTTGTGATCGCTCTGGTTGCAAGTGCTGCGACGTTGTTAACCGCCGCAGCCGTCGACGACATGGCGCGCGACATTGGAGTAAAAACGGACTACGATCAAGAACTCGTTTCTCAGGGCGTCGGCAATCTCCTTTGCGGGCTTGTTGGAGCTCTGCCAATGACTGGCGTAATTGTACGAAGCTCGGCGAACGTACAAGCTGGAGCGCGCACTCGCAAGTCAACCATCATGCACGGAGCGTGGTTACTGCTGTTCGTTTGCTTCCTGCCTCATCTACTGACCTACATTCCAAAGTCAGCTCTCGGAGCGCTGCTGGTTTACACTGGTTTCAAATTGCTGAATCCAGCGCAGCTAAAGGGTCTACTGAAGGTCGGCAAATCCGAAGCCGCAATCTACCTGATTACATTGGTGATCATTGTGTCGGTCGATCTTTTGATTGGTGTCATGGTTGGCGTTGGGCTTTCCGCCGCAAAGTTACTGCACCGTTTCAGCCACCTTGATGTTGAACTGGTGGCCGACGAAGCGAAACATCGATACGAATTGAAATTGCGAGGAGCCGCAACGTTCTTGCGACTTCCAATTTTGGCGGAGTATCTGGACGAGCTTCCCGGAGATGCCGAGCTGCACGTGTGTCTTGAGAAAGTTGACTACATCGATCACGCATGTTTCGAACTGCTGATGAATTGGGCTGAATCGCATGTTGAAGAAGGCGGGTCATTGGTGATGGACTGGGACAGGCTGCACGGTGCGTTTCTTTCCGAAGCGAACGACGGGGAGCCAAGCACAGCAATTGAGAAGATGGGGGGAGATACTCCAGCGGTTCAGTCTTCAAAGGCCTCTTCCTGAATTCCGGCAAGCGATGTTTTCTTCTTCGGCGCTCCTAGTCCCACCACCATACATCAGCTTCCTGCAAGCCCGCCCTGACGTTTGGAAAAGCCGATTGTGATTCATCCGTCCGGTTTGATTTGGCAAGCGCTTTGTCAAAATCGAATTCGACGCCGCCAGAAACGGCAACTAACTGCTGCCGATAACGCTTGCCGGCCTTGGAAAAGTTAACCTTCCGGTAGTTCACGATGGATTCTACTTCCGAAGAGTAGGGCAGGGGCGATGGCCAATAAGCACTCGATGCTTCGCCCTGCGCTACTTCCGTCGATGCACGAAAGTGGCTGTCCAATATGCCCGTAAGTCCGACTCTTTGATCAAGTTCGAACTGGTGAATGATACCTGACACCAACGCCAAATCAAAAATGTTCCTTAGTTTGGCGAACACGGGATACACTTGGCTTAACTCGTCGAAATTGTCAGTAAAGTCCTGCGCAAAACCATCGGTCGCCGCGTCTGACTGCCCCGAATGCACACGCTGACCAAGTCCGTTGAGGTGCTCGTTCTCGGACAGGACCTTGACCGTCGGCCCTGAAAGCTCAAAGAAATTTCGCTCAGGGTCCATCGTGATCGAGTTCAAATCCACGGTGAACCACCAACGCACGAGTGAGTCGCGCTGTCCAGTTTGGGGCTGGCCTGCCACACGATCAAAGTAGTCCGGCACTGCTGCGATCGATGGCTCTGTTCCCATACCAATCATCTTCATGAGCAGGTCTGCCTCTACGATCACCGCCGCGGCATGAGATTCTGGATCGATTCCGTTTACCTCGACGTCTTGACGACCAACCGCGTCGCGCAATTCGTCCGCCCATTTCTTGCCCGTTAGTTTGGTTGTCGAGAGGAACTTGGCCGCCGCAGCGAGTCCCTTTTGACGCGGAACGATCGTACACCCAAATTTTCCGCGTTCTTCTCCGGGCTCGCATGCATTCTTCAGACAGACCAAGAGATCATCCAACTGCAGTACTGGCGCGCCAGTGGTGCAGTTGACGGTTTGTCCGGACGTATTTGTTCTCCATGGACCGCCCGGGCCAGCCAGAACAATGTCATTGGCGTTTTGATCAACAATGACGTACTGGATTTTGTAGACGCCCGCCATGTTCTGGATCGATGAATCGAGGCGGCGTCCAAATGTAGTCGCTTGATTCACTTCGCGCAGAAGCCGTTTCAGAGAGATCTTACGCAGTGGAGAGGCGGCCGCGTCCGAAGGATCTAAATCGAAAACTTGGTTTTGCTTGACCTCTCGATGCTGCGCGTTCTCTCGAGCGTCGATTGGCTCGAGTCGTTGCAGGATACCCGACGTATCAACGTAGACTCCCGCCGGATAGGCGATCAGACTGCCTTCACCTCCCGCGTCCTCCCAAGTTTCAGATCCGATGACGGATTGAATCAAATCGATCAACGGCTGAAAGTCGGCTTCCGTGATTCCACCCTGCTGACCCGATAGTTGGTCGGCTTGGGTAACGTCGTTGGCGCCACCATTCTGACCGAGTTCGAGATCGCCAATCGCACCGGCGTCTTGCAGACTACGAAGGCTCATATACGCCGCCTCGGGTGACCCCAATTCAAGCTGTCGCTCAGCAATTTGCAAACGCCAGCCATCGGCCTCAGCGGCGGGAATGGATTCAATCTTCTCTAACGCCGCAGGAAACTCGCCGGCGGAGATCAACTGATCGATGGATGGGGAGGAAGCTTGCTCTTGTGCAATCGCCGGCCAACACGCAGGGAGGGCTGCGAAGAAGAACACAAGTGTCAGCTTTGGAAGTGGGCAACAGAAACGGAGACTTGATTCGAAAGAAGCCATCGGGTTCTCCTAAAGTTCCGGTAGTCGGTTACGCCAGAAAACCAGTATACGCGATGGCCACTCGGAATGCGAATGCGCTAGGATGGCTACGACGATGCAGCCGATAGATTCCGCCAGTATTTGGAAAAATTGATCTTGGGCGTGAAGTAGTCGTACCGCCACGGTTGAAGGATCGCGATCAGTCTGTCTTGACGATCAATGCCGGCAATTTCTCCCTGAGCGACCCCTCCGCCGGGGTATTTTCGTTCCACTGGTTGCCCGTCAGTCAATGAAACGATCTCCTCGTCCTCTATCACGGTTCGGGGCATGTCGCCGATCAGGCATTGCCCCGGTAGAAAATGTTGGTGGATCGAATCGCGGGAAAGTGAATCCAGTTCAATCGCATCTGCAAGATTAAGTGCTCCGATACCCGTGCGGGTCAGCTCTGTCATCACCGCATGGGCTCCCAGCCTAATCGCGATGTCGCGGCCCAAAGAACGTACGTAGGTCCCACTGCCGCAGCGGATCGACAACCGAAAATCGGGCCACGAGAAATCGGTGAGCTTGATTTCGTGGATCTGGATCGGGCGTGGCTCAAGCGGAACCTCCTTCCCTTTGCGGGCAAGTTCGTAGGCGCGCTTCCCGTTGACTCGCAATGCCGAATAATTTGGCGGCAGTTGATTAATCGTTCCAGTGAACTCGGCCAGCACGCTTTCAACATCTGCTGCGGTAAGGGTTGGGCCCTCGGCGACCTCCACTTTACCGCTGATGTCTTCGGTGTCGCTGGTCAAGCCGAATCGAAACGTCCCTTCGTAGCGTTTCTCGGCGAATTGCCCAAACTGGATCAGACGCGTTGCTGGTCCGACGCAAACGATCAGTACTCCCGTCGCCAGTGGATCCAGCGTCCCACAGTGTCCGACCTTGGTTTTGCGAGGCGCGCAAGCGGCCACTTTATCGACGACGCGTCGCGAGGTGACGCCGGGAGGTTTGTTGATATTTAGAACGCCAAACAAATTGAGTCAGTCTTTCATGGTGCAAGGGCGCGAGTACTTGTAGTAGGCTAGGAGCCCACAGGATCTCAGCGAGCGCTTATTGACTCGGTAGTGACCGCGGAGCTACTTTAGCTTCCAGCAATCCAGCGTTGCGTTAGTTCCGTCGCTGCGTGTGTAGAGTCTTCCGCCGGCGATTGCTGGAATCGTCTTCGAAGCCGAACCATACAATTCGAATTCGGAAAGAAGTTTATATCCGTCTGGCGATGCCTCAATCAACCGCAAATTGGCTTTGTGGTCCATAAACAAGAGGCTGTCGCCCACCAACAACGTATGGCCTACCGCAATGTTTTTCTGTTCCCAATTCAACTCGCCGGTCAGCGCATCGAAGCAGCGGAACGATCCATTGCCGAAGTCTTCACGCCCAGAAGTTCCGTATAGCATCCCTTTGTGAAGGACGGGCGTTGAAAACTGACTGGCAAAAACGTCTTGGTCAGACCACAGGGTTTGGGGTTGAAAACCGTCATCGCCAAACGACTCCACACCACCGGAAAGAGCCAGCATTTTCCCGCCTACGTTGTAGGCCCCATTGATAAAGACGTTGTTGCCCGCCAGTACAGGCATGGCTCCTATCGCGGTTGGTCCAGTCTTTCCGAACCTCATCTTGAAAGCAAGTTTTCCGCTCTCCGAATCGATGCCGACAACGTGCAAACGAGTGACCACGATCACGGCCTGTGTATTATCGATAGATAACTTTACCGGCGATGAGTAACTGGCGCGATCATCGAAAACGGCCCATGCCTCCTGTCCGGTTTGTTTGTCCAGCGCGACAACAGATGCGTCGCGGCCGCCGGCATTAAGGATGACGTTTGGGCCGCACACGATTGGTGACGTTCCCACACCAAAGTAGCCTTTGTTGGTGCCGTATTGTTCGGCTAGGTCGTTTTGCCAAAGCGTCTCTCCGTTGGTGGCATCCAAGCAGAACATCGTTCCAGCTGGATCGTAGACAAAGATTTTTCCATCAGAGTAGACGGGCGTTGCCTTGGGCCCCGGGTCGCCATCCATTTCTCCATTTCCGTAGTCGCACGGTAGACGCTGTCGCCAGACGATTTTTCCGGTGTCGGCAAACACCAGATCGGCCGTCATCGGTTCACTCCCTCCGGCGGCACGATGCATGATGAACAGATGGTTGCCAAACACAATTGGACTTGAGAATCCGGCACCTACCTTTGTTGACCAAACTTTCGCGGGCCCATCTTTTCCCCATGGTTGAATCGTTTCACCGAGGGCAATTCCCGCGCCACCGGATCCGCGAATCTGCGGCCAATCGGCCCCAGTCACTGGGGCAAGTGTTGCGATTTGATTGACCGGCGTCGCTTGGGCTCCATCAGGCATCTGAGCCGCGGGTTCGCCGCCGGAACAGCCGGATTGAAACATTGCCAGCAGCAATACGTTTAGACACGCGAATCTGCCAACGAACGATCTGACAGAAGTGCGACTGCAAGCATGTACGTGTTGCATCATGGTTTCTCGGTGTTAGATGGACGTTTGTTTGTGTCATAGCCCGTTGGCAGTCATCAAGTTTAACGGTTGAGCCAAGATTGATGTTTGGCTAACGCTTAACTTTATTGGCGGTAAGACTGGTTGATCCAAAGTTAATCATTTTTCCCGTTCTTAGGGTCCGATGTTGGAGAGGTCTGGCGATGCCAGTCTTCGATTAACTTGGAACTCTAGAGTCTGAAAAACGATGTTGCTAAACCTACGATCATCTGTGAATTGGCGTTTCATTGCAGTAGCTTGCCTTTGCGGGATGAGTTTGCTATTCCAAGCGTCCGGTGCATCCGCACAAGACACGACCGCTTACTACAGTGTGGGTTCAGAAGGCGTTTGGGTGCAGGGGGAACACGCGGACAGTCTACCTGTGGAGAACGAATCTGAAACGATCACCTACCAAGGCGATCCTTCGCAAATGCCAGAGTATGATTCCGTAACCGCTCTTGAACAGTATGAGCCGTCGACGGAAATGCATCCTGAAACATATGATGATACCTGTGATTCCTGCGCTCAAGAGCCAGCAGAGGCGTACATGGTGGTCAAGAATAAAGATTTCTTTGGTGTCGATAGAGATGATTGTCGAGACGAATGGTCGAACTTTTGCGATTGCAACGACACCAAACTCAATTGCGGTTGTGGTTGTTTGGAAGCCATGAAAAAACGCCTCGGCCTTTCTTGGTTGCGATCGTCAGATAGTGGTGAAGATTGCGACCGCTGCAAAGCCGGTTGCTGCAAGAAAAGAAAAGCCGCATGTCGTCAGAACTGAGAAACTCATAGAGCCGCCTTTCCCCCACGTCACCGAAGGCATTGCGCAACCGACGTCACGACTGGTCTGGTGCCGAAGACTCAGGTGCTTTCTCGGACTCAAGTGCCTTCTCCGACTCAGGCACTTCTTCAGACTTCAGCGCCTCTTCTGATTCCACTATCTCTTCCAGTTCGAGTTTCACCACAGATTTGTAGAGGACTTGGATCTTTTTCAGCAATTCAATGCGTTCGATGTCACGTTCTCCCCAGTTGTCGTCAATGTAGAGCTTCATTAGGGACGCGTACATCTCTTTAGCCTCTTTTGGCGTTAAGCCTTCCGCCTGTTTGATCGAGGCGTTGATGCTTCTAAACTGGTTCTCGACCCGGCGGTCTTCGGCGCCAACAATCTTAATTCGGAATCCTTCGGCAGCCTCCACGCAGTCGATATCCCGTTGCGAAAGGTTACCTGCGTTTGAGTGGACATTGATAAACGCTTGCATTTTCGCATCGGCTTTTTTGGGGCTTGTGTTGCCCAGAGCGATGATCTTCATAAACTGATCTTCGATTTCGGTCAATCGAGAGTCGCCCGGAATTCTGGCTCGCACCGACAAACGTTTGACAAGACTGCTGTAGTCCTTGATTGAACGCCCCACTTCATTAAGTAATTCGACCTCGCCATATCGTTCGTCGGACTTGTACAGCCGCATGAAATTCTCTGTTTCTGCAACGACCTCTTCTGGAAACTTGTTCGACCTCTGTATGGTGGCGTAAAGTTCGTCTGCCGAAGGGCTCTTCGTTGCGTACCACGTTCCGATCGCAGCGGCACCAACGGAAACTAACAGCAACAGGACCAACGGCCATTTTGCGGTAGGACGTTCGTCGGAATCTGAATCAATCTGCAATGCCGCGCGGTGCTCATCGGTAACAGACGTAAAATAGTCTTCCCCCGGCTTTGCGATCTTCTTCCCTTTCCGTTTGCGAGCCGTATTCTTTCGCGTGCGAGATGCTTTGGGTTTGTGAGCTTCAATGTGAGGTTGGGCAACCGTCTTGGATGTCGTTTTGGACTTTGACTTTGCTTGATTGCCCTCGTTGGCCGCAGGTGCCGAAGTAAGTGAGCTGTTGCCGTGGATTGTCTTGGAACCTTCCAAATGCAAACGCGTGGCTGGAAGGGCGTCGTCTTTCTGTTCGGCGAGGGATGGTGATGGAATTTCCGTGATCTCGTCTGACGATTGAGTCGCAGGGTTGCCTAGGTCGTCAATGTCTATCTTCCCGGGCGTTGGGAGCGTGCCGTGGGCCGTTTTGGCTTCGCTTTCTTCTTTGAGCGATTCAAAAATAGCTAAGATCTTGTGTTGGGTAGCTTGGGCAGTTGCGATGCGCTTCTCAGGTTTTTTCTCCATCATTGCCGCCAGTAACGACTCAACTTCAGGCGGTACGTTGGCTACTCTGGTGCCAATCTTCGGAACGGGCACGCGCGTCAGATTGCGAAACGACTCCTCCATTGAGTTCGCAGAAAACGGAGGTTTGCCTGACATCAACGTGAACAGAACGGTGCCCAAAGAGTAGATGTCGCTGCGGGCAGTGACAGGTTCACCTTTTGCCTGTTCGGGCGCCATAAAATCCAAGGTGCCCAAAATGTTGGTTCCGGTGTGGTGAGATCCGCCATATTTTTTTGCGATTCCGAAGTCTGTAATCTTTACGATGCCTTCTTCGGTCATCAGCAAGTTTCCAGGCTTAAGGTCGCGATGGATGATGCCCCGGTCGTGAGCGTGCTTGAGTCCCTTGCAGATATCGATGGCAATCTGCAGACACTCCGGCCAAATGAATTTGTGGCCACTGCGTTGCATGTCGTAAAGGCTCTTCCCTTTGACCAGCTCCATGGCAAAAAACAAATTGCCGTCGTCTTGACCATAGCTGAGTAACCGTACGACGTTGGGATGGTCTAAGGTCATCATCGCCTTGATCTCGGACTCAAACCTTCCCCGAAAATGCTCGTCGTCGGCGTATTGTGGGGCCAACACCTTAACGGCGTGAACGTCTCCAGTCTTTTCGTGCACGCCACGAAACACCGTCCCCATGCCGCCTCGTCCAAGAACGTTTTCAAACTGATAAGGCCCGAGGCTTTCAAGCATGTTGATCTGGGTGGGGGAGAGGGGGAACAGAACCGGTAGAGATGAAAAAAAGATCCGACTAAATCAGGCCTACGGACGCTTCTATTGTAAACTAATTACTAGCGGTCCCCAAACCCCGCTGGAAGAATTGGGCGACATCGGATTACTCTAATTTCCCTTAGACGTTTGGCCACATAAGAACGCTTCATGCATCCTGTATACCTAAGTGACCACGATCTTCAAAAACAGTGCACCGTCCAGCGCACTCGCGCCAGCGGTCCCGGCGGGCAGCACCGTAATAAAGTCGAGACCGCAATTGTGGTCAAGCATGAGCCAACTCAAATTGTCGCTCACGCCAACGAGAAAAGAAGTCAGCACGCGAACCTCGTGGCGGCGCTTTTTCGTTTGAGAATTCGGTTGGCGATGGAGGTCCGGTCAGTTCCTTTGCCTGAAGAGCCTGGCGACGTCTGGCGGTCGCGCGTTAGAGGGCGAAAAATCAGCGTGAGTACTTCCCATGCTGATTTCCCCGTGGTGCTCGTTGAAGCGCTCGACCAAGTGGAGCGTTGCGACCACGAAATGCCCAAGGCAGCTAAATCGTTGGCGATTTCAACTTCTCAATTGGTAAAATTACTCAAGGCCGATTCACAGGCTTGGGAACGCACTCAACAATCTAGAGATCGGCTAGGCTTGAAACGGCTTAAGTAATTGCTTCTCACTTACGCTTCCCATTGGTCAGATTTGATCCATCCCATTTTTCCGAATCCTCCGACGAAGTAGCAGGCGACCGGTGATAGCTCCATCATGGAGAAGTCTCCAAAATTCGCCCACTGCGAGGCAGCTGGATGAACCTCAAGATATTTTGTTTTCGCCTCATTCGATTGGTTGTCGGCGATCGGTCGGACGTGGCCTTGAATCGTCAGTCGTGCGTCGGAAAGATCACCTTCGTTACCGGTGACCAACAGCGACGCTTGATCGTTTGACCGTAGGTTCTTGGAATGCGTCGAAAGTGAACTAAACAGGAATACGCAGTTGCCGTTTTCGATCAACGCGTAGGGCGCGGCCGAGACAAATGGAAATCCGGGGGAGACGATCGAATGCGTCGCCAGCGCGCCAGAGTTCCGTTGGTGTAGTAGCCGTCGCGCGTCTTGTGATAGATCTTCAGACATTAGGAGCCTCGAGGGTTGGTTCCGGGAAACTTCATCGTAGTGATAGTGGTTTCCCAAAACGTCTAACTTGCAAACCACTATGACTATATTACGCATCACGCGTGTCAGTTTAGCCGCTTGCAAAGATGACTATGTAGATTGCGTGGTTTACCGAAGAAATGACAGAAGGACACTAAAGTGTTCCACTCCGCGCGCCGTTTGGATAGGGCCTAAAGAGCTTGAGTATAAGGTAAAGAACAAAGGGCCGAGTTGCCGCGAGACAGTTTTGAGTTACGATGGACGTATGGAGAGCCTTGCTGGAAATTTGTTGATTGCGGTCCCGGATCTTGAAGACGGTAACTTTTTCCGCTCGGTCGTGTTGATGTTGCACCACGACCAGTTCGGGGCAAGCGGCGTTGTGCTCAACCGAGCGACCGATGTCACCGTGCGCGAGGCGTGGGATAACGGTGTGGAAAGTTATGAGGAGTTTTCTGGTACCGTCCGAGAGGATGTGAAAATCAATGTTGGCGGCCCTGTGGACGGTCCCTTGATTGTCTTGCATGAAGACGAATCTCTGTCCGAAGAGGCCGTCCTCCCAGGTGTATTCATGTCGGTCAACCGCATGCAAGTCGATCAGATCGTGAGGTTGCCCGAAAGTCGTTTCAGAGTCTTTACTGGTTACTCAGGTTGGGCACCGGAGCAACTTGAGGCAGAGATTGATGCTGGCGGATGGATGGTGATCAAGGCAAATTCAGAACATGTGTTCTCAGATGATCCTGAACTCTGGTCGCGCGTATGTGAAACATTTTCTGCATCGGTAGTTGATTTGCCAACGCTAACGGGCGCCGACCCGAATCTGAACTAGTGTCGCAATTCGCGGAGCAAGAAACGACGATGGATCTATCGTACTAATTCTGCGACAATTGGCGGCGTAGTGATTGATCCGCCAACCTTTATGAGCCTAAACCTTGCGACGCAAGCGATTACCTTTCTCTCCTTTCAAGCGTACCCGAGGACGGTTTGCGGCTATAGCCGAAGCGGTCGTTGCGGGTTTGATCGTGCTGGCCGGTATCGTTCTGTTGGCCGCTACCCTTACGCTGAACGTGCTGCTTTCTACCCCCGGCGAAATGTATATTTCGGCCGGATCGCTATCGCTGAGGATTGTGCTTGCTGTTGCGATGATCGCCATCGGTTGTTACTACATCACCGGACTGCTGTGGAAAGTCAGCGTCTCGCGCGAGCGGCGTGAAGCACTGGTCAACCGCGCCGGCGAGATCGATTTGTTGAACGACTTCCGCGGGCGACGAGACGACTTGCCTGCTGTCCCCGTCGAACCGCCATTGCAAGGAACGCGCTTTCCGTATCGGCTAACTTCTTCAACAAGAGACATGTGGAGCTTGATTACCTCGGCTTCCATGAGCGTGATGTTGGTGGCGATTGCATCGATTTTGGTTCCTACA
>CAZDBE010000133.1:8495-14408 GCA_964503675.1 uncultured Pirellulaceae bacterium | reverse complement strand
CGTCGAAGCCGATGACATATTTGGTTTCGTGATAACTCACTACGAACGTCTCGCGGTTTGCTTTGGGTAGCGGGTTGTGTTCGTGGTAAACCCGATGTTTGTCGACCCCATAGTTGAACCCCAACAGCCGAAACGTTTCTGGATCACTACCTTCCAGTCGCCGCCCGCTGCAGTAGACGGCATTGGCATCAGCCGCCCAAGCCTTGTCGCTTTTGTACTCGGTCTCTGGCATCTCAAACAATTTGAACGTGTCCGGATCCGCGCCGGACATCGGTCGGTCGAACCAATAGACGCCGTTGATGTCGAGTGAATAAAAACCAAGATCCACGAACTTCTCGACATCGTTTTTTACTTTTCCTGATCCCTTGTATTCGTTGTCGCCGGATCGACTTCGTTTGTTGGTGCGGTCGATGACCTCAAAGTCGTTTGGATCTGCACTTCGCAGGACTCTGCCTTCGAAATAGACGTGATTTTTGTCCGTCGCCCATCGGCTGCTGTTGGAGGACCAACCGCGAAACGTTTCCAAGTCGGCTTCGGGGACCTCGTGCTTTGCTTGACGGAACTCGTGGTTCATGGCCGTCACCCAATAAACGTTTCCATCGGCCTTCTCATAGTGAGGGCCAAGGTTTCGCAAAAACAGATAGCCCAAAACAACGAACGTGCACAAGCCGAGAAACATCACGATTCCAATGATCGCGATAACTTTGCCAACGGTTTTCATGCGTTTCTTCCAAAGAACTTGTCAAAAGCTGATCCGGAAACGCACAGCATTTGGTCAGACATTCTGGAATTTTGTTGGGCTCAGGTTTAGTTAAAGAACAACTTTGATGGGTCAGAACGCAGCTACGGGCGCCAGACCGTGGAAATGCGAGTCCACCGTCTGGCGACGGCACCTACATTGAAATATTCCTAGCCCAAAACGCGCGGGCTACGGCTTACTTCACGCGTTGATAAACCGCCATGATGGTGCCACCGGTGGGGTCGGGGACGAAGCGTTTTGGGTGTTCTTTTTCGTTGGTGGCGAAGACGATCAGTAGGCGGTTGTCTTTGAGCAATTTGAAGGAGCCGTTTCTTTGTTGGCCCTTCTTGTCGCCGTTGCCGATGTTGATGGTCATTGCCATTGGGGAACCGGTTGTTTCGATGGTGTAGGTTCCCGTTTGTAATTCGGGGCCCATGTTCATGACATATTTTCCGCTTGCGAATGTCAGGCGGAGATTTTCGATCGCTGCATCGGGTAAGTCTTTGCCCTCGGTTGAAAAACGGATTGCTTTCCATTGACCGTTTAATGCAGCCAACACGGAATCGCGGTCGGCGGCTTGATTGTTGCCGTTTGTTGTACCGCCGGTTGCTGCGGGACGGTCCGCGTCGGCAACGTAAATGGACTGCCGTTTGTACTCGTCGATGAGTTTTTCTTGGCCGGCGGCCTTCAATGACTGGATGATGCTTTCGACGGTGCGTTTTGCGCCCGCCTCTTTGCCGAACGCTTGCTCAAACGCTTCGCCAACCTGTTTTTCGTTGTCCAAGTAAGCCTCCAACAAGCTGGCCGTTTGTTCGTCGTGCGCGTTGTACGGATTGTCGTCGGCGTATTCGAGCGGCACCAACTTGGCCGGCGTCTTGGTCGATGCGGTTGGCGTTTTGTTTGCGGCGTCTGACATTGGGGTGACGGAGACTCGTTGTCCATACGTGGCGTAGCCGATCACGGTCTTACCCGCGTCGTTGCGAACCTTTAAAGCCATGAAACCGGCGCTGGTAACGACCTCCGATCCCAAAATGGGTTTGCCGTCGGCTCCTTTGATCGGTTGCCAGCCCGCGTCGGTGAGTAACTGAAGTCGTTCGCCAACGCCGATGCTGTCGCCGGGTGTTCCGGCCAAAAATGCTGTCTTGTCGATCGCGATGGCCACCGAACCGCCCATGCCCAAGGAGGCGCTGGTACCTTCGATCTTGGTGCCCGTTCCGGGAACGGTTTGCGGCGAGTCCTTTGAATCAGTGATGGCGATTGGGTATCGAGAACCGAACTTCCCTTCCTTGGTGACGACGGCCAAACGCCCTTTGCGAACCCAAAATCCGTTGCCGCTGCGGGCGATGGGTTGCTGAGTGATCGCGGCGGGGGATTTGTTGGTCAGGTCGAGCACTCGGACATTGAAGTCTTCGTCGGCGTAGTAGACTTTCTCGTTTTCGATCGTCGCGTCAAAACTGGTGACGCCACGATACTCCGAAACATCGTACAGGTATTGCTCCGCCAACGGAGCGACCTTGGCGGCGGTCACCAGTTTCTTGGTGCGAGACGTCACGGCCACGTTGCCTCTTTTGGAGTCGACAGCAACACTGCTTACGTCGCGGTCGGTGTAGGTGGCGTTTTTGATCGGGATAATCTGAGGCGTGTCGCCGCTGACGTCGATGATTTTGATGATGTTGCCGTCAGTAACTTTCGTCGCTGCGTTGACGGTCGCGATCAGGTATCCGTTCGAGCGAATCAGGTTGGCCTTCGCGTCGTAAAGTGAAATATCGGTCGTTGGGATTGGAGTCAGCTTCTCCGTTTCCGTATCGAAAACAAAAACAGCCGTGCGTTTGGTGAGAATGATCTTCTTGCCACACACGCGAAAGACCTTGGAGGAAAACGTTTCTCCCTCAGGAATCTCTCGCGCCGTCGACTCGCCGGCTTTCAAATACTTGACGCCGGTTGGAAACCCGGTGCCGAAGACGATCAAGTCTTCTCCAACGGCGAATCCCGTGTCGGTACGTGTCTCGACGTCGCTGACGGTCAGTTTGAAGGGGCGATTGGGGTCGATGCTGGTGGGCAACCAGTGCCAACGTTTTTCCTGCTGGTCGGTTGGACCAGCCACAGCGGCCGCTTTTCCGGAGGCGATTGCGGAGGCAGCGGCATCCGGCAGTCGCTGCATCCACACGATATCACCATCGAGTCCCGTTGCGGTTAGGCCCGCGTAACGAGGTGACATGTACTGACTTCGGGGCGAGTAGTCGCTGGCCTGTCGCTCATGCAAAACGGGTTTGCCGTTGGCGATCTTCAGTTCGTGAACGGCGTGCAGTTGTTGGTTCTTCTTGACGACAAAGTGGTAGCTTCCGTCGCGAGCCCCTAATTGTTTGACGGTGAATTTTCTGCCACCCTTGCTCTCCGGCTGGTCCATTTCAAACTCAAGCTTTAACCACTTTTGAGTGCCGACATGTGCGGTGCGAGAGACCGCGATAACGTCGCCGTCTTTTTTTAGCTCGACCGTATACTTGTCGGTGACGGTTGCTCCGTCGAACGATACCCGTTTGCCCCACATGCGAAACTGCAGGGTGGCATTTTCTTTGTATTTCCGCTGAGCGTACGCGTAAGCCCAATCGCTCCACAGGCCGCGCGTGTACCATGCCGTCTGAGGATCGAATTCGTCGCCGTTGGTCTCTTGATAAACAGAAAACGGCAGCTCGGTCATCACTTTGCCCGCGGTCCGATACGTCAGCAGATAATCGCCCGGCTCTTTGAAGACGAATTGCTTGTGCTTGCCGGCCATCTGCATCCGAGCAAACACTTTTGTGACGTGGTTGATGTAAAAATCCTGAACGTGAAGCGGAGTGTTTGATCCTTTTTTAGTGATCACGGCTTCGACTTCGGCTCCTTGCGGAAGGAAGATCGTCGTCAGCGCCTCGTTACTGCCTTCGAGCTGCAATCGCCCGGCGGTGTCGACATCAAACGAGTTCAACAATGCGGCGTACTCCATCACCGGAGCCGGTCGCTGCTGAGCGGGTACGATGGAAGGAAGCAGTGAGAGGATTGTCGCCACAGAATATAAAATTGCCCGCATGTTTTTCTCCGATTCAAGGTTCTCGATCGCTTTGTTTTCCGACTAGCCAATAGACGTAGCTATCGCCGCCAGACGGTTGATCGAAGCGAAGTATTTTCTTGGCCTCCACGCTCTGGCGAGCGTAACTACGCTTGCCGAAGCATGGAGAACGGCAATTGAGTATGATTTTTTGCAGCTGGTTAAAGTGTGTTGAATGGCTCCACCGTTTGGCGATGGTAGATACGGTTTACTTCTTGAAGATGTCACCAAAAGAGACGATTTTCTCCTGATCCTTGCGGCCAAGCTGAAAGTTCGTAAGCACGCGGCCGATCTTCGAGTCCACTTTGGTTACCGTGACAGGCTTGAAAGTCCCGTGCCACGCCGCCATGGCAATGTCGCCGGCGACCACGTCCGGGATGACTGGAACTGGAGAAACGTTCGTGCGGTCGTAGCAGTTGAGCTTGCCAGCGAACTCTTTTACTAAAACGTGTTCTTCAGTGACTGCCAAAATTAAACCATGTTTCAGACGTCGCCCATCGTTGACCACAACCGCCGAACCGACTTGCCATTGCTGTTTGAGAACGACAAACGTGTCGGGTTTGAGCGTGTCCTCCTTCTTGCCCGCGCCGGAGGGGTTGTCGAGAGCGATGTCGAGGTAGCGTACGGTTGGCTGGGTCTTGGTACCGCCAACCACGATCGCTCGTTGCATTCCCGATCCCGATTGCCACCAAGTCAGCAGAATGTCGCCGGTCTTACATTCTCGTCTAGGTTGGATTGAGACAATCAGCTCGTTCGGAATCTTAAATTTCCGTCCGGAGAGATTAGCAACAGTCGACTCGAAATCGCCGGCTTCGACCATTTTGGCGGCGTAGTAGATAAAGGTCGATTTCTCGACCCCGCTTTTCAACGCCGCGTCATAAAACTGTCGCGACGGGCACAGCACGTACTCGCCAGGTTGGGCAGTGGGACGTGGAACTTCGATTTCAAAAAGCTGATCGGTTTGCGATTTCGTTTCGGCTGTTGTCGGCGAGACTTGAGCCTGCCCCGAGCAATCGGGTACGGCAGCAAAAATGCAAAAGATTAGCGTCAGAATGAGTGAAGGTTGATTGAGCATCGTTTTCGCTGCAGTCTGTGTTCGGTGACTGTTTCAATTAAAGATCTACTTTGCTTCCAGCAAAATGGCTTCGGATTGGCCGAGGAATTTTGGAGGCTTCGAGCTGAAGTACTGCCACATGTAGATGGTTTTTCCGTCGGCGCTGGCGGTGAACAGCGTCTCGGATTTCTCATTGGCCACTCCGACGCCAGCGAATGCTTTCGCGGGAGCCGGGCTGATTTTCGCGTCTTGGCTTTCCGGCCAAATCATGAACAGCCCCAGCAGTAAAACTGCGGTGGCGACAAACTTGGGGATCGGAAATTGAACGTTCATTTGCGTTGCTTTCAAAATGCGTGTGGTGTTCGTTAAGTTTGATAATTGATTTTCTGTACGACAAACTCTTCACAGCGATGCCTCAGGCTGACGCAGGACCGGCGCATTGGGCCAGCGTCATTCGTTAACCTTGAATACTCTGTAGCAGTCGGCGTTCCAGTTCCTCACGCCCCTGCTGGATCGTGCGGCGCACCGTGCGCTCTGAGCGATGGACTTCTTCGGCGATTTGCTCGACTGAGAGATGTTGCATCGACAACTCGATGATCGAGCGTTGGGTTTCGTCGAGGCACGCCAGCAGATCTGACAACTCTTCGACCAAAATCGCTGCGTCATCGGGGTTGGGTTCTTCGGAGACGACTTCCGGTGAGACTCGAATCATGCTTTGATCGACTGCCATGCTTTCCTCCGAGTAAACTCCGCGCTTCATCGCCGTGTGAAACTCCACCTGACCGCGCACTTTGTTGATCGTGATCGCGGCCAGCAATCGCCATAGGTCGCCTTCCTTTTCCAGTGTGTAATGCTCGCCCGCCCGACGGAAGAAACTTCGATAGGCCGACTGAACAATGTCTTCCGCTTCGACTCGACGCTGCATCCGGTTAGAAAGCCTTGTCCTAGCAAGTGCACAGAGACGATTGACATACCTTTCGAAAATCTCCGTTGCCGCCGACTCGTCGCCATCGCGCCAACGTTGCAATAGATTGA
>CAZDBE010000133.1:0-8395 GCA_964503675.1 uncultured Pirellulaceae bacterium | reverse complement strand
CCCGGTTGGTAGAGCATCATCAAAAGCGACGATTTCATCGCCATTTCAAACAAAGCCGAATGCTCGTCGCCGTGTGACTTCTGTAGAGAATTGTAAAGCGGTTTTCCAGCGGTCTCAAGCAAATACTGAATCGCTGCGGCCGTGTCAGCATTGGCGTCGTCGGTGAGTTTCCCCGGAGCAGGCACGGACACGTTAAGCGTCTTTGCATTCTTTGAAACCGTCAGCAAAGTACTTTTGACGACATCGTCGGGGCCGTGTTTGCCGCGAATCAAGGCCGCGAAACTGAGAGTTTTGCCCAGTTCCCAAGCTTGCAATTTGGAGTTTTCCTTTGTGGGGACTTCGGCCTTTTTGACAGTCGTCTGTTTCGCGGCGCCCGCCATCGGAATCAGTTTCGCATCTCCAATCACACGAGACCATTTGGCGAACTCTGTGTCGCTCAACCGATCCGTTTTTTTCACGTAGGCCACGCGGTAAAAATCCTTTTTGCCTTTGATGATTTTGGCGACCTCGTGCTGAGCCGGATTGTCCTTCGTTTCTGTGGTCACCCAGTGATACAAAACCTCATTCGGAGACTGAGTAATCACCGTGAACTCCAAGTCAGGGTCGGTCGCTTTAAGGGCTGCTTGCAACGAATTCAGCATCCCATCGACGGAACCACCGTTTCGTGACAGCAGCGGGAATCGTTGCTTGGAAAACAACTCGGTCCATTGCTGGATCTGTTCGTCCTTGAGAGTCAGTTCAAGGTTGTCATCTTTTCTGCTGACCTGATGGTGAGCGACTTTCCATTTGGACGAATCAGTTTTCACGCTCACCTGTTCGACTTCCTGTTCCGCTTCAGCAGTGTAGCCGCGGATGTCGAGAACTCGGAAAACACCGCTCCCACCGTCGTTTCTGGTGGCGAAGTCGATGGCCATGAAGCCGTAGGCCCAGCGTTTCATGTGATCATTCTCGATACGCTTATCGGGCTCGCCCATTGATTTCAAGATCGTGTCGTCGGTTGTTCCGACGTTCAAGGTTCCTTGCAAATCGTGGTACTTCCACATTCGCAAAAAGTCCTGTGTGATTTCTTTGTTGCCAAGATCTAGCACAGCGGCTTTGCGGAGGTGCACCCACGTATCGTGATATTTCTCAGCAGCCAGAAATGCTTTGGCAAGCTTATGATGGTACGCTCCGCTTTCGGGCTTGAGGCGTGTCGCAGTTTTCAGCAATGTGATAGCACCAGTATGGTTCCCCGCAGCAAGCTCCTCGGCACCTTTGTCGAACGCCTTTTTCGCGGCAGTCGCAACGGTCTCGCTAGTTTGCCGAGCGCTCGCGGTCGAGGCGAAAACTAGCATTAACAATGTCATCAAAAGCGATAATACGTGTTGGGGGGGTGCAATCCGCATCGAAATTCTCTCGGCTTGGGGGAAATGGAGGCTCCATATTGGTCGCCACAATTGGTACATCCGAGTCTGAGGAGAATCTGGCCAAGCAAAGTCAATTTTTTTCTTGGGAGGTCACTGCTAAGAGGGGCTCGGGCTTTACCAAAGGGGACGACGATAAATCCAGTTCCGCAGTGAAAGACATCCAGCCTCAATTAGCCGATTAAATCATGCACCACGTTCCCATGAACATCAGTCAGTCGAAAATCTCGGCCTGCGAACCGATACGTCAGCCGTTTATGGTCCAATCCTAACAAGTGCAGCATCGTGGCGTGCAAGTCATGCACATGGACCGGATCTTCCACCGCCTTGAAACCAAACTCATCCGTCGCTCCGTAGACCTGTCCGCCTTTGACTCCGCCACCGGCCATCCAAACGGTAAACCCGTGATGGTTGTGATCGCGCCCGTTTACCTTGCCCTGATTCTGTCCGGGCGTCGGCAACTCAACGACCGGAGTGCGACCAAACTCGCCGCCCCAAATCACCAACGTCTCATCTAGCAGCCCACGTTCTTTAAGATCCGAAAGCAAAGCGCCGATCGCTTGGTCACATTCACCGGCCAGCTTACGGTGGCCGGTCTCCAGATCATCGTGATTATCCCAAGGCTGCCCCTCTCCATGCCAGACCTGTACGTAGCGCACTCCGCGTTCCACCAAACGGCGGGCGATCAAAATTTGCCGCGCGTTGACTCCTTCGCCGTAAGCGTCGCGTACGTGTTGCGGTTCTGCAGAAACATCAAACGCATCGGTTGCCTCCATCTGCATTCGATACGCAAGTTCATAAGATTGAATCCGCGCCGTTAGTTCAGGAGCAGTACCGCGCTGCTGCAAATGCTGTTGATTTAATTGCTCAAGTAGATCCAGCTGTTGCCGCTGTTGCTTGCGAGAGATATTTAAGTTGGAGACATTCTCGATCAGTTTCTCGATCTCTTGATGCTGAGTGTCGACGTAAGTGCCTTGATAAGCGCCCGGCAGAAACGCCGATTGCCAGTTTTGCGTCTCCTTAATTGGATATCCACCGGGGCAAAGGGCAATGAATCCCGGCAGGTTTTGATTCTCTGAACCGAGCCCATAGGTGATCCACGATCCGGCTGAGGGGCGCACAACCGTTGACATTCCACAGTTCATCAATAGCAACGAGGGTTCATGATTGGGGACGTCGGCCTGCATCGAATTGATGATGGCGATGTCATCGATGTGTTTGGCCGTGTGTTGAAACAACTCGCTGACATGGGTACCGTTTTCACCGTATTGGCGGAACTTGAAAGGCGACCCCATCGCCACACCCGTCCGGCGTTCGGTCTTCAACTTGAAGGGCAACTCCTTCCCCGCCCACCGCTGCAACTCCGGTTTGTAGTCGAAGGTGTCCATGTGTGACGGGCCGCCGTTCATGAACAAGTGAATCACCCGTTTGGCCTTGGCTGGAAAGTGAGATGGCCTGACCGACAGCGGCGTCAGCGGAGCTTTGGCCCGATTGTTGTCAGCAAACGCCGGTGTCAGCAGCGCGTCGTCAGCCAGCAAGCCGGCCAGCCCAAACGTGGCCAGTCCTGTTCCGCAACGGCGTAGCATACTTCGGCGTGAGAGCGCACCTTCTTCTGAAATTTGGTTTGGGTTCATCATCGGCCAGCTCAATCTATAAATTCAAATTCATTGCAACACAACAAAATGTGCGCCACACGCTGCCAGCGCGTCAACGATTCTTCATCCGCCGCACCTTCTTCCGAGGGCTCACCGCCAGCAAGATAACCTTCGATGCGTTTCTGTTCCAAATCATCAGGATCTCTTTGCAGCACCAATCGAAAAAGTGTTTTCAAATCCTGTTGTCCATTTCTGCTCGCACGGGCCGCAAGTAATTTGGCCTGCTGCATGACGAAGGGGTGGTTCAGCATGAACAATGACTGTTGAGGCACGAACGTTCTCACGCGCGAAACGGTACTCTGGTCTGGGCTCGCAAAATCAAATGTGCGGAAGACATTGGGTAAGTCCTGACGGTCAACTCGCCCATAAATGGTCCGACGTACGTTCTCCGATCCAGATTTCGCAAACAGTTCCGCCGCTCGCCCGCCGAGCGAATCATCGAGCGTTCCGGCTACTGCCAGAATGGAGTCACGCAGGCTTTCAAACTCTAAACGTCGGCGATTCATCCGCCACAACAGTTCGTTTTCCGGATCGACTTTAGCTGCCTCAGGCCGATCATTGCTGGATTGCGTGTAGACGCGTGACAACATAATCGTCCGATGCAGCTCTTTGATCGACCAGTCCATCTCGATCAAACGACTGGCCAGAAAATCAAGCAACGCATGTTGTTTCGGCTGAGGGCACCGAATACCAAAGTCCCCCGGGGTCGCGACCAAAGGCTTGTCAAAATGGTGCATCCAGATTCGGTTCGCCATCACCCGCGCCGTGAGCGGATTGGACTCGTCTAGGATCGCTTCGGCCAACTCTAGGCGTCCCGCACGATCCTTAAACGGTGTCCGGTTGGCGTTTAGCAACGCTGGAAACTGACGAGGTGCCACTTCGCCTCGGCTGTTAATATTGCCGCGTAACATCACGCGTACATTAGTGGCAGGCTCTTTCTCACGTAGCGTCATCGCCCGGCGGATCGCTGGGGGCGCCTGCTTGCGTTTGGCAACGATATTGGATCGTAATGTGGACAACCGTTTGTCCGCATCCGTCCCGTAATATTTTTCTACCTCGGTCTCGGCAATCGAAAAAGGCAACTTGAGATTGGCAATCTGTTCTTCATCGGCAAGAGCAGTCGACAGCCAACTCCCGACCCTTACGGCAAGTTCTAGTTTTGTTGTTGGTGAAGCATTGATAATCGTTGCTTCGCCATTCTGCTTCGCAGCATCGAATACTCTTTCTGCTTCTGAGGAAAAATCGACCTCCGGCAATTTCAGATACTCCACCAGTTCCCTCAACGGGGAATCTTTCAATCGTTTCTCATCGTTGAAAAACGTCTTGATACGCTTAAGCAGTTCCGCATTCAAGTCACCTCGTTTTAGCGAAACATTGGGGCCCGCCGTTAGGTCCGCCATGTTCTCATCAGCCAAAGCATAGACGCAGTAGTCCACCACATGGTCTCGCAACTGCCGGCGTGTGCGATTGAGGAAATTTTCTCTGAACAGCGGCAACTCGTTTTTAACCTCCTCCAGTTCGCTTAGGAATTTCTTGCCTTGATCGGTCGTAGCACCATCGCCAATCAACGGCAACTCGTCGGGCGAATGGCAATTATTGAATATACCGTAGAGCGAGTAGTAATCCTCAGTTGGAATCGCATCATATTTGTGGTCGTGGCACCTAGCGCAACTGACGGTGAGTCCCATCAGACCACGCGTAACCACATCGACTTGATCGTCGAGTGTGTCTTCGCGCTTGATGTACTGGCGGCCGACAGTGATGAAACCAAGCGCTGCTAGTTTGGGGCTGTTTTCCGGCAGGTCCAAATAGTCCGCTGCCAATTGTTCCCGGATGAATTGATCGTACGGCAAGTCGGCGTTGAACGCATCCACAACGTAGTCACGATAGGTCCAAGCGTACGGGTTGCTACGATCGGCCATATTGAATGTGTATCCACTAGTGTCCGAGTACCGAGCCACGTCCAACCAATGCCGCGCCCAACGCTGACCGTAACGTGGTGAATCCAGCAAACGGTTCACCAATCGCGTCCACGCATCGGAGCTTGAATCGCTGATGAAGCTCTCTGTTTCCTCTGGCGTTGGCGGCACCCCGGTTAGATCCATCGTTGCGCGTCGAATCAAGGTGCGTCGATCGGCCCTCGGGGAAAACGAAAGCTGCTGCTTATTTAAACCCTCTCCAACGATTTGATCTATCGGTGCTAGATCTTCAGTTCCACTTTTAACTTCAATGGTAGGTTTTACGATTCTTTGAAACGCCCAGTGCTGCTGGCGATGCTGATCCATGCGCTGCTGGATCGTTTCGACCTCGATGTTTGAAGACGTCGCTGGCCATGGAAGACCGGCATCAACCCACTGGACTAAATCATTGATCAGTTCCTCATCCAGCTTACCCGGCGGCGGCATCTGGTACGGGCCAGAGTGATTGACGACGCTGACCAGCAGACTTTTTCTCGCAGCGCCCACGACGGCGGCTGGTCCGCTCTGGCCACCCGCCAAAATTGCTTCACGACTGTCCAGTCTCAATCCCGATTCTGCCTCCTCCCCGGAGTGGCATTCTAGGCAGTGCTGAACCAACAGCGGTCGAATGCGGCTTTCAAAAAAGCGCACTTGCTCTGCCGTAAACGAGACGGACGGGTCTTCGCTCGATACCTTCGACTGTGTCGCTTGGCCAAAGGCACACTCTACCGACTGCAGCAACGGCAAAACGCAGATGCTCAACGCAAAGAGCACACACCAAGACTGTCCACTGCTGTGAGGATAAGCTTGACATTGCAATCGAAGTTTGTCGTAGATGGAAATCAAGATAGCTCTGCCAAGCGCGGTTTAGGAGGCGACGAACAGTAGATAGTAGAAGCGTTATCCATTGAAACCCACAGATCTAAGCTTCAGACCAAGAAAATGGCCTCTGAAAGTTACATCGACAGGCTCGTTTGCCTTCTCAAATTTTCCAGCTTGCATAAAATAGGTCCCCTATGGCACTCAGTTGCCCCTAAAATTGGCGGCTGCTCCCATCGGAACGCTGCCGACAAGTGTTCTGAAATTATCGGAGCATAAAACTAGATCTATCGATTTCTGACGAATTTATGGCTGACGACGACTACTACAAAACACTTGGCGTTTCACGCAACGCCTCCGATGCGGAACTACAGAAGGCCTACCGTAAACTCGCGGCGAAGTTTCATCCCGATCGGCACGCTGATAAGGACGAAAAAGAACGCGATAGAGCCAAGCAAAAGTTTCAAAAGATTCAGCAGGCCTACGACGTTTTGAGCGACGGCGAGAAGCGCAGGATGTACGACCAACTGGGTCCCGATTTCGAAAGAATGGGAGGAGGCGGAGGCGGGAATCCGTTTGGCGGAGGTGGTGGAAATCCGTTCGGCGGAATGGACATCGATCTGGGGCAGATCTTCGGCCAAGGTGGCGGGGGCTTTGACCAGATGTTCGGAGGACGCGGTGGTCGTGGTGGCGGCAGGCAGGCTCCACCTCAGAAAGGGCAGAATCTCGAACAGGAAATCTCGGTCCCGTTCGCTACGGCAGTACTCGGCGGACAGTATCAGGTTTCGTTTGACCGCGGTCATGGAAAGGTCGAAAGTGTGACGGTCAAGATTCCCGTGGGCATTGAGTCCGGTAAAAAAATACGTTTGAAAGGGCAGGGGCGTTCTGGCCCGGCTGGCGACGGCGACTTGCTGGTCAAGGTGAACGTTTCGGGCCATCCCAACTATAGTCGCAGCGGCTTGAATCTATCAGTCACCGCTCCCATTACACTTCTCGAGGCGGCCGAGGGTGCAAAAATCGACTTGCCAACACCTCATGGCACGATCGCGGTCACGGTACCTCCCGGTACTTCCAGCGGTAAATCATTGCGGTTGAAGAACATGGGCATCAAAACGCCTGAACGTTCTGGTGATCTGATTGTCAAACTTCAAATTGTCATTCCCGACTCGCCAACCGATAGCGACAAAAAATTGTTGCAACAATTAGACGCCGCATGGAGTGATCCCGACGTCCGTGCAGAATTGATCTGGTGATTCTGACCGATGACAACATCCAACGGCTTCCCCAAACAGATCCGCCTCCGAACGCAGTATCATTTTGACGCCGTCTATCAGTCCGATCACTTCGCGGCCGACAATGTTTTGGTGATCCGCGCCGCTCGCAATGGATCGGAGAAAACACGCTTAGGCTTGTCGATCAGTCGCAAAGTGGGAAACGCGGTCGTCCGCAACCACTGGAAGCGGCGAATCCGCGAGTCGTTTCGACTTCAGCAATCGGAGTTGCCAGCGGGTTTGGATATCGTCGTCCGTCCGAGGAAGGGGGCGGACTATGATTTCGATGCAATTTTTCGATCGCTGAAAAAGTTGTGTTTGCGGCTGGACAAAAAGATCCCGCGCGACCCACAGGGATGAGCCATCATGCCCCGATCTCTTATCTCTAGAATCTTCGCAATTCCTGCTGCGGGTGTGATTGGGTGCGTACGCCTATACCAAATTTTCATCAGCCCCATGATTCCCGCGACCTGCCGGTTTCAACCAACGTGCAGCGTCTATGCAATCGAAGCCATCAGGAAATACGGGCTGCTGCGCGGTGGTGGGAAAGCAGTCTGGCGCATCATGCGCTGTCACCCATGGTGCGAAGGTGGCGAAGATCCACCGTAGATAGTGGAGAAATTTGGTGAACCCCTCTCCGAGTCGAAGTTTCCACCGCGCAGCAAAAACGGACCACGTAAAATGGTCCGTTGGGTGAGATCTTGCAGTTCAAGATCTGATTCTTCAGGCAGCCGAGAAGCCGAGACTACGCAGATTCGGCTGCGTCGTCATCCTCTTTCTTGACCTTCTTCTTTTTCTTCAGCGAGACCTTGGCGACACGCACCTTAGGCAGGCCGTAGATTTTGTCGCCTTCGTTGAACTTCTCAAGCTCCTTGAGCCTCGTAATGCGTTCGGCGCGAGTGTAGACGTTTCGCACCTTGCTGGCGCCGGCTTTGATTTTGAGACTTTTATCAATCGTCATCGGAATACCCGAATTCGTTCGGTTTTTATTGGTTTTGGAAAGCCGCAGAGTCTAGATGAACCGGCTTCGACATTCAAGAGCTAATATCGGCCAAGTCCAGTATGTTTAAATAGAATAACCGAGCATTTTCAAACGATTTAGGGCGTTTTGAGAGGATGAACGCGGCAGCACAACCGCAAATTCCTTCTTCGATACTGGGCATAGGCCAATCCGCCCACTAAACCAGCCGCCACTCCGCCTGATAATTCAGCCCCAGCGTCATGATCTTGGTTAGCAGTTTTTCGTAGGTATACCCCACAGTCTCGGCTGATTCCGCCAAATCCTCGCC
>CAZDBE010000132.1:0-14543 GCA_964503675.1 uncultured Pirellulaceae bacterium | reverse complement strand
CTAACCCAACGACCAATAGCTATAAACGCCTGACTCCCGGCTTTGAAGCACCGGTCAACCTTGCTTACTCGCAGCGCAATCGATCGGCGGCCTGTCGGATACCCGTTTACAGCAACGCACCGGCATCGAAGCGCATTGAGTTCCGCTGCCCCGACCCAAGCTGTAATCCCTATCTCGCGTTTTCAGCGATTCTGATGGCGGCACTTGACGGGATTGAAAATAAAATCGACCCCGGCGATCCGCTGGACAAAGACATCTACGATCTGCCGCCGGAAGAGTTTGGCGATGTGCCGAAGACTCCCGGGTCGCTATCTCAAGCGCTCGATGCGTTGGAAGCCAACCACGAATTTCTCTTACGAGGCGATGTGTTTACCAAAGACGTGATCGAACACTGGATCGCATTCAAACGCAACAGCGAGGTCGAGGCCATCAGTCGCCGACCGCATCCGTACGAGTTCTGTTTGTACTACGATGTCTAAGACAAACGCGCAGACGAAAGTCATCTATCTCACGGCGGGCGCCGGCGGTATGTTTTGCGGCAGCTGCATGCATGACAATGCTCTTGCCACCGCACTAAACGGAGCCGGTTGGGATGTACAGTTGGTTTCCACCTATACTCCGATCCGCACCGATCAAGTGGATATCAGTGTTGATCACGTGCTCTTCGGTGGACTGAACGTCTATCTGCAGCAAAAGATTCCTCTGTTTCGATACTTGCCCTCTGCGATTGATCGTTTCCTCGACAGTCCGAAACTTATCCGGCGTTTAACAGCAAACGCCGCAGGTACGGATCCCAAGACGCTTGGCTCTCTTGCCGTGTCTATGCTCAAAGGAACCGGCGGTAACCAACGCAAGGAAGTTCGCCGTATGTGCAAATGGTTGGCGTTGGCCAAACCCGACGTCCTAATTCTCTCGAACGTCCTGATTGGTGGCTGCCTGCCGGAAATCAAGAAACAACTTGATGTTCCGGTTTTGGTTACGCTACAAGGCGATGACGTTTTTCTCGACAGTCTGTTGCCAAAGTTTAAGCAGCAATGCGTTGATTTGATCGCAAAGATTGCCGACAGTGTCGATGGCTTTATCGTTCACTCGGAGTTTTATGCCGACTACATTTCGAACTATTTCGGCATTGATCGAGCCAAGTTTCATGTCACGCCATTGGGGTTGGACGTGCGACCATTTTGGGGCTGCCATGAGGTTAAGAACGATGCTGGGTCACGACAAGATGATGCGTCATTTAAGATTGGCTATTTGGCTCGACTGGCACCTGAAAAGGGTCTGCACCATTTGGTTGACGGCTTTATTGAACTAAAGCAGCGCCTCGGATGCGAGCATGCAAAACTCGTGATCGCGGGTTGGCAGAGTGACCAGTGGAATGATTACACTCAAGCGCAATGGGAGAAGCTTGCGGCAGCGGGGCTTGAAAACGACTGGCAGAATCTTGGCTCGCCAGAACTGCAATCCAAAATTGAGTTGTTGCAGGATATCGACGTCTTGTCTGTTCCGACGGAATTTCTTGAGCCCAAGGGTTTATATGCGTTGGAGGCGATGGCGGCAGGAGTACCGGTCGTTCTTCCCGCTCACGGAGCCTTCCTCGAAATGATTGATTCTACAGGTGGCGGCGCGTTGGTTGTCCCCAAGTCTGCGCAATCGTGGGCAGACGCCATGGAAGATTTGATCAAACGCCCTGATCATCGGCGGAGCTTAGGCCAGCGTGGGCAGCAATCGGTACACTTGAACCGCAATTCAGGATCAATGGCCGCCTCCACTAGTGCCGTCATCCGTAAAGTTCTCGATCGTTGATACGTTTACTCTTAGTCATCGATTGACTCGATCGCTGGCAACTTCAATCTTTCGAGCGTTGACAACTCAGGGCTTCCGCCTCGATTCAAACAACCGGCGGCGGTATAGACGTAATCGTCAATGACAGTCAGACCTGAACCGTGCCTGCCCTGCTTGAGGTCTGGCCAACGACGCCAAGTTTGTGTTTTTACATTGAAAGCTTCGATCTCACGATGAGCTGGCTTCTGCGAAGCGCTTTCGCCACCGCCGACTATGACCTCGTCGCCCCACGCAAACGTCATGTTTCCGGCACGCTCGGTTGGGATTTGAACTGGCGTCTCAGGATTGAGCCATTGTTGCTTTTTCAGGTCGTAGACGTTTCCATTTTTTATCGTCAGGCTAAAGGTTTCGCCGGTTTTTTGAGAAGTGGTACGCCCTGCAAAAAAGTAGAGCCTGTCTCCAACGATTGTCGTTTGCACATGGTCGCGCGCGTCTGGCGCGTCAGCCAGTGGAAGCCAATCACCCGTTTTCGGATCGTACTGATCCAGCCAAGCCTTTGCCCCATCAACATGACCGTTGGTGATGCCGCCAGCGATCAGAATCTTGTCACCGTAGACTGTGACACCGGCTCCACCGCGTCGACGAGATTCGGGGATGGAGTGAATGAAATCGAATTTGTCTTTTTCAGGATAGTAAACCACAACTTTCTCAAGTGGCGTTTCCTTTGGGTAGGGGCCCGTCATAGCGCCAATCATGTAGATCGCATCACCATATGCAACGGCTTGAAAGTGATGTAGTTCCAATGGAGTTTTTGATTTGGCCGTCCAAGTATTTGTGGAAGGATCATAAACGTCGACCGGTTTGATGCCGCGTCCGCCAAGAAGGTACAGCTTATTCTTGAAAGCGACCAAGGCAGCTTCGTGCCGAGCCGTAGGAGCGCCGGTAGCGTCGACCATTTCCCAATCCCAGCCGGATTTTTCGTGTTCAGACTTTTTGACTGTTGCAGAGTTGCCCTTACCATCGTCGGCATGACAGACAGTTTGAGCGCAAGCTGCCAGAAGTATAAAGCAGATGGCACTAAGTAGTGTTTCTCGGATACGAATGTGATGAATCATCGAATTTTGGATGGACGTACAATTATCGGTTCAAACATCTCGGCATGGCTCATATCGTAGTGCTGGAGTGTGCCCTAAGAAAGAGTTCACTGAACTTTCTTTCACTCACCCCGTTATCCTAATGACGAGAATGTGGGATAAAAAGGGTTCTCAATGCGACAGCCAACAACCGGAAATCAAAATGGCAAAATTGTACTTTTATTACTCAGCGATGAATGCGGGCAAGAGCACGACACTACTTCAAGCCGCACACAACTATGAAGAACAGGGAATGAAGGTGCTGCTGTTCACGCCAACGGTCGACGATCGAGCGGGCGTGGGCACCATCTCGTCGCGTATTGGTCTTGAGCGCGAGGCGTACGCATTCGAAAAGCAGTTTGATTTGCTGGAATACATTCAGCGCCAGCACAGCGAGAATAAAATTAGTTGTGTGTTTGTGGACGAATGCCAGTTTCTGACAGCCAAACAGGTTCTCCAGCTAACCCTCGTCTGTGACCGGGTTGGGATCGCCGTGCTGTGCTACGGATTGCGAACCGACTTTCAGGGAGAGCCGTTTGAAGGTAGCAAATATCTGCTGGCATGGGCGGATGAACTGGGAGAAATCAAAACGATTTGCACTAGCGGCAAGAAAGCCATCATGAACGCCCGCATGGACGCCGACGGCAATCGCGTTTGGGAAGGCGACCAAATCGCTATCGGCCACAATTACGTTGCGCTCAGCCGCAAAGAATTCGAATTGGATAAAGTTTCGCCAGTGAAGTAGGTTCGGTAGTTAACCGAATCCACCTGGCTACACTTTTAGCTTATAAAAATCGATTGCGTTTTGCCCGAGGATATGGCCTCGTTCCGCTTCGGAAACTCCGCCGATGCAATCCATCAATGCGTCGAAAACGTCGCCGTAGCTGGCGGCCAATTCGCAAACGGGCCAATCGCTACCGAACATGCAGCGTTCGGCGCCGTAAGCTTCAAGCGCTGTTTCGACATAGGGTTTAAGGTCCGTCGGTTTCCAGTGCTCCCAGTCCGCTTCGGTGACCATGCCGGAGAGTTTACAGTAAACGTTTTCGTGCTTGGCAGCCGCGACGAAATCCTCTTTCCAACCAGTCATGTCTTGGTCTTTGATGACGGGTTTGGCTAGGTGGTCGATTACTAGTCGCAAGTTCGGAAACTTCGCAGCAACCGTTTTCGCATGCTTGATATGCTTGACGAAGAACAGCAGGTCATAGGCGAGGTCATGTTTCTCTAGCAACGCCAAACCTTTACTGACATCGTCACGAATGATGAAATCGTCGTCCTTTTCACCCTGTACAATATGCCGGACACCGACAAACTTTGACTTCGATTTGTACTTTTCAATCTGAGCCTCGCAATCATCGCCGGCCAAATCGACCCAGCCAACGACACCAACCATCCAATCATTTTGATCGGCGAGATCCAGTACCCAATCGTTCTCGCGCGTGTCGTGCTGAGTCTGCACGAAAACGGTTTTCTCGACGCCTTTGGCTTTGATCAGCGGTTCGAGGTCAGCGGGAAGAAAGTTCTTGCAGATCTTTTCATGGCCCTTGTCCTCGTGCCACTTGTGATCGAACTGAGTCATCGATCGATCCCAAAGATGGTGGTGGGCATCAACGATTGGTGGCATGTGAATTTCCGTGTTTAAAGTGGCGTGTGATTGATTCGAACGTTTGCGGCCGTTATTCAGTGATATGAATCATGGCCTTGAGTACCTTGGACTCCGGGTCGAGAAACGTTGGGAAATCAACGGCTAGCTTCTCCATGTTGGTGCGATGGGTGATCCAAGCATCGGTGTCGATTTTGCCCTGCTTCATTAATTCAATGATCTCGGTGAAGTCCTCAGCCAACGCATTGCGACTGCCCATGATTGTCATCTCACGGCGGTGCATTAACGGATGAGGAAATGATACTTCCTCGCCAGTCACACCAACATAAACTAATTTTCCAGCGAATGCCACAAATTCTAGCGCACGCGACATGCTGAATTTGTTGCCGGTAGCATCGATGACCGCTTCGCAAAAGTTACCATCAGTTAATTGCGACAGTTGTTCCAATTCCGAACCGTCCTTTTGAACCTGAATGGTTGCGTCTACCCCCATTTCGTTTTTGGCGAAGTCAAGTCGGTCTTGATTCATGTCCATCATGATCGTGCGGCAGCCACGAATCTTGAGAAATTCGACGACGGTCAAGCCAATCGGACCACATCCGATTACAAGGACATTCTCCCCTTTGGCTGGGTTCGCACGGTTGACGGCGTGGCAGCCGATCGCCAACGTTTCTACTAGCGCAAGTTGGTCGTACTTAAGTCCATTACCTACATGAAGTTTGTGGGCGGGGATAATAAACTCTTCGCACATACCGCCGTTACAGTGAACGCCGATGACTTCGAGGTTGTCGCAGCAATTCGGTCGCCCTCTTTTACTCGAATAGCTTTCTGGATCGTTCATGTACGGTTCAACCGAACACGCGTCGCCCGGTTTGACATTGGTCACACCATCGCCAACCGCCAGCACTTCTACACCTAGCTCATGCCCCGGCGTGCGGGGGAATTGAAAGAAAGGGAATTTGCCAAGGTACGCCGAAGTGTCCGTTCCGCAAATTCCAACGCGATGCACGGCAACTTTTGCTTCACCCGGTCCCGGTGCTCCCGGTGCGTCGACATCGATAACAGAAATAGATTCTTGGGCGTCAAACGAAATGGCTTTCACTGCTGGCTCTTATTTGTCTTGGGGAGTTGTTGTTGGGTTGGAGTGCGGTTGGGGGCTTCATGCGCTTGAACTTAATAGGCACATTTTGAATCAAAACCAATATTTGGCAACCCAGTATGCATTGCATATCAAACACCCTCTTCAAATCGGTTTTCCTCAACTATAACACTGGGTCAAATATTGCTTTCAATCTGGAAAATGGAACTGCGGATGTCTTTAACTATTGAGAAATTTTCGTTTGGTGTTGGTGACCGTTTTGCTCACCAAGCCAAAGCACAATTGGCTGCGGTTATGAAAGCTGCCGAACAAGGCGTGGAGATTGTTCCGGTCTGGAATAAATCCAATCGCGAACACACAACGATCGGTTCTGTTCCTCAATCGACACGTGACGCTGCCGATGCGGCATGCAAAGAATTGGGCTGGGGAAAATCTCACTACGTCGATGCCGACCATATTAATTTGGATTTGGTAGGTGGGTTTCTTTCAAATAGCGATTTCTTTACGCTCGATGTGGCTGACGCGATCGACTCTGCTGCCTCGTCTGAAGATGTTGCCGCCTTTGTCGACGGCGTCAAAGACTTGGTTGGCTCTTTAAAGGTCGACGGCATCGACGAAGAACTAGTTATTACTGAACAACTTATCACAGACACAGCAAATAAATTTCTCAAAGCGGTTCAGTCTGCCGGTGAGATCTATCGCTACATCGCCGACAAGAAAGGCGAAGGAAATTTCATCACTGAAGTTTCAATGGACGAAACCGACAGCCCACAAACTCCGCCTGAATTGCTGATCATTCTGGCAGCGCTGGCTAAAGAAAATGTTCCGGTCCAGACCATCGCTCCCAAATTCACCGGCCGGTTCAACAAGGGAGTTGACTATGTTGGTGACGCGGACCAATTCGAGAAAGAATTCTCTGACGATCTGGCCGTCATTGCCTTCGCCGTGAAAAAATACGGCATGCCAGAAAACCTTAAGTTAAGTGTTCACTCCGGCAGCGACAAGTTTTCGATCTACGGGCCCATTCGTCGTTGCTTGGAGAAAACTGGCGCTGGACTGCATATTAAAACTGCCGGTACGACTTGGCTGGAAGAACTGATTGGATTGGCTGAAGCCGACGGTGACGGACTGGCATTGGCCAAAGACGTTTACGCTCAAGCCTTCGAGCACAAAGACGCTTTGTGCGAGCCTTACGCGTCGGTGATCGACATTGATTACGCTAAACTTCCTTCACCCGATGAGGTGCAAGGTTGGTCGGCCAGCCAATACGTCAACGCGTTGCGGCACCAACCAGATCATCCAGAATTCAACCCTTCAGTGCGGCAACTGCTGCATGTGGGTTACAAGATTGCCGCCAAAATGGGCGACCGGTATTTGAATATGCTAGTTGAGTGCGAAGAGTCGATCAGTCGTAACGTAACTGACAACCTTTACGAGCGTCATCTCAAACCGTTGTTTCTGTCGTAGGTATTCACCCCAATACATGCCCGAAGCGTAAGCGAGTGAGTCACCGTGCGCCACAATACTCACTCGCTTGCGCTTCGGGTTTGTAGTTTTCGCGCAGTAGTCTGATCCGACAACCATGCCAGTAAATCGGCGGCCTGATCAAGAGTAAGCTCGTCCAGCAATCCTTCGGGCATCACTGATTTTTCGGTGCGCTTAATTGCCTCAATTGTATCGTTCATGATCTCATGCGATTTGCCCAGTGAATCGACAATCGTGACGGCTTCGCTCGTTTCGTTTGTCTTCACCCCCGTTATGACTTCACCCTCATCGGTCAACACAAGGTAGCTCAGGTATTTCTGATCGATCAGAGCCGACGGTTTGCGAATGCTCACCAGCAATTGTTCCATGGTGTGTAAACTGCCGATGCCATCAAACGTTGGTCCGACTGCAATGCCCTGCCCTTCGGATTGATGGCACTGCCGGCAGTTGAGCGTTGATTCGAGGAACAGCTTCCGCCCGCGTTCCACATTTCCATCGCGTGATGCTTTGGAGAGTAACACGGTAGGATTCACGTTCGGACCGAGCCGCTCGATTTTTAGTTCTTCTGGGAAGTACCTCTCGAACAAATCGCGGACCTCAGGTTTTGCTGTAGCCGCTTTGTTGCAGATACACTTCAGCAGATTCTCTGGAACATCATCACTGCCACACCGAATTGCCAGCACCAGAGCTGTCTCAGTTTTTGATAGAAGCTCGTCCAAGATCGCATCTATATTGCCGTCACCAGTGTCCAATCGCGGCGCCGCAATCAAACGATCAAACCTTTCCTTCGATGAATTAAGATCTGATTTCGACCCCAAGGAAGTAATCCAGTCGCTGATCAGCTGAACTCCCTGTTGGTCGATCACATTGGTGCCGAAATGCGGCATGTGTCCGGGACCCGTTTTGGCCAGTCGGTACAGAAGAGCGCTGCGTCCCGGCGCTCCAGATGAAATGACATGTGGATTGGTAATTCCAAAACCGCCCTGCGCAGCCGGTTGGTCAATCATTCTCATATCTTTTAGCGCAACTGATTTGTTGAGTGCAATCGCCGCGGTTCCTCCTCCGCCATTTCGATGGCAATGAGCACAATTAAGGCTCAGGTACTCACGGGCCCGATCCTCAAGCGACGCATCAGGATCGGTTGGCGAGGTTGCCGGTCCGGTTTTCTCGGGCACCCGATCTAGTAACCCCAACGCAAAAAACTTGTCCAGTTGATTGTCCGTTTCGTTTGCGTGGCGGCGATTGAGTTGATCAACTTTGAAGCCGTGTACCGTACCGGCACTCCAAATATGGCACAGCGCACACTGATCGCGGCTGGCGTGAGTCCAAATTTGCTTGCGGACGCCACCGGTGAGTTTGGCGATTGGGTCTTTGACTTCCAGTTCGGTGTAAGCGGGCTTGTTGGGTTGCAGAACGGCGTCAGTTTGCTCAGCGTTCCAAATATAGTTGTACGCTTTGAATTCGTCCTTGAATCGATGTAGGATTTGAGTCTCGAGTCTTCTCTTGGTTGATGCGTCTGCCGGATCAGTTTGGATGGAAACAGTTTTGGCAAATACCGCATCGTGTGGAAAGGAGAAATGGCCCATCACTTGGCCGACCTCCCAGTTACTACGTTTGTACTGTGTTATCTTGTCGCCCTCGGTGCCCTGCGTGAGAGCGAACCATTGCCGGCCGGTCGTTCCATCAGCCCAGTGGTGGGCGTTAATGGAGTACTCCACGACGCCCACGGTAGGGACCTGATTTTCGGTGTCAGTAAACAGCCCGGTTTCACTCAGGCGTTTGGGAAAGTCGACCGCCATGCTGGTGCCAATGTCGGGATTGGGAATCAGGCGATGGATCGTACCGTCGTAGCCAACGACAAGCACCTCTCCGTCAGGAGCAAGCGCGAAGCTGACAATCTGCAGCGGGGTGTCGGTAAGTTCTTGCTGCCAAGTGACCTGCACGCCGTCGTGTTTGAGGCCCCAGATTTTTCCCGTCATCCAGTCGCCGTAGATGTAAGCGTCGTGCAATTGAGCCATGCGTTCGGCTTGCCAGAAATATCCGCCTGTTATTGAGCGTGCCTCAATGTGGTTGTGTTCGACGATCGGCGGTGTTATGGCAATCTGGCTGCGATCTCCGTTGGCCTTAACGTCTTGGCTACCTTCTTTGACGCTCCATCCGTAGTTTCCGCCGCGCTCAATGCGGTACACCATCTCCATCATTTCCCAGCCGACGTCGCCGGTCCACAGTTCATGACTAACGGGATGAAAACATATTTTCCATGGATTCCTGACTCCGAAAGCCCAGACTTCTCCACGTGCATTTTCGACATCGACGAACGGATTGTCAGCCGGAATACGATACAGTGAATCTGATTTAGTAAGCTGTTCCTTCGACCATTTTGAATCGTTGACATCGATCCGAATGATGGATGCCTGCAGGTCACTGATGTCCTGCCCGGTCCCCTTGGGGTCCGGCGGAGTAGGGCGCTGTCCGTCTCCAATCGTCAAATACAGATAACCATCGGGACCAAATTTTACACAGCCCCCGCTGTGATCGATGCTGCTCCAACGTAGCAATGTCTTCGCGCTGGCTGAGTCGATTTCGAGAGTCGCAGGATCGGACACCCTAAATTGGAGTAAACATGCTCCATCGTTCGTGCCGGGATGTTCTGATTTGGCGATGTAGCAATATGGGCGGTGCGGAAAATCTGGATCAAATGCGATTCCTAAGGCTCGGCAAAACTTGACATCGGGCTTCTTCAGGTCCAGCAGCATTTTCACTTCGCCGCCAGTCGTGCTAAACGATAAAACTTTGCCGTCAGTTTGTGTGGCGACCCACTGATTGGCTGACGGAAGATAGATCATTTCCGTTGGGCGCGTCAGTTTTACATCCGTTAGGACGCGCTCAATCGAATAGGGTGAGGGAGGACCAGGAGTTCCCTTGATCTTCGACGTGGTCCAACGTTGAGATTGCTGCGCCAGAGGTTGCGCTGCGTCCCCGATTGGGAAGCCGACCAATGCTTGAAGCAAGATGCACGAAGCTAAGACAAGAGTGTTTTGGCGTTTTGTAAGAGGTTTTGATGGCTGCATTGACAAGCGGTACCATTTAGCAAGATGGCTCTTTCTTAGAGGGAGCCGCATTCTATACTACCACCGAGCAACATTCATCCTGCAATTTCACCAAAGGCGAATACTAGAACCTCAATTTTTCTCATGAACAATGCAAAGGTGTCACGTTCGGGGAAGTACAAAGTTCTTGTAGCGAATTGACACCCGTATCGAATAGAGAATACACAGTCAAAGCCCTACCGAGGAATGAACCGCGCTCAAGACGACGCGCAAGCACTTGCTCAATCGCTTTGTTGCTTGCATTTCAAATAGAGGTGGAAGTGTAACCACCCGATTTCTCACGTGGAAACTAAATCCACTACCGCATGTCGCTAGACTAGTGCGGGGGTTATCGTCGTAGTTGTCACCGCTGCCGGAATCGCCACGGGCGTTGGTGGGCAATCGAAGTAACAATTTTTCTTGATCACATCGACAACTTCCGGAGGTACCATTGCCTCCCATGACAAATCCCCGTGCTTGATTTTCTTCAGCACTTCGCGGGAGAAGACCCCCAGACATTCTGGATCGTAATTGTCTAGTTCATTGATGCCGCCGCGTGCTTTAAGGTGTTCGTACAGCGATTTTAGCTCTTCAGGAATCGACAGATTTTCCGACGTCATCAATTCACCCGTTTCGCGATTCCTTAGTGGATAGCAATAGATTTTAAGTCCGTTTTTGAACAGCCGTCCGAACGCTTCGAGTACACCACCATCCAGTTCTGAGTAATAGCTTTCGTCGAACAAGTCTAAGACGCTGCCCGCACCCATCGTGATCGCGATTGGCTCGCGCGTGTATCGCGAGAGGTAGTCCGATAGGCGGTAGTACTCAAAATAGTCAGAAATCAGAACTGGGTATCCACAAGCCGCCATCGCATCGGCTCGGGCCAAGAAATCGCTTAGGTCGATTTCGCCTTCTGATTTCAGATTGTTCATGGTGATTTCAAGTATCTGAGCTACAGGTTTTCCGTCGACCTCTTGTAGTTGCTCGAATTTCTCGTCGGCACACCGAAGCATGTCTAAGTTGACGTTGCAAAACGGACGGAAGCTTCCACGCTCGACCAAAATTGGCTTCTTGTAGAAAAACTCCGACGGTTGCAACACGCTGCCATCGGCATCAAACATCGCCGCACCGCTAAGTCCTAGTTCGACTAACTTCAAGCTCATCAGTCGGTTGTCTACATGCCGAAATGCAATGCCGGAAAATTCAATCATGTCGATTTCAATCCGCGATGTCGAAAGGCCGTCCAGCAACGAGTCGACCAGCATTTCTGGTTCGTGGTTAAGCGCGAATGCTCCGTGAACAAGATTCACGCCGACGATGCCAAGTGCTTCCTGCTGTAGGTTTGCTTCGTTGTCAAGCATCCGCACGTGAAGGATGATTTGGCTGTCTTCGTCGCGTGGATGAGCTTGGAATTTGATGCCCATCCAGCCATGACACTCGTTGGTGCCTTTGAAATTTCGCGCCGATACCGTATCTGCAAACGCAAAGAACGCCGTCGTGTCGCCACGGGTGTCTTTCAAGCGATCTAGGTTCAATGCGTGTTCCTGATCTAGCATCGCCTGTAGTCGCTCACGGCAAACGTATCGTTTTGCTCGGCCATAGATCGCATCACTGACCGCCATGTCGTAAGCCGACATGCTTTTGGCAATCGTGCCTGCACCACCACCGACGCGGAAGAACCAGCGCACGACTTCTTGACCCGCACCAATCTCGGCGAATGTGCCGTAGCGACGGGCATCGAGATTTACCTCCAACGCCTTGTGGTGCGTGTCTAGTACTTGATTGTTGGTTCGGGATCGTGACGTGTAGAGCATGAGGAGCGACCGGGTTACAGAATAGAAAAGAGAGATAAGATTTGGCAATCCTAGGTCGCCGCTAAGAATGGCCAACAGTATTGTGCGCGAAAGTCGAGAATAATCGGTGGCAGTTATAGTGGTTGCATTAATTAGTTGCCGCTTCTGTTGGAATTTGCATCGCGAAACTCCCAATCCGACAAACTGCCCCCTCGATGGTATGGGTGTCTTCCTTTGGGTGGCATCCCCTTGTCTGAAAGAGCAATCAAATCATTGCTTTTCTAGCCTTATTGGCTCTTCCCTTCGCTGGAGTAGCCGAGGCATCACGGATTTAGCGGTGGCCCCTAGGGCTTTGAAACAAGCACCTGCTCGACCGTAGCGCCGACTTTTCCAAGCAGCTCAGCGTGCCAGTCAACGGCCGCATCAACTTGCGTCTCAAGCGACTGCACGCCCCAGAAAATAGATAACGCTTTTGTTGTTGTGGCACTGGTCTTGGTGCGCTGCGAATCTTTGACTCCGTTGGCACATGCCCCGTTTCCATCGTAAAGACAAACCAGTCCGTCAAGTTTTATCTCTTGCCCGCTGGCGTTGAAGATGAAACTTGTCTCTGATGGGGCCGGTTTAATCGTCAGCGGATCGATAACCAAATCCAGATCAACGACGCTAATTGGAAAACCGCAATGCAACGAAACAATGTTCAACACATCCACGCACGGGTTGATCGAGCCCAGACGCTGTTCCGAAACAGCTTTAATTAAGTACTCCGAAGCAGGCTTACCGCGACCGGTTGGTTTGTATCCTGTTTGCCGCAGTACATCTCGCACAAGTGTCTTGGTATTTTCGTCTTTGCTAATTGGAGACTCAAACTGAGTGTCCAGCATGCCAAAGATCTCAGCTGGCGTTTCAATTTCCCCCAGCGGCGAATCAAAAACTGCGGTGACTGCAACGGCCATCAAACCGGGATAGGTTTCTTGATGAATTTTCATGATTCTACGACGTTGAAAGCATTTTTTTGGAATCCGGGGCAATTGCGGGTCGTCTAAACAACAGCGACCACGCCCACCGCAGATTACGCCTTATAATAGGGAATCGACAGCATTCAGTCATCGTGGTGGAAAGGTTGTTGAAAACAATTCCGTGTTTAAAAGAAGGCCTAAGCGGCTCCTTTTCGTCTCTACAAGAGGCCCGCTTTTCGCTACAACCATCAAGCAAGGGATCAGGATCCTTATGATCGGTATTGTTGACCCTGTAAAAAACACGAACCCAACCCGAACCTTGCAGTAAGCCCGACCTCACTTAACCATTGGCTATAATTGATAACACATTACTATTCGAGCATCAGGAAGCGGTGTACAACTCATCGCGCTAATTAATGACTGAAGCCACAATCTCCCCTATCGAGCAGCAGATCGTTTTGCCGCTCTTCGGTGCCAAGGATCAGCACCTTCGTCGTCTCCGTCAGGAATTCGACGTCAACATCATTCATCGCAATGGAAAAATTACTGTCACCGGCGAGGATGATAAAGCAGTATCTCAAGCCATCGATGTCCTCGAACAACTGACGGAGATTGTTCGTCGGCGAGGGAATCTAACGCCCGACCTTTTCAACGAGACGGTTGCACGAGCAAGCGGTAAATCCGCGCCTCGAAAAAAACATGCCTCGATCGAAACGCTCCAGACCGGTAAAGAAATTCGCCCGCGTACTGCTGGCCAAGGCCGCTACGTTGAAGCGATCCGAAACAAAGATCTAGTTTTTGCCGTCGGCCCGGCCGGATCGGGAAAGACATACCTTGCTGTCGCGATGGCTGTCGAAGCCCTCAAGAACCAGATGGTTCAACGAATCGTATTGGTGCGTCCAGCGGTTGAGGCCGGAGAGAGTCTTGGTTTCTTGCCAGGAGATATGCAGGCCAAAATTAATCCTTACTTGCGTCCACTACTAGATGCAATTCATGAGATGATTGGATACGAGCAGGCGCGGAATCTAATCGAGCGAGGCGTGATCGAAGTCTGTCCACTGGCCTACATGCGAGGTCGGACGCTTAACAATGCTTTCATCATTCTAGATGAAGCTCAAAACACGACTGCGTCACAGATGAAAATGTTCCTCACCCGCATGGGGCATCATTCAAAAATTGTTGTCTCAGGCGACGCAACTCAGGTTGATCTACCAAAACATACCAGAAGCGGTCTAGTCGATGCACTTGAGCGCCTAGGAAATATCGACGGCGTTGCGATAACCAAACTAAGTGCCGAAGATATCGTGCGTCACCGTTTGGTGACCAATATTGTCAAAGCTTACGACGAGCCGCGTGATGAAAGTCGCGATCAGTCACGCAAGGGGTATCGAAATGGCCAGCAAGCGGGCCAACAGAATTCATCTGGTTCTAATGGTGCTGCCAACTAACCATGTCCAACGCCGCCAATAATCGCAATCGCTGGATGCTTCCAGCGCGGAAGAAACCTTTCGCTAAGGTCAAAGATTTCCTTTCCAACCCAGACGTCTGGAATCGCATTGGACTCTGTGCGCTGATCACGGTTATCCTGTGGGTGGTGATGTTTGGT
>CAZDBE010000131.1:0-14562 GCA_964503675.1 uncultured Pirellulaceae bacterium | reverse complement strand
GGTCGCCGCTGGGACGATGACGGAGCATCTCGTCGGTCAACGGCAACGATCCAGCTGGCCCATCGGCCGAGGTCTGCACATCGAAGATAGCCGGATCGTCTGTTTCAAAGTAGTTCATTAAAGTTCTATCACAGTAGTTTTTGAATCAATTGAAAACTGGTCCGGAGGTTTCAATCATTGTGATGGCTAGGGAATACAATTAACATAAGGCTACCAAAAGTGTCAGCCTAGAAAAGTCTCGATTCGATTCCTTTCGTTTAGCGGAACATCTGCAGGATGTTCATCACCATCCACACAAAGTTCCGCCAACTTATTTGCCCCGGAGACCAACATGCAATTGAATGCTGCTCTGTTTTTTGCGCCACTGCTTGCCGCTCAGGATGTCGCTCAACAATCACCGGCGAAAGATTCGTTGTCACTGGGTTATTTGTTGACGCTGTTGGTTGTTGCGGTTTTCGTGCTGCTGTTTTTGATCTTGAAGCTTCGCATGCAGGCGTTTTTGGCGTTAATTTTGGCCAGCCTTTTTGTAGCGATTGGGTCTTCCAAAGAATTAACTGGGGGCGCCGGAACGCTGGAGTTAGCCACCATTGGCGACAAAATCCAATCCGGCATGGCAGGTAGCCTTGGGTTCATCGCGACAATTATCGGACTTGGAGCGATCTTTGGTTCACTACTTGAACATTCGGGTGGAGCTAAAAGCTTGGCGAAATCACTGCTGAGAATTTTTGGTGAAAAGCGCGCCTCGTGGGCAATGGTTGTCACTGGATTCATTATTTCGATTCCAGTTTTTCTTGATGTGGCATTGGTAATCATTGCGCCGATCGTCTACGCACTTTCGCGAAAAACGGGAAAGTCAGTTTTGGCGTTCGGTCTACCATTGCTCGCCGGCTTAATGGTAACACATGCATTCGTACCACCGACACCAGGACCCGTTTGGGTGGCTTACGAGATGGGAGTCAGCCTCGGCTGGGTAATCTTGTTTGGCTGTATCGTTGGATTTCCAACGGCAATCATTGGCGGAATTTTGGTTCCCAAGTTTATGGCCGATAGACTCTACATTGCGCCGCCCGAAGAATTCGATGAAGTCGCCGAAGCAGCTGAAGAGGACGATTCGAAACTTCCTAGCTTGACCTTGATCTTGACTTTGATTGGGTTGCCGATCGCACTGATTTTGGCTGGCACCATTGTCAAGGAGTACACTGCCAAAGACATTGAGCGTACTGCGATCGTAGAATCTCTCTCGGTTGAGGATCGTGAGAATCCTAAAGCCCGAAAGAAGGCATACGAAGCTGCCGTCAGTGCTAAGATCTCAGAATCAAGCATCGTGTCGAAGGGGATGTTGTTTTTAGGCCATCCAATTATTGCCTTATTGTTGGCCACCCTCGGTGCGCTGATTTATCTTGGCTATGGTCGTGGCTATGACAAGGCTGTACTGATGGATGTGATGACGAAATCGCTTGGTCCTGCCGGAATTATTATTTTGATAACCGGGGCCGGAGGTGTGTTCAAGGGAATCATGGGAGACAGCGGCGTCAGTGAAGCGTTAAGCGTGGCATGCGAGAACTGGGGCATTCACGTCTTGGTGTTGGCCTATCTTTTTGCTGTGTTCGTGCGTGTTGCCCAAGGCTCGGCAACCGTGGCGATGGTAACCGCAGGTGGTCTAATGTCTGGTGTGGCAAGTGACTTGTCTCAACCCCAATTGGCGCTGGTCGTCGTGGCGATAGCTGCGGGAGCGTCCGCGGTGTCGCATGTCAACGACAGTGGTTTCTGGATGGTCAGCCGATACATGTTAATGACCGAGAAGCAAACGTTTCAGACTTGGACCATCATCTCGACTATTGTGTCTGTGGTTGGATTCGGCCTAGCAATGGCCCTCTGGTATGCATTGCCCTATTTGCCGTTTTAGGGGTAGGCCATCTATCGTGCGCGTAAATTTTCATCTAGAAAAATGATGTGATAGCCCGGAGAACACCGACAACTCCAAACCGGAAAGTGACACTTTATGCTGCTCTACCTAACTTCGACCGGCCCAATTCTAAACTCCGATGGATCATGGTATTCGATCGACCGCCCGTGGAATGACTTGGTCAACGATGACTCACTCTTTGAGACGTTGACCCGAATGCTGCCGGGACTCAAAGAAGATACGTCGCTTGAGTCTGTTGCGCAGAAGCCATTGGCGCCGATGACCGACCAAGAAATCTGGGCCGCCGGCGTAACTTACTTCCGCAGTAAAACCGCAAGGATGGAAGAATCACAGGATGCTGGAGGCGGTGATTTTTACGATCGAGTCTATGATGCCGATCGGCCAGAACTCTTCATGAAAGCGACGGCTCAACGCACCGTTGGTCCCGGAGATGTCATGCACCGACGAGGCGATTCAAAATGGATTGTGCCAGAACCCGAGTTGACTCTTGTGATCACACGGAAGGGAAAAATCATTGGTTACACTGTCGGCAATGATCTAAGCTGCCGCGATATCGAAGGAGAGAATCCGCTGTACTTGCCACAGGCGAAGTCATTTGATCGTTGCGCTTCGATTGGACCGGCAATTCTAGTTTCCCAAGAACCGCCGGCCAAAGACGCGCTGATCAAAATGAAAATCACGCGATCAGCAGAAACTGTTTTCGAAGATCAGATAGAAATCTCCCAGATAAAGCGCGAATTTGAAGAACTGGTGGAATTTCTTTTCCGAGACAACACGCACGCGCATGGGTGCTTGTTGATGACAGGAACAGGAATTATTCCACCGGACGAATTCTCATTGGAAGCTGGTGACGTAGTGGAGATTGAAATTGATGGAATCGGGAAACTGACCAATTCAATGGACTGACAATCCAACCCTATCGACAACTTGATAATAGAGGAAATTGTGAAACTTACTGGACAACATTTCATTGCTGGACACCGCACGGCGTCGGCGACCGAAACATTTGAGGCAATCAATCCTGCCAACAGCGAGATTTTGGATGGACAATTTTCCGAAGCGACAAAAGCGGAAATTGACGAAGCCCTAACGGCCGCTGACAAGGCTTACGACGCGCTGCAGACCGCCAGCAGCGATACTATCGGCGACTTGTTAGAGGCAATCGCCGATGGCTTAGAATCGGCAGGAGATGCATTGCTTGATCGCGCCCACGCAGAGACAGCGCTGCCGCTCGCGCGGTTGACCGGCGAGCGCGGCCGCACGTGCAATCAGACCCGAATCTTTGCAAACATGGCGCGAAAGGAGCTTTGGCGACAACCAAGAATTGATCAAGGCAACCCAGATCGCGTTCCGCCCAAGCCAGACGTCAGGACGATGCTCTTTGGCGTTGGCCCAGTCGTCGTGTTCGGCGCCAGTAATTTTCCGTTAGCGATTTCTGTGGCAGGCACCGATACTGTTTCTGCGTTGGCGGCGCGATGCCCGGTCGTCGTGAAAGCTCATCCTGCCCATCCGGGAACGTGCGAAATCATTGCGTCGGTGATTACGGCGGCCGTTGAAGAATCCGGGCTTCCGGCTGGCACATTTTCGATGCTTCAGGGAAAAACTAATCGCGCGGGCGTCGAACTTGTTCAGCACGATAAAGTTTCTGCCGTCGCGTTTACGGGATCGCTTCAGGGTGGCCGCGCATTGTTTGATGCTGTTAATCAGCGCAAGAACCCGGTTCCCTTTTATGCTGAAATGGGAAGTCTAAATCCTGTTTTTCTACTGCCCGGCGCACTCGAGCAACGAGCGGAGGAAATTGCGGCCGGCTATATTCAGTCGGTCAATCTTGGTGTCGGTCAGTTTTGCACCAACCCTAGCGCTGTCCTTGGTGTGAAAGGATCACCACTGGATACCTTTCTTTCAGCAGCGAAAGCTGCCGCCGAAGAGGTTGCGCCGGCGACAATGCTACATCCGGGTATTCACAGGGCCTATGAAGATGGACAGCAACGTATTGCCAGCGTCGATGGCGTCAGTCGCGTTGGTTCGTCAAGCCAACCGCCGGTCGCCAAAGCCCACCAAGCCGCGTGCAATATATATCAATCGGATGTTAGCCAGATCAATCAACCGGAAGTTTCCGAAGAGGTCTTTGGGCCCAGTTCGATCGTCTTTAAATGCCAGTCAACCGATCAGATGATGGAATACGCCAACAGTCTTGACGGCCATCTGACAGCCACCATTCATGGAACTGACGAAGATCTGAAAAACAATGCGGCGTTGGTGCGCATTCTCCAACGAAAGGTTGGCCGGATTGTCTTCAACAGTTTTCCGACGGGAATCGAGGTCTGCAACGCGATGCATCACGGTGGGCCGTACCCAGCGACGACTCACAGCTACTTCACTTCAATCGGACACCAATCAATATATCGGTTTGCTAAACCTGTTTGCTTTCAAGGGTTCCCAGATAGCTGCTTGCCAGATCAATTAAAGTAGATCAATAGATCTAAGGTCTTTTCTATAGTAATGCGGCGGCAACTTCCGGAGGCAGCATTTGATCTACCGTCGTATCGCTAATACTTTTGGTGGAGGTCTGCTTGCGCACTTTGGGCTTGATCGGCAGAGTCAATACGAAAGAAGCACCGAAGCCGATACCATCGCTAGTGGCGATCAGCGATCCACCCATTTCTTTAGCTGCGTTAGCACTGCTGTGCAAACCAAAGCCTTTGCCTTGTTCTTTGGTGGTGAAACCGTGGTTAAAGATACAGGTCAGATTTTCTGAAGAAATACCAACACCATTGTCCGCGATTTCAATCGTGAAAAAGTCATCGGTTGGCGTATCGACGGTAATTTTAATTTCCTTTTCACGCCCATCTTCCGCATCCTCGCAGGCGTGCTTGGCATTGCGGATCAGATTGATAAGTATTTGTAGAACTTTGTGCTTCTCGACCGTCGCTTCAACGTTCTCTTCAAAACACGTGATGACTCCGACCCCTGATTGTTGGAGTGATCCCTCTCCGATCTGGATTGCGTCTTCAACTAGCGAAGAGACCTTCAGCTCCTTCAAAATGTTTCTTGCTCCGGCATATTCCTGTTGCATTGAGACGACAGTTTTGACGTGGGTTAGGTGTTTCTTTAGATTATCAAACTCGGCGAGTAGTTTTTCTCGGGTATTCTCCAGTGTCTGAGCCGAAAGCTTGATGAAGCCGGGAAGGATTTTTCCTTTTTTATCGTTAAGCAGGTACCCACTGTTACTAGCATTTTCTTCCAACAGATCGGCAGCTTTCCTTAGGTGCGACAAATCTTGATTTTTGGTCAGATCACGTCCCGTGGCAATAGAAACATTAATGCTGTTGAGCACGTTACCTACATTATGAATAACGTTGGTAGCGATCTCTGCCATACCAGCCTGCCGCGAGGCCTCAAGCAATTCTTGGTGAGTTTGATCCAGTCTGAGTTCAGTTTGCTTCAGTTCGGTAACATCTTTGCTAATCCCAAATGTCCCAATGACTTCGTTGTTCTCGTCGTAGAGCGGCATTTTTGACGAAACAACCCAGCTTGTTATGCCATCTACACGAAGCTCTTCTTCGCATTGCACGGAGATTGATTCGCCAGTATCGATGATTCTTTGTTCGTCATCAAAAAAACCTTGGGCACACTCCATGTCCCAAAAATCGAAATCGCTTTTGCCAATGATATCCTCTATACTTTTTGCGCCCAAACGCGGAATCATCGATTCGCTGACTCGAGTAAACTTCGAGTTTCTATCCTTGAAGTAAATTAAGTCTTGAGTGTTTTTCATCAAACTGTCAATCAAGATCTTCTCGTAGCCCAAGTACTTGCTGACTTCTTCGATTCGGTATTGTCCGACGACGCCCGCAAAAACACCGTCTTCGGAGTGAACGGGGTGACACTCGACAAAAATTGTGACGTTAGAATTCCCCATCGAACCACGCAAGTGCGAACGTGTTTGAGACTCATGGTTCTCGTAGACCGCTCCTTCGACCTCGCCTAGGGTGTCAGCAATTAGCGATTCCAACTCGATCTCGGCAAGTGTAGTACCAATTAATTGGCTAACATCCTCTGAGGCCAAATCGCAAAAAAAAGATGGGTTTGCCCAAGTTAGTTTTCGATCCTTATCGCGAAAGTAGATCCGTTCGCTAGTTTTGTTGAAAAATTGATGATGTAATGAATTTAGATTAGACATCGCGCTTGATCGGATTGGAAATTTTTGATTTGATTTGCTTGAATTACTTCGGTAGCTGCATGTGTTAGGTGGCCGGCGAGGCGATCAGCCCCTTTTGAACCAATTGCGCTACCAACGGGATTCTCGGCGACTCTTTTGGGGCTTCAGCGCATGCCTTAAACTCATCCCAGCAAGCTTGAAACGCATTGACAATCTCAGGGTCAAAATGTTTGCCCGATTCGTCAACGATTAAACTTCGGGCACTCTCGCAAGGCATCGCACGCTTGTAGATTCGTTCGGACGTCAATGCGTCAAACACGTCAGCAACCGCTACAATTCGCGCAGACAATGGAATCTGAAGTCCTTTGATGCCATGAGGGTAGCCGGTACCATCAAATTTCTCGTGATGGTAGCGAGCGATCTCCGCGGCGAGCGAAAGAAATTTACAGGACTTCGATTTGAGTGCGGAATCCTCTAGAGCCTCAGCCCCAATGCGCGAATGCTGTTTCATGATTTCAAATTCATCAGCAGTCAGTCGGCTCGGTTTCAGCAATATGCTGTCCGGAATACCAACTTTACCAATATCGTGCAAAATGCTTGAGCGGCACAACTGCGTTCGATAAGCGTCGTCGATCTGGCCTTGATAGGGCCCGTTTTCTGCCAACCAGTTGACCAACATTCCGGTATAGCCCTCGATGCGCTCCAAGTGCTGGCCTGTTTCAGGATCACGCGATTCTGCCAAACGAGCTAACGTGAAAAATACAAGGTCGCGAGCCTCAAACATTTCGCGGGTTCGTTTCTCGACACGCTGTTCTAGCTGCATCGTGTTTTCTTTAATCAGCCTATTCAAGTCCCACCGCGCCGTTTGCGACGCCACGACCTGCCGAAGCTCAATAGGATCGAAAGGTTTCTTGAGTATCAGCAACTGGTCGGTTCGATCGAGTTGTTGAGAGACTTCTTCCCATGAATGATCCGAATAGGCAGTACAAAGCACGATGGGCAAATCAGGGTCAACTTCCCAAATCCGTTTTGCTGTTTCCACGCCGTCCCAACCAGGTGGCATTCGAACATCGATAAATGCACAAGCATATGGCTTACCCTTCTCCAAGCTCTCTTCGACTTTGGCCAAACCGGTAGACCCCTGAAGTGCGGAGTCCAACTCATAGACTCGGTCGGACAGCTGATTTTTAAGCTGTTCTGGATCGAGTTCATTGGAATCGTCCCCAAAGAGAAATTCGGCAGCCTCGGCCAACTTAAGATCAGCCTCCTCGCCGATAAGAACCTTGCGGTAGTCCTCATGGATGGATTCGTTGTCATCAATTGTCAGAATGTTGAAGGTACGTGTGCTCATCGGAATTTTCGGCGCACTGAGGATTGGGGTAGATAGGTAAACGTCTTCCAGCTTTATGGGTAGGATCCTTGATGTCGTAGCGTAGGACACGTTGAATCCCTGCCTTAAGATATTCATGTGAATCATTAGCCAGCTTCAACCCCGCCGTCGGTTGATCCTTATAGGCCATCTATTCGTTACAATCTAAAGCAAAAAACCAGCGGGATTTATTGGAGATTAGCTTGTGACTAGAATTTTGTTGACCAACGACGACGGCTGGGATGCCCCCGGGATAAGCACTTTAGAGGTGATTCTCGCCGAGTTCGGTCAAGTCGTGGTGGTAGCTCCAGCAACTCCTCAATCTGGTATCAGCCATCAAATGACTTTTGAGACCCCGATGGCGTTGACTCAACATTCGACCAATCATTGGCACCTATCGGGAACCCCTGCTGACTGTGCTCGTGTTGGATTGAGCCAGTTAGGGCAGGATTTTGATTGGGTATTTTCAGGAATCAATAATGGGGGAAATTTGGGGGTCGATTTTTTCATCTCGGGAACCGTTGCCGCAGCTCGGGAAGCTACTTTCTTCGGTGCTCGAGCAATAGCGATTTCCCAACATCGCTTGAACTACCCAGAGGCATTCGATTGGGATAGTACGAAAGGGCTGGTCCGAAGAGTTGTCACTCAATTGATGGAAGACCCTGACTTTGGGGCAGGGCAATTGGTCAACGTTAACCTTCCAGACTGTTCTCAACGGGATATTGAGGCCGTGTCGATCGTCCAATGTCAAAGAGACACAAACCCGCTGCCGTTCGAATATCGAAAAGCGGATTCCGAGGAAGTCGCGAGAGACCCGAATTTTGGCCAACGCGACAACCTCGCCAGTGTGGAATCAAACCAACAAAGAAGTTTGGTTTATTGCGGATCCTACAATTCTAGGAAGCGCGACTCGGGCAAAGACGTCGACGTTTGCCTTGGTGGAGATGTAGCAGTTACGTGGAGTTAAAAATCAGCCAAAATCTGGCCAGATCTAACCTACTGCCTGCAACGCTTCAGGAACGAACTCTGGCCGACTCCGATCGATTTGAGCCGACCAAGGAAGATTTTCATGGTGCCATTGAACACACTGCGCTAGGCCATCGTCGAGCGAAACGGTAGGCCGCCAATCTAGCAGGCGGTCCGCTTTGGAAATATCCGCCCAAGTGGTTCTAAAATCTGCTTTGTGGAACGGATGATTGACGATACTGGCCTTCTTTCCCAGTAGACTTTCCATTTTTTGGATGATGGCTCTTAAAGAGACCGGCTGATTGCCACCACCAAGATTGATGATTTCGTAACCCACCGGCTTAATTGCAGCGATTGTGCCGAGAGCAATGTCATCTACAAACGTAAAGTCTCGAGACTGGGTGCCATCCCCAAAGAGCTGAATAGGCGTTCCCGAATCGATCCATTTAACAAATCGAAAGATGGCCATATCGGGCCGCCCGGCTGGACCATAAACAGTAAAATAGCGAAGTACAGAAACATCGATGCCGTATAACAAGTGATGCGAATAGGCCATGGCTTCGGCGGACTTTTTGGACACCGCATATGCCGATCTCGGAGTATTCACCGCCAACGTTTCTACGAACGGCATTTTCTGGCCAGCGTAAAGAGACGAAGTCGACGCCAGTACATACTTCTTTATTCCACGCTCTCTCATCGCCTCCAACAGGAAGAGATTCCCCATCGCGTTGGTTGTCATGTAGACCGTTGGATTGACCATGCTGTAACGTACGCCAGCGCGAGCAGCAAGATTAACGACTGAGTCAAACGCGTGGGCATCGAAGATCTTCTTCAGCGCTTTCTGATCCTCGATATCGTCATGATAGAACGTGAAACGATCACTCGCCTGAAGCTGTTCAAGTCGATACTGCTTAAGCGAGACATCATAGTAATCATTCATGTTGTCGATGCCGACAACATCGTGACCATCGTCAAGCAAAAACTTAACCACACGACTAGCGATAAAGCCTGCACATCCGGTGACGAAAATAGTCTGAGGGTATTTTTTCATAGCAGGCTTGCCGTCTTGAGCGGAACCGGGAATCAGCGTTGTCGACGAGGCAGATGTTACCGCTTTCGTAAGTCAACGCCAATGTCGAAAGTGGGTACCAAGAAGGGTACAAACGCCTTTAAACCATTGCAGCACGCAAGATTTCGACGGGATGGAGCGCAATACGGCCCGTTCCATCGAGAATTTGCTGCCGGCAGCTAGTACCGCCGGCCGCAATGATCGATTCGGCCCCTTCAGTGCGAAGAGTAGGAAAAAGCACTAGTTCGCCTATTTCCATCGAAATGTGGTAGTTGTCGTGCTCATAGCCGAACGAACCCGCCATCCCACAGCAGCCAGAATTAATAATTCTGACCCGGTAGTTCACAGGCAACTGCAACATATTGATCGTGCTCTTGAGTGAGGACAACGCCTTCTGGTGGCAGTGGCCATGTAAACGAATTGAGCAATTCTCATTGGTGAACAGCTTGCGATCAATTTCGCCAGCGCTCATTAAGTCCGCAACAAACTCATCAATCAGCATCGCACGATCGGCGACCAAGCGCGCTTGTTCCTTCAACTTAGAATCGACCAGTACCAAGTACTCATCCCGTAACGTCAGCAATGCCGATGGTTCGATCCCAACGATCATTTTATTGCTGCTGCCAATTGCGTCTGCCAACACCCGCACATTATGTTCTGCAATGTGCCTCGCATCTGTGAGCAACCCTTTGGAGATTGACGCGCGGCCACTTTCACCGTGGTCGCAAATTTCGACACGGTATCCCAATCTCTCCAATACCTCGACGGTGGCGATGCCCGCTGGCACATCGAGATAATTGGTAAACTCATCACAAAACAAGAGAACCTCGCCGCGGGAACCACTCTCTGGCCAAGGCGTATGTTTTGCGAACCATGCCTTGAGAGTCTGGGGATGAAGCTTGGGCAAATTGCGGTCAGCATGAAAACCTAGGTAGCGTTTCAACATTCGGGACGTCCCCGAATTTGACATCAGCCAATTGCTCAAACGAGGAGTCTTGCTGGCCAATTTCATTTTTGAAGCAAATGCGGCTACCCGACGAGCGCGCGCCGGCACACCATTGGCGAGATGATCAGCGTACTGAATTTCAGCTTTCATTTTGGCCACATCGACATTGGACGGGCATTCTGATTTACAACCTTTACAAGCGAGGCAAAGCTTCATCACCTCGTTCAAACGAGAATCATTCAGTGGGGCGACTGAATCTGAGGCACCTGTTAGAACCTGCCGCAATACGTTGGCTCTAGCACGCGTGGTATCGTTTTCGTTACGAGTCGCCATATAACTGGGGCACATCACGCCACCGGTCAGTTCCGTCTTGCGGCAGTCGCCCGAGCCGCTGCACATCTCGGCTGCTCTTTGTAGGCCACCGGCATCGCTGAAGTCCATCACCGTCGCAACTTCGCGCGTAGGGGTCTGCGAGTACCTCAAACTGGTATCCATCGGGGGAGCATCAACAATTTTCCCGGGATTAAAAATCCCGTTGGGATCCCAAATCTTCTTGATGGATCTGAGTAACTCATAGTTTTCAGCCCCGATCATGGACTGAAGAAACTCTCCACGCAGTCGCCCATCCCCGTGTTCACCGCTAAGTGAGCCACGGTACTTTTTGACGATCGTGGCGACATCGGTCGCGATTTGCCGAAATACTTTGACGCCTTCCGGCGTTTTCAAATCCACCATTGGCCGCAGGTGAATCTCACCAGCCCCAATATGCCCATAGTGAACGCACTGAGCGTTATATTTGCCAAGAAGTAGTCCATTGATTTCAGCGATGTACTCAGGCAGAACGTCTACCGTGACTGCCGTGTCTTCAATCAGAGTCACGGGCTTGACATCTCCAACCACGTTAGCGACGACGCCTAGTCCCGATTTTCGAAGTTGCCAAATCGCAGTTACCGCGTCGTCAAACATCAGGGGAAAAGCGTATCCCAGCTCGGCCGCTTTTAGATCAGCGACGATTTTCGCTGCCATTTCTTGAATAGATTGACGATCGCTCTCGCGCAGGTCAACGATAACAATGGCGGCGGGGCTTCCGTCCACAAAGTCTAGATTCTTTTGCTGTTCAATGTTTCGAGCAGCCCCCTCGAGGATGAAATGGTCAATCAATTCGCAAGCAAAGATCGGAGAAGCGTATTGCTCGCCATCTGTCCCGTCGGAGTGTTCGGCAATCGCTGCATGATGGTGCCGCATGATGATCTGCGCCGCGCGCGTCGCTTGATCAACCGACTCAAAGTGCGGACACAATAGCCCACTGTCCGGCGGCGGTAGCGGATGGCAACGCAGCTTGATCTCGGTGGCGAAGAAAAGCGTCCCCTCTGATCCAGCGATCAGATGGCAAAAGTTTAGCGGGCCATCACTGCCGCCAAACTCCTCAGATTCAACCAACCGGTCAACCGCATACCCTGTGTTGCGCCGACTAACGTCGGGATGCGGGAATTGATCTCGGACGCGCTGTTGCGTTTCGCGGTCGGCTAGCAACCCGATCGTTTCAGCAGCGACCCTCTGCGAAAACTCACTACTCTCAGCAGGCAGATTCTCTGATTGGCCCGCACAACCGAACGTAGTCTGAGAGCCGTCGCTGAGGAAACCAGTCACCTCGATCGTTTGATCGCGTGTCGTTCCATAGACGATCGAACTAGATCCGCATGAGCTATTTCCCAGCATACCGCCAATCATAGCTCGGTTCGAAGTGGAAGTCTCGGGACCAAACATCAAACCGTGTTCCGCAAGCGCCATGTTGAGTTCATCGCGAATGACACCCGGTTGAACTCGGACCCAGCGTTCTTCAGCATTGATCTCAAGAATCTCGGTGAAATGTCTGGAGACATCGACGACGATTCCATCTCCGACCACTTGCCCTGAGAGAGACGTGCCAGCGGTGCGCGGGATTAGTCCGAGGCCTGTTTTTCTAGCCAATTCGATAAGCAACGCGATATCGTTTTTATCGCTCGGAAGTGCGACTGCAGCTGGCAACGCTTGATATACTGACGCGTCGTTCGCATACACCATCCTTTCTAGGTCGCTAACCCGAATTTCACCGCGGAACCGATTTTGCAGTGACTCAATCGCTTTCAATAGGCTTTGATTACGCATAGCTACTCTGGGGCCGTTGAAACGATTGAGCAAAAATTGTTTCGCTTTCGGCTGACTAGCCAAGATCTTCAGGCTGGATAAAATGATATCACAAAATCAGCAACAAGAAGGCAAACAGACCGTGAATATATTGGTTGTAGGTGGAGCAGGTTACATCGGCTCCCACATGGTGCGCTATTTGAATTCTGAGGGATACAGCGCGGTTGTCCTGGATAATCTCTCAACTGGTTTTCGCCAGTCTGTGCCAGAAAACGAATTGATCGTTGGTGAAATGTCAGATCGCGCCCTTGTGAAGCAACTGTTGACTGAATATGAAATCGACGCAGTGATGCATTTTGCTGCCTGCGCATTGGTTGGCGAATCAGTCGTGGAGCCAGCGAAATACTACCAAAACAACGTCATTGCCACGATCGAGTTACTGGAGGCGATGCGGGCGACAGAAGTTCGCAAGATAGTCTTCTCCAGCTCGTGCGCGACCTATGGAATCCCAGAGCAGGTTCCTATTTCTGAGCAGACTCCACAGAACCCAGTCAATCCTTATGGTTTTACGAAGTTTGTGATCGAACGAGTGTTGGAGGACTACGCACAAGCCTACGGTTTTGGTTTTGCCGCCCTACGTTATTTCAATGCTGCCGGAGCGTCTCCACTAGGCGGGATAGGTGAAGATCATGATCCTGAATCGCATTTGATTCCGATAGTTCTTCAAGTCGCTGTGGGACTGCGACCGGAGATTCAAATTTATGGGAACGATTGGCCTACGCCCGATGGAACCTGTGTTCGAGACTACATCCATGTAGACGACCTGAGTTCGGCCCATTTAGCAGCGCTTAAAAAGATAGAGCCCGGCCAAGGTCTCAAGGTAAATTTGGGCACCGGTACAGGCTTCAGTGTTAACGAGATTATCGAAGCTTGCCGCAGCGTAACAGGACATCCCATCCCGGCAGTCGTTACCGGCAGACGTGCTGGAGATCCTCCAGAATTAGTCGCAGAAGTATCTTACGCGCGCGAGCTACTGGATTGGAAACCGGTTTACGATAATCCTAAATCGATCATCGAAACGGCATGGAACTGGCACCAAGAGAATCCCAATGGCTATCGGGATAAATAGAAACAAGGCAACGGGAACTATTATTCGCTAAGGAACTTCTGAACAGCCTCGGCAATCCTCGTCGCGGCCTTACCATCACCATAAGGATTTTTCGCTTGTGCCATTTGGTCGTAGGCGCTTGCATCTTCGATCAGCAAGTTCACGTTCTCGATGATGGCTTTCGCGTCAGCACCTACTAATTTCACCGTACCGGCTTCCACGCCTTCAGGGCGCTCGGTTGTGTCCCGCATCACAAGTACAGGCTTTCCCAGAGATGGCGCTTCTTCCTGAACGCCACCAGAATCTGTCAGCACGATGCGGCTGTTGTTGATTAGCGTGACGAATTCAGAATACGGCTGCGGTGGAATCAATTTGATGTTGTCAAATTTCCCCAGTGTGTCGTAAACAGGTTTCTGAACTTTGGGATTCAGGTGCACTGGGTAGATGAACAAATATTCAGGGTGTTTCTCGGCCAAAGTCGATAGTGCGGTGCAGATCTCGTCAAAACCGCCACCAAAGTTCTCCCGGCGATGACCTGTGACCAGCACGTAAGGCCGTTGGGTGAAATCTTCGCCGATCAATTCAATCAGTTTGTCTTTGTTGTCAGTAGATTTCTGGCGTTCGATCTCAATGTGCAACGCATCAATTACAGTGTTACCAGTAACGGTGATCGAAGTCGCATCAACGTGCTCATGCAGCAGATTCTTCTCACTGGTTTCCGTCGGCGGAAAATGCAGGCTGACCAATGGGCAAGCCAATTTTCGGTTGGCTTCTTCGGGGAAGGGCGAACGTATATTTCCGGTTCGCAAGCCCGCTTCCACGTGCCCAACAGGAATACCTCGATAGAAGCAACATAGGGCCGCCGTAAACACCGTTGTTGTATCACCC